>FR892233.1:8104-26234 GCA_000433115.1 Ruminococcus sp. CAG:382
GCCTACCGGACCGCCGACGACAGCGTCGGCGCAAGCTCATCCGCGTTTTTCACGATGAAATTATGCTTTGTGATCGGCATCGTGACGCCCGCAATGTCAGTTTCCTGAAACGCATCATGGCCCAACAACGACAGCGGCACGTTGCCCGTTATCGCAACCAGCGGCACCGAATCCATATATGCATTCGCAATACCCGTCACAAGGTTCGTCGCTCCCGGACCGCTGGTCGCAAGCACGACGCCGGTCCTACCCGAAGCGCGTGCGTACCCGTCGGCTGCATGGCAGGCATGCTGCTCGTGCGTCGGCATATAATGCTTTATGCGTGAACTTCTCAGCCTGTCGTATACAGGCAGAACGCTCCCGCCCGGATAGCCGAATATGACCCTGACGCCGTTTTTATATAATGTACTGACGACTGCGTCTGCACCTGTCATGGCAAATCATCTCCCAACAGCACTATGTTACCACGCAAAAGCCTTTCTGTCAATAAAAAATATCGTCCGCACTTGAAAAACAGGTTCTGATGTGTTATAATGGCAACGCATAACACAAATAACTGAATCAAGGAGCTGTGCGCGTTATGAAAACAAAATTCCGCGGCGTTATAGCGTCGCTTATACTCGGAGGCATACTTATGAGCGCCTGTGCCGGCACGACGGATACGGAAAGCACCGTATCTCCCGATGAGATTTCGAAAAACATATCCGAAAGCGAAACCTCGGCCCCCAAAACCGATAACGAAACCGGAAACCTTTTCCTCGGCTGCACCGTATTTTACGGCTGCGGTGCATCAATCAGCGGCGACCGCTTCCTGAACGCAATGACCGACGGAGACAGCTCAACCGCTGTTACAATCAAACCCGCGCTGAAGGACGCAAAGGGTAACGACAAAAAGCTGACCTTTACCGACTGGTACGGTACAACCCATCAGGAAACGCTGGACGGCTCGCAGGTCGATTTTTCCGTCGACCTCGGATTTATGAGCCGTATCGACACGCTGAAGCTGAAATTTGACAAATACAACGGCAAGCCCATCAGGGTTTTCGCGTCCACCGACGGCTATAACTTTTCGTTCTTCCTCGGCGAATTTGATACCTACGACAGCGCAACCGGCGAATGGACTGCCGAAACGGGCGGCTTTAACGCCAAAGCAATACTTTTCGTTCTCCCCATCGAAACCAAGGAAGAAATTAAAATCAGCTCCGCCGCAGCATACGGCAGCCGTGAGCATGACCGCAAGCTGCTTTCGCTCGGCGCGTCTTACAAGTGGGACGGCAACGAAAACTCGATATATACCGAAAGCGGAAACAAACTCACCGACGGCGTAATCGCTCTCCCCAATGAACCCACTGGCGTAGTCGGCAAAACAAGTGACGAGCTTGACCCGCTGACGGGCAAGCGGGGCAACATCATAACCCTTGACCTCGGCAGCGGAAAGAACGTCTCCGAAGTCGCCTTCGGCGCGTATATAACCTCAACCGGAACGGGCGGCGCGGCGGACAGGATCGACGTGCGCTTTTCGGAAGACGGCGAAAACTGGGACGATTTCGGTCAGAGCTATATCCGCACCGCATCTGCCGCACGCGGTACGTCAAAACGCTATCTCGTAACCCGTAACCATACCGTAAAAGCGCGCTATATCCGTATTTTCACCTATACACAGTACCTTTTCCTCTGCGACGAAATTTCCGTTTACGGCAGTGATACACCCGTAGCCGAACCCGATTACGGCTATAAATACCGCCCTCAGTATTTCGCCTCGAACACAAACGTTGCCTCCTATCAGAGTGCGACCCTGAACGGCAAGGACTGTCCCGCGCTTACCGATAATATCCACAGCGTCGGCACCACCCTTGCGGAAGGCGAAAATACCGTTGTCATAACCCTCAAAAACCCCGCGACCGTTGCAGGCATCACCCTTGTGGCAAACGGCGAAATATCCGGAATTACCGCATACGGTGAAAATAATGCCGAAATCGCGGGTACGGACTTCACAATGACCGCCGCCGGCGAAAACGTATACAGCATCGTTGCCGACAGCCCCGTGAAATCCCTGCAGACCGTAACTATACGTTTCAACGCCGTAAAGGGCGCAAAGCTTGCCGAGGCGGAGGTGTATGCCGCCGCACCCCAGCTACCTTATGTCCGCGGCGGCTTCTTCCAGCTTTCCACCGCCGGCGGCGATAACGAGTCGTCCCGCAACAGTGATTATAGCTGGTATCTCCACCTCAAAGGCATGCGCGATATGGGCATGGAATATGTCGTTATACAGTATTCCACCCATTTCAACGCGAAAACAACACTGATAAACGGCAAACGCATCACCGCCGCAGGATATACCTATAATCAGACCTATGGTACCGATGACGTTTGCAAGGCGGTTCTTGATGCCGCCGAAAAGCTGGGTATGAAGGTGTGGCTCGGCACTATCCACGACAGCAACTTCACCGACCCCGCAAAATATACCTCTCAATACGAAGCCATCGTCACCGATTCCTATAATATAATCGACGACATCAACGAAATGTACGGCAGTCATCCCGCCTTCGGCGGCTATTATCTCTCCGATGAAACCTGCGACGCATGGCTGAACCTGACGGGCGGCGTCGATGCCGCAAGGTATGTATACAAAAACCAGAGCGACCACATACGCAAAATTGCCCCCGATGCAAAAATCATGATCGCTCCCGCGATATGGCGCAGCGGCGACCCCGAAAAGGGAGCCGATAACCTTTACCGCATGATAATGCCCGAAACCGAGGGCGGTCGTCCCGTAGTCGATATCCTCGCCGCGCAGGACTGCCTCGGTCGTGAACAGACCCTTGCCGTCTCCGACGAAGCATATAAAAGCTATCTCACCTACGTCGAACAGTGGGCAAAAGCGGTTCGCCGCGCGGGCGCGGAATTCTGGCATGACGCCGAGGTGTTTGAAATAACGAGCACCCAGAAGCGCCACGAGGACCTTATGAAGACCCTCACGCTTGAAGCGCCGCTGTCCGGAAGCATCATTGTGTTCGATATCCCGCATTATTTCAGCAATTTCCCCATGGGTAGCTTCAATGACGAGCGCGATTATTTCAAGCGTCTGAAGATGCGCGAATACGCCGAATATTACAGCACAATCTCTTCCCTTGTCGAAAAGACCTTCGACGCGGCAAACGAACCCGTGTACGACAACGACGGCAAAAAGGTGGATACCTCCGGCGTAAAACCCGTGACCCCTCCTGTCACCGATAAAACGTATAACGAGGGTGTGATTTCCTCTGATACGCTCAAAACCGACTTCACCTCCTTCGCATCGGCAAACGGCAGCGGCAAAAAGCCCGAGTTTGCATTATCATATGATTCGGAAGCCTTTTACGTCCTGCTGAAAACCAACGACGCCTCCGACGATTACGGCAACGGCGCGTGGTGGGAGGGCAAGAACGACCTTGTGCAGCTCTGGATAACGGGCGACGGCAGCGCCGCCGCAGATGTGCTTTCCAACAGCTACGGTGTGCGTTATTACATCAACCGCACGGGCAAAAGCACCTTTGAAGCAGGCGGCGAGGGCGACGGTAAAGCCACTTTCTCCGGCTTCACATATGAATTCAAGGACGGCAACTTCAAAATAAAGCTTCCGTGGAAATCGCTCGGACGTACCGCTCCCGTAAAGGGCGACGGCACTGCGATAGGCATTCTGATACAGTATATCGACGGCTCCGACGGCACATGGGCTGCTTCAACCGGCAACACGGGCAGAAGCATCACCTCAGCCGAGCGCTATTCCTTCTGACCATACGACGGTCGCCGTTCATTCTGACCCTCAGCCGAACGCTGTTCCTTCTGACCATACGACGATCGCCGTTCATTCTGACCTCCGTCTCACCGCACCGAAACAAAATTCCCGCCGGACAAAATCCGGCGGGAATTTTTCGTTTATTATAACAGGGTTACAGTATGTACGTCATCGGATCAAAGCCGCTTTTAGGCTTCACCGCGTAAATCCGATGGTGCAATTGCGCAGTCGGATTTTTCGTCAGATGAAACAAAAATTCGCAGGCTGTAGTGGAGCTACAGACAAGAATTTTTTTGAAATATGGCGGAAAAGATGCAAGCAAGTGTGCCGCTCGGGCTTTGCGCGGTGATGCCTTTATTTGGTGAGGTCAATCTCTTTCCAACCGAACGAAGCAATATAGTCCGGCTCCGCAATCGCCGCTTCATTATGATGCTTTATAGTACATATCCAATCTTTTTGGCCATCCGTCGCAATAATATGAACTTGCGCAATCTCATTCAATGATTCTTTGCTTTCCCCCTTTGGAACCGATGAATAAGTAATATAGACGCTGTACGAAACACCATCTTTTACGAAATCGTAATATCCTTTATGACGATAATGAGTGGATGTCTCATATTCAACATCAAAATGTTCTATCCCATTTTTGACTTCTTTGGTCAGTTTGTGTTTGGATGTTCGAGGATTCAGAAGAAGGCGCTCATATCTGAATGCGTTATTCATATATTCACGATGTTCGTTCAGCTGATTTGCTTGCCCCCAAACATGGAACTCCGTAACCTTGTCACCATGTTCCATACAATACCAAAAATGATCAGCACCAAGCCATGCACAGCAGTCGACTTCAAAGCCATTGGCTATCGGAAATAAAACGCGGTTCACATCACCAAGCCTGATACCGTGCTCATCCTTTGAAAAAAGCCGTGCCATATCTTTCAGCTCCGCCTTCGAATATTCCTTTTTCTGCATAAATGCAGCCATGCTTTCGAAATCCGAGAACTCAATCGTTACGGGATCTCCGGTCACCGCCTCCGTCGCCCCTTCGGGATTCAGGTAATAGCACCCGTCGATCTCAAAAACCTCTTCCGTCGCCGAAGCATCTCCCTCACGGCTGACGTCCGTGTTCTCTGACGCACCTCCGTCCGAAACGTTTGCTTTTTCGCTTTCCTCCGGCTCACGTGAAACCTCTTCATTTCCGGATATATCCTTTTCGGCAGATACCACCCCCGAAATCTCTCCACGCGAAGCTTCACTCATGTCACTGCTGTCCGCCACGCCGTCGCCGCACCCCGAAAATAACACTGCGGCAAACAACATGCCTGCAAATAAAGTTCTTTTATTCATACTCATTTCTCCTGTTTTCAGCTCAAAAAGTCAAAAAAGCGCACAAACTCCCCCTATGGGAATTCATGCGCTCTCGGAAAGGAAGGCGAACTTCCTGTTCATAATATACGGGTTCACACTAATAATACGCCGGAAAACCAAACATCGCTTTCCGATATCTGCCGAATAGAATGGGTACATAAATGTCTCCTTTCAGCGTGCGTTCACGTTGACTCACTCTAAGACATTCGTATTATACCATACCATCATGCAATTTGTCAATAATTATTTTATTTCTTATCTCATTCCGCGGAGAAGCTCCTTCGTCGCATCATCGACGCGTCTGCTCTCGATCGCCTTGCATATTGCCTTTTTTCTGACCCATTCGTCGCGCAGACCGCCCGAAAAATACGGCAAAGCCGCCTCTCTCTGCTTTGCAAGCGCCGTCGCGAAGTACCATGCCTGCATCATCCTGATGTAATACTCCTCTGACCTGATCTCAGCCACCCGACGAAGATATTCCGGTTTGAAATCGCCGTCTAAAAAGTGTGCCATCAGCGCACCGATCCCGAACCTGACGGTATACGTATGCTCCGCCTCCGTCCAGCGGTATGCGTCCGCAGCGAGTCTCTCATGATTTTTTGCAAACACACCCGGCGAAAGCTGGTCGCAGGTCGCCCAGTTGTCCACATACGGCAAAAATTCATCAACCGCCGCAACGCATTCGTCGTAATCCCTGATGAGTGAAACGACAAATGCGTGGAGCTGATTTTCATCAAAATACCTGTGCGGCAGCTCCCGCAGGAATTCCGCATATTCTCCCGTCCCGTAAAGCTCCTTCGCAAGCGTCCTCAGCGCCGGCGTTCTCACTCCGATGAAACCGCTTTTGTCAAGCGTCGGGATGAGCGACGAATTGAACTCGCGGTACCCTTCGTCCGCAAGCGCAAAAAGCCTCTCCGTCACGCCTGTCATATGTATCTCCTGCTGACACGGTTCCTGACCGAGCAGAGTATCTCGTAATTGATCGTTCCCGCAAGCTCCGCAAGTCTGTCCGCACTCTGTCCGTCGCCGAAAATGACCGCCTCGTCGCCGACCTCACAGTCAATGTCCGAAACATCCGCCATACACATGTCCATGCATATCTTTCCCACCATTTTCGCCTTTTTCCCGCGTATCACAACGTCGGCTTTACCCGAAAGCGCGCGAAAAAGCCCGTCGGCATATCCGACCGAAAGCGTTGCCACCGTCATGTCGCGGTCGCTGACAAACGCCGCGCCGTAGCTCACCGTGTCGCCCTTTCTGATGTGCGAAAGCTGAACGACATTCGCCTTCAGCGTCATACACGGCAAAAGCCCTGCAGCATCGGTAACTCCCGGATTCGGCGACAGCCCGTAAAGCAGAATACCCGCCCTGACCGCATCGAGATGCATTTCCGGAAAATTCACGATCGCTGCCGAATTGCAGCAATGCCGCATACCGAGCCCGAGACCGCCTTTCTCACACAGACCGCAAAACGCCGAAAATGCCCCGAACTGACGGCGCGTCATGGAATCATACGGCTCGTCCGAGCAGGCGAAATGAGTGAAAACGCCCTCGCATTTCAGGTTCTTGTTCTTCTCCAGCGCATCGCGTACCGCCTCGTATGCTGCCGCGGTATCCTCTTCCCCATGGCAGTAAAAACCGAGCCGGCTCATACCGGTATCTATCTTGATGTGGATCCTCACCGGATATCCGAGTGCACCCAGCTCGTCCGCATATTCGCGTGACGCGACCGACTGTATCAGGTCAAATTCGTGAAGCCGCTTCTGCTCCTCCGCAGTGCTTATGCCGAGCACGAGAATATCACCCGCAATGCCGCTTTCGCGGAGCGCCGCGCCCTCGTCGGCAGACGCAACCGCAAACATATCGCCGCCGCACCGTTCTATAACGTGAGCGCATTCGGCGGCGCCGTGTCCGTATGCATCCGCCTTAACAACGGAGATAACACGGCTGCCGCCCGCCATCGCGCGTATTTTCTTAAAATTATGTGCAAGATTTTCAGTATTTATAATGGCTTCAGCCCGATTTTTCAGCATCCTGAACCGTTTCCTTTGATTGATTGGATTGTTCCGCCGACACTGCGGAGCTTTGCTCCTCCGCCTGCCTGACGGTTATGTTATATACCGTTTTCTTCCCGCCACAGCTCATCTCAGCCGAGCTGAAGTGCGCTTCGTCGATGTAATAGAGCGTACATACCGCATCTCCGCAAGCGGCGGATACGGTCTTGAGGTCGCCGTCGCGCCCCGTGACGTATGTACCGTCGTCAAGCGCCGTCCTGACCGCGTTTACGATGTCCGCAAGCGCAAACACCTTACCCGCCGACGCTTCGGGAAGCGGCACCGTCATACCCTTGTACGACGCCGTAACCCCGTTTTTGTTCTTCACGAGGTCGAGTCCCGAAAGCGTGCGCGGAGCCGTCATTTTTGCCGTCGCGTTTTCGTTGGTTTCAAGCGTCAGCACAAATGCCAGCTCGCCCGATTCCGCGTCCAGCGTCAGCGGGTACTCCAGCGCTTTACGCAAAGCATCCGTACCGTCGCCGCCCGCACAGCCGCAAAAAAGTGTCAGAGCCAGAACGGCGGAAAGCAAAACTGTTATGATCTTTTTCAAAAAGCACCACTCCGATAATATCATTAATATTGTCGGAAAAGCAGGTGCTATCCCAGAATGCGCCCTATTTCCCGCGGCAGGTCGTGAGGCAGAACGCCTCTTTCACCCCACACAGCGGCAAGCCTGTCACCTGCGAGCGCATGCGCATAAACGCCGACACACGCCGCCTGATACGGCGACACACCCTGCGCCGCAAGCGACGCAATAACACCGGCAAGCACATCACCGCTGCCGCCCTTGGCAAGCGCAGAACACCCGACCGGGCAGATACTGACCTGTCCCGTCGGCGATGCAATGACCGTGCGGTTGCCCTTCAGGACAAGGACGCATCTGAACTCCATCGCAAACGACCGCGCGCATTCCTCGCGGTTCGCGTTGACATAGTCGACCGTGCGCCCCGTAAGTCTTGCCATTTCGCCCGGATGGGGAGTCAGAATGATGTCACCCTGCATTTCCGTCAGTACATTTATATGCGAAGCGATGTAATTTATTCCGTCCGCGTCAATGATAGTTGTAATGCGCTGCTGCTCCCTCAGAATGTCTCCGAGAACGTTGTCATAAACCCTGCCGATACCGCAGCCAACCAGCAGCGCGGTATATCTCCTTGACGGTTTGCCGCTGAGGAACGGCACAAAAACAGGCTCCGAAAGCCGGTTTTTCAAAACGCCCAGCGTTTCACTGTCGCTCATGATCATAAGCAGACCGACGCCGCTCCTGAGCGCTCCCATCGCCGAAAGATACGCCGCTCCCGTCATATTCGGCGAGCCGCATATCGAGAGAAGCGTGCCGAACGTACCCTTGTTCGAATTGTCCGGACGCTTTCCCGCAAATCCGAGAACGTCGTCCGTCAGGATAGCTCCCGCCGAGCATATGTCCGTCATTGCCTCCTCCGGCACACCGATATCGCACAGCACGACCCTGCCGCAGAAGCCGTATGCCGGATAAGACACCGTTGCGGGCTTGTTGACGCTGAACGTGCAGGTAACATCAGCGCTGACACAGCCGTCGGCATATCCGCCGTCGGCATAAACACCGCTCGGCATATCCGCCGAAACGACAAAAGCGTCACTACCGTTGATAAGCTCCGTCAGCTCGGCATAATCGCCCGAAAGCTGTCCTCTGAATGAAAAGCCGAAAAGCGCATCGATTACGACCGCCGAGTCCGCGATAACATCCGCGCACTGCATGGGTGAATCGGCATAGTGCAGCGTTTCACCGCCCATCGATGCATAGCGCTCCGCAAAAAAGCGGGAGGATTCGCCTCTCGGCGGTGCAGACGCAATGACCGTGACGCTGCGCCCGCCCTCCGCAAGCATTGCCGCGGCGGCATAGCCGTCGCCTCCGTTGTTGCCCGAGCCGCAGACGACGGCAATGTCGCCATCGGGTACCGCCGCGATGACCTCGCGGTAAATCGCTTCTCCGGCTGAGCGCATAAGCTCCTTTTCACTGACTCCGAACCTTCCGGCGGCAGTGTCAAGCAGCTTCATTTGTTCTGCGGTAAGATAAATACTGTCCCAAATCATAGAAGTCTCCGGTGTACGGGGAGTCATACAGATCTCCCACGGTAATGAATTCTCACCGCACGCACACGGCACACGGCTGCACGGGCAGCGTCGGTCGCGGATTGTGCTGTGATGTTTTTATTATTATACACCTTTTTCTCTGATATTGCAACATCCCGTTCCCGTATTATATCCGAAAATTCCGCCGAGAATTGCCGAAAAATCGGCATTTCCCTCCGCCGCAACGGGCATGATATAGGTGTAAAGATACCTGTACCCGAGAGCAAGCGAAATTTTGTCCGCAAACGGCAGGAACCCGCGGAATGAAGTACACGCCGGCATCGTACACGTCTCTCCGTCAACAGCAACATAAAGCCTGCCGTCCTCTTCGACCGCAAGCGCGTTTCCCTCGGTATATTCATCGTATCCGAGAAAAACGGTGCCGCCGCGCGAGGTATTCAGCGTGCCGATATAGCCGCCGCTCCGCGTGCATCGTATGATGCGGTGATCATACGTCACATCAAGCAGCGCTCCGTTCACCGCAACCCCGACGTAACGCGCGCTTCCCTCTCCGGCAGGACATATCGCCCCCGTCTCGCGCATATTCGCATCAAGATAATAAATGTTCCGCCCGCACCCGTCGCCCAGCGCAAGAAATCCGCCGGAATAAGCATCGCTCCTGAGAGCTTTGTAGGGTCGCACCGTATTGTAGCACCCGGCAGGCTGACCGGAAGCATCAAATTCGTAAACGACGGTACGCACTCCGTCACACGCATAATAGTTTTCGCCGTCGTATGCGACACAGCTCGCCGCAACACCGTCGGGCAGTGTTATCGTAATACCGTTCATGGAAAACACCTCGCTGAAGTATATGCAATAGTCATCGCTTTTGCCACAGACAGCTCGCCGCAGCCCGCTCTTCACACGTGTATGACGCCGAAGCCTCAAAAAAACGTTCATATACGGTTCATAAAATTCCGTATTGCTTTTTCTTTGAAAATGTATATAATTAGAGTAGAATGTTTATTTGCCATTCCCACTCCAAACTGAGGTGATCATCCTATGTTCAAAAACAGAAAAAGCAACTACCCCTTATATAACATACGCGACCTCGGCTCTCTCCGTCAGCTCATTGACGAGGGCGCAACGAGGTACGGCGAAAAGCCCGCATTCAGATACCGCACAGGTAAAAGCATCACCGATGTCAGCTATATCGAGCTGCGTCATCAGATGGATTCTTTCGGCACGGCTCTTTGCGTACTCGGACTTGAAAGCAAGCATATCGCGATAATCGGCAATAACCGCTATGAATGGGTGCTCGCCTATCTCGCAGTCCTCAACTCAAACGCCGTTGTCGTCCCCATCGATAAAGACCTTTCAAACGAAGAAACACGCTACATCCTTGATTTTGCGGAATGCAGCGCAGTGATATATTCAAAATCAGTCGAGGAAAAGATTAACGCCCTGACCGATTCCCTTCCGAATATAACGCATTATATCTGCATGGACGAACCCTCCGTCACCGATGATATGCACTACTCCATGTCTGAGCTTCTGAAGCGCGGCATGAAGCTGCTTGACGGCGGCGACAAGCGCTACCTCGGTCTCAGCCACGATGTTGACGATCTCAAGGAGCTGCTTTTCACTTCGGGCACGACAGGCAAATCAAAAGGCGTCATGCTGTCGGAAAGCTGTCTCTGCTTCAACATCGTCAACTCACAGAAAATGATGTGGATCTCCGACACCTGCCTTTCCGTCCTTCCGTATCATCACGCATACGAATCCACCTGCGGCATTCTCACCATGCTTCACCACGGGATGAGCATCTGCATAAACGAAAGTCTGCGCACCCTGCTTCCGAACTTCAAGGTATATCATCCCACCGAGGTCCAGCTCGTTCCCCTGTTCCTTGAAAAATTCTACCGCGCGATCTGGGACAAAATCGACGAAAAGGGCAAGACCGAGCTGTTCAAAAAGCTCATAAAAACCTCGCGCGCGCTGCTGAAAGTCGGCATCGATATGCGCGGAATATTCTTCAGGGATGTGCTTGAAACCTTCGGCGGCAAATGCAAGTCCATCATCTGCGGCGGCGCACCCCTCAAACCTTATATTGCCGAATTCTTCACCGATATCGGCATAACCCTCATAAACGGCTACGGCATCTCCGAATGCGGACCTCTCGTCACCGTCAACCGTCCCGAATTTCATGATTACGGTTCTGTCGGTCTGCCTCTCCCCGGCGTTGAGCTTATGATTTACGAACCGAACGAAAACGGCGAAGGCGAAATATGCGTCAAGGGTCCCAACGTAATGCTGGGCTACTACAAAAACCCCGAAGCAACCAAGAAGGTCATAATCGACGGCTGGTTCCACACCGGCGACATGGGTCGCATCGGTCATGACGGCTTCCTCTTCATAACCGGAAGAATCAAGAACATGATCGTCCTCGCAAACGGCAAAAACGTCTATCCCGAGGAAATCGAAGACAGACTCGCCGCAATGTCCGAATACATCGACGAGGTCGTCATTTCCTCCGTGGCAAAAGGCGATTTGATGGTCATCAGCGCCGAAATATATCCCAACAGGGCAAGAGCGGAGCAGAAGGGCGTTGCCGATGTCGAAAAGCTCATACACGATACGATAAGCAAATACAACGATGAAGAGCCGCCTTATAAAGCGATCAAGAACATCGTCTTCCGCGACACCCCGTTTGAAAAGACAACGACAAACAAGATAAAACGCAAATACAACACAAAATAAGGGCAAAAGTCCTCAAAAAGGTTGATTTCAGTGAAAAAAACGACTTTAATAAAGAGTCTCGCTTCCCTGCTGACGTTGCTCTGCCTGCTGCTCTGCGGCTGCGGCAATGCGGCGGAAAACAGCACTCCCGACAAATCGAACGATATATCGTTCGAAGAATCACACGACAAAAGCGAAGAAAAAACCTCCGAAGCGTCCGCAGTAACCGCCGCATCGGAGGAATCGGACATATCTGAAGAGCCGGAGGTATCGGATGTGAAGCCGCAAAAGGAAACAACAAAAATCGCCGTATTCGGCGATTCGATAGCATACGGCTACGGGCTTGCGGACAGAGAAACCGAAGCGTTTCCCTTCCTGCTGACGGCGTCGCTGCGTGAAACCGGAAAAGACTTCGAATGCGAAAACTATGCCGTCAACGGTCACACCTCAGCCGATATGCAAAGCGACATTTCAGCCGCCGACGGACTTGACGAAAGTACCGATATCGTCATCATCTCCATCGGTGCCAACAACCTGCTCGGCACTGCAATTGCTACGTTTTCTGCGGTCGCATCGTCCGACCCGCGCTTTTCACCGCTCCTTGACGGAAGCGCTTCTCCGGACCAGCTGATCGCGATCCTTTCACAGATGGGCGACGCGCTGAAGGAGGCTTTCACATCGGATACTTTCAAAGTCTCCGCGCTCACCGGCATCGCACAGCTGAGAGCCGACATACCGTCTTTCATTTCACAGATACGTGCAAAGGCACCCAATGCAAAGCTGTATTATCAGACGGTTTACAACCCCTACAAAGGCGTCACGCTGATGCTGAGTGACGGTTCCGTGTTCGATTTCGGCAAAATGTGCGACGAATATATCGCAAAGCTCAACGATGAAATCATCGAAGCAGCTTCAAAACTGCATTATACGCTTGTGGACGTGTATTCCGCATTCGAAAGCGGAGATGTCCGCCTTGTCAACTGCAACATTTCGGGGGACGGCATTCCGAGTATCGACCCGCATCCCAATGCAGACGGTCATGCACTTATCGCGGCACTCTACGGTACGGCACTCCTCGGCTGAATTGCACTCAAAAACAAACAAAAAAAGTTCAAGCGCGCATCCGCGAAAAACGGGTGCGCGCTTTCTTTTGCATTATTCCGGGGATGGATTATCGGAGCGTCGATTCCTCGTGCGCCGAAAAATATCGGTTCCTCATACGCCGTAAACGGGTATTTTTCACTGCGTTTTACCGCGGAATCAGCGATTTTCAGCTCGTTTTCATCGCATTTCACAGCGTTTTTTGCAGTGTTTTGTCCGGTATGATTCCGTTCGGATTCCGATCAATAGTTGTTTGCGACTCTCTGGAAGTATGCCTGAGGATGTGCGCAGACGGGACATACCTTCGGAGCTTCCTTGCCGACATGGATGTGACCGCAGTTTGTGCACTGCCAGATAACAACATCATCAGCAATAAACACCTTGCCGTCCTTGACGTTTTCAAGGAGCTTTCTGTATCTTTCCTCGTGTGCCTTTTCGATCTTTCCGACAGCTTCAAAAAGGTATGCAAGGCGGGCAAAGCCTTCTTCCTTTGCGGTCTTTGCAAACTCAGCATACATATCGGTCCATTCGAAGTTTTCGCCCTCGGCAGCGGCTTCAAGGTTTGCTGCGGTGTCGGGAATTTCGCCGCCGCACAGCTCCTTGAACCAGAGCTTTGCGTGCTCTTTTTCGTTCGCTGCGGTTTCTTCAAAAATTGCGGCGATCTGTTCAAAGCCTTCTTTTCTTGCTTTGCTTGCGAAATAAGTATACTTATTTCTTGCCTGAGATTCACCGGCAAAAGCGGTCATGAGGTTCTGTTCTGTTTTTGTTCCTTTGAGTTCCATTGCAATTTCTCCTGTTATGTTTTATTTTTCGAATGCTTTCTTATTGTTTTTGTCTGCATCCGGCGCAGACGCCGCGAAAAATCATGTCACAGCACGACGCTTCAAAGCCGTAGGCTTCAAGCAGCTTTTCAAACGGAGCGTCATCACCCGAAACCGCCGGGCAATCGATTATTCTGCCGCAGACGGTGCAGACCGCATGGGAATGCCCGCTGATATCCGCATCAAAGCGGTCGCTTTCGCCCTCGACGACGATACGTCTGAGAAGCCCTTCGCGGTTCAGGGAGTTGAGCAACCTGTAAACCGTTGTGAGGCTTATGTGCGGAAGCTCGGTTTTCACGGCGTCATACACATCATATGCCGTCGGGTGGTCGCATCTGCTTTGCATATTGCGCATTATTGCAATACGCTGCGTTGTGTTACGTTGCATTGATTTCTCCTGATTAACAGTAATCATTGCTATTAGTATAGCACTTTTTTTTGTTTTGTCAAGGGCTTTTGCAAAATTTCTTTGAAAAATGAGAAATTCCTTTCTTGTCCCACATTCAATGCACATAAATAATTCTTCTGCCTTGACATTACATTCAAATAGTGCTACACTATTTTTTGAAGAGTAGCCGTAACTTTAATGAAAGGATTACATTTTTATGAAACGCAGCATTGCAATTTTACTGATTCTGTTTTCATCGATTTTGTCACTTGTTGGATGTGGAAATATTGACAATGGTTCACAATCCACCGATACCTCAATCAATCAAATCACATCTGACTCTGAGCATAATAATGATAATTCAAGGCTCGATTTACCTGTTATCGAAAGCAGTTGCGATTATGATGACTCATCAGTAATGACACCATCAGAATCTAACATTGAATCTTCTCAGCCTTCGAAATACGAATCACAAGAAGAGCCTTCTCAGCCTCCAAAGGAAGAATCGCAAAAAGAACCAACCGCAAATGATTCCACGTTTACTCTGCATTTTATTGATGTCGGACAAGCCGATGCAACATTGGTAGAATGCGATGGGAATTATATGCTCATCGATGGCGGCAACAGAAGAGATTCCAATAAAATATATGCAGTATTAAAAAAAACAAATGTCAAAAAACTCGATATAGTCATTGCAACGCATCCCCACGAGGATCACATTGGCGGTTTGCTTGGTGCATTCAACTATACCACAGCGAAACAAACACTTTCCCCCGTGACCGAATACGATTCTGATACTTTTAAAAAGTTCAGCGAGCTTGCGAAAAGTAAGGGCGGTGGATTGAAAGTTCCATCGGTAGGAAGCAAATACGTCTTTGGTAGTGCAACAATTGAAATTCTTGCCGTAAACAGCGGGAAAGACTCCAACAACGCCTCAATTGTTTTGATGATAACATACGGCAAAACGCGCTTTTTATTCACTGGCGATGCCGAAAGAGACGCTGAACAAGCCATTTTGAACAGCAAGAAAAATATCTCCGCAACAGTCCTTAAGGTTGGGCATCACGGAGCCGAAAACTCTACGACATATCCGTTTTTAAGATCTGTTATGCCGAGGTATGCAGTCATTTCAGTTGGGAAAGACAATATATATGGTCACCCTGCGGACAATACACTCAGCAGATTACGCGATGCCGGCGTTAAGGTGTACCGAACCGATATGCAGGGCGATATAATTTGTAAAAGTGATGGGGAAAGCATCACTTTTACAGTTACTAAAAATCCCAACGCCGATACACTCACGAACCCGCCAAAAGAGCCAGAAAATGATGATTCTCAACAGTCTTCATCAGAAGAACCAAGCAGCATGAATGAAGAATCAAATGTTTCTGAAGAGCCTGTACACGGCGAAGAATCCGAAGAGTCTGAAACAAACAATGAATCATCTTCTGAATCGTCTGTTAGTGGAGAAGAAAGAGATTATGTGTTGAACACAAACACAAAAAAATTTCACTATCCAAGTTGCTCAAGTGCCAAAAGAATCAGTAGTAAAAACAGGGAATATTTCACCGGAAACAGAGAGGCGCTTATTGCCGAAGGATATGAGCCATGCAAGGTTTGTCACCCTTGAGTCTCAAATACCAATCACTTCAAAGCGAGGCATTATCAAACTGCCCCGCTTTGATTTTTGATCTAAAGCATAAAATGTCAAGACGTCTCGAAAGCGGAAAAGGGGTGGGAAGTTCATCTATTGATTTAAGGTACATTAAATTTTTGAGAATTAATGTTGACAAAATGCAAATATTATGATATATTACATTTGAGGTCAATAGATTCAATAGGAACAACATCGCACCGAAGAGTGAGAAGAGCCGAACACGCGCAATCTGCACCGAATTTTCCGGTCTTCCGCGTGCCGTATATCCCTGTTATGAAATCTGCCGTCGCATTCCGGTGCGGCGGCAGTTTGTGTTTTTTTCAGATGTTATGCCGAACCCGGCGCGTGGTGCATAATACGCCTGCATTTTTATGCGAATCGAAGGCAAGAAGTAGGAAAAGTGTGAAGGCACACGTTCGGGAAGGCTGAAGCATAAAGTAAATCAGACAAATTACTACGAAAGGATGACCATCATGTCAAAGCAAATGAAGACCCTGCTCGCATTGATCATTGTTTCAATGTTTACCGTTCTCTGCGCCTGTAACAGCGTAGACCCTCCGGACCGGCAAAACACACCTGCCGAAGCGCTTTCCGACAACGGAAACGGCGACGGGCTGTCGTCGGATTTTACCGATGACAGCACCGGTGCGGATGTGTCAGAGACAACAAGCGAAGAATCGGAAACCACTTCCGGTGAAGAAAGTGACCAATCCGAGCCCGAAAACAGCCAGCCCGAGTTTTCGGTCGACGATAACAAGACGAACGCGAATACGGTTGACGGCGATACCGCACCCGTTTCGGAGCTTGTGCTCTTTGTCCCCGCAGGAGATGAAGACAACAAGGTGGGCATAAGTCCTCCCATTGAAAGTGAAATATATCAGCCCAATATGCCGCATAATATGTTTGTAGACAACGACGGAACGATCAACATATACGACTTTCTCAAGGAGCGTATCTTATCGTTCCGTGACGGAGTGCTTGTTGACGAAATCGACCTGAAGGTTTACGGCTATTCCTATTATCCCGGCGCCACGCCTTCAGCGAATAATTATAGCGACGTCACCGGAGATTCGGAGCATATATATCTTGCCGGCCGTCACGTATACAGGGACACGGACAACGTATACGTAACCCCGGTGAAAATCTGCGTCATAAACAGACGCGACAAGACGGGGACGGTCTATGACATTATGCCCGCGCTCGAAAGAGAATCCATCATCCTCGTGGATTGTTCAACGAAGCTGAACGGAAAAGCCGCAATCGATATTATCGAATCCAGCGACCTCAATTATCTCGGCAAGCAGGCGACATCCATGGCCAGGAGAGCTTTTGCCACCGACAGCGGACTGAGCATCGTCGACGAAAAGAGTGTGATTAGATACAGCTCTGCAGGGGTGACTCTAAAGATTTATTTCTTTGATGGTTCGTCCCCGGTCAGATTCAGCGCCGCCGGTCTTCCGGGAGGCGAATATAAGGGGAAAATCACCGGAAACGTCATTGCGGTCACGGACAGATATCTCTATTTCAGAACGTTGGCAGGCGAAAAGCTGCTCGCAGCATACACATACAAGATCGAAAGATCAAGCGGTAAGATCATCGGGTATGTGAAGCATGTGGAGCCGGACTGCTTGGAATGGAAATACTGTTATTACGTCACGGACAACGACGAGCTGTACTACATGGAAAGTATACGCAGTGATGATGCGGAAAAGTGCGGTACGTCGGTTTACAAGGAGACATTCGGAAACGATTTTGAAAGCATAAGAATACAGGACACGGCATCATAATGGTGGTCACGTCTGATTTAGTCTGATTTACATACTGCGCATTGCTGCGTTGGGAGTCGGCAATGTGTTATTATCGAATTTTGTCGGCGCACATGCCGACAAAATTTTTGTTTTCGGATTTTTTTCGGTTATAAGCCGACAAAATCATCTGCTTTCGCAGTTTTGCCGGGTGCGATACATCCGGATCTCTCCCCTGTGACCGTGGGGTGGGTTGACAAGCGGTGAAAAATCGGGTATAATAGCCGTGATTGGAGAATCTGATATGCAAAAACGAATTACCGCAATTTACATTGCTTTACTTCTCATCTGCGCGGTGGTGCTTTCGTGCGTGGTGCTGCTGAACCGCGGAAACGACACGGAGGTGTCCGGCGTTTCCGCCAACCCGGAG
>FR892234.1:0-2752 GCA_000433115.1 Ruminococcus sp. CAG:382
ACCCTCAAAAATGAGGGAAACAATCATTATTCAATTTTTTAGAAAACCCGTCAGATAAGCCAATCAGACAAATCAACAACTACGCGAATACGCGAAAAAGCAACTAAGTCAATGCATTCAGGTTGATCTTGGTACTTCCGTGAAATGCTGCGCCAAGCGATAGATTCACGATAGCTTCATTATTATATCAGCTCGGCGAGCGTTTTGCAATAGTTTTTTTGAAAATCGTGCAAAAAGTTTTCGCAACTGAATTCCGGAAGTAAGCTACGCTGTGGGATCCGAAAACGCATCTGTACGTAGCGGGCTTTCACCGCCAAGTTTTATAGCGCATACCGGGGCTGCATATCAAAAGGTCATCGCAGCTTAACGCGCGGTGACCTTTTTCATGGTTATTTTTTGTTGCAACCGGAGCAATGGCAGCTCCACAGCTTTTCGGCGCAGGGCGCCCAGTTTTTCGCGTACTCCTCGCACTTGTCACAGAGATTGTCGGCGCTTTCGGGCGACTGCATATCGGTGGAACGCGCACCCGTTTCGCGGATGATGCCTCTCAGCTTTTCGGGATTTTCAAGCATGGGACACGGGCGCAGATGGTTCTCGTTGAACGGCTGACCGTCGTGGTACGCCATAAACAGCGGCGAACGCAATATTTCAAGCAACGATTTTTCCCTGATGTTGGAATCGGAATAGTGTATGAAAACGCACGGATCGGCATCGCCGTTGGCGTTTATGTGGAAATATCTTCTGCCACCCGCGATACAGCCGCCGACATATTCGCCGTCGTTCTGGAAATCCATCGCAAACATCGGCTTTGTCGAACGTATCTCGCGGATACGGTGATACATATACTCACGCTGTGCGGCTGTCGGAAGCAGCCCCGTCACGGCATCGTTGCCGACGGGCATATAGTGGAAGTACCACACGAATTTAGCGCCCCACTTCACCATCTGATCGACGTATTCATCGGAGCTTATGCTGTCAAGGTTCTGACTTGTATAGCAGCAGCTTATGCCGAACGGCAGCTTCTTTTCACGCAGAATATCCATTGCCTGAACGACCTTGGCAAACGTACCGCTGCCGCGTCTTGCATCGGTAGATTCTTCAAATCCCTCTACGGTGAGTACGGGGATTATGTTTTTCACTCTGAGCAGCTCATCGGCAAACCCGTTGTCGATAAGTGTGCCGTTCGTAAACGTCATAAATTCGCAATCGGAATGTCTGCGGGCTATTTCAAGCAGGGCCTTCTTGCGTACAAGCGGCTCGCCGCCGGTATAGATATAGAAATAAACGCCCAGCTCTTTGCCCTGGGTCACAATCGAATCGATTTCATCAACGGTCAGGTTGAGCTTATTGCCGTATTTTCGCGCGATGAGTACAAAATACTCAGAAATTATGCAAACCGAGGTAAATGTATAATAACGCCGACGGCGCGTGGAATCATAAGAAAGCAAAAACAGCGTTTTCACCTGCTTTTTCAAGCAAAAACGCTGTTTTGTTCTGTGTTTTCAATACTTTTGTGCTTCAATAGAGCCAGCCGAGTCGATACAGCAGCTCGGCGGACAGCAATGCGCCGCCTGCGGCGCCGCGAAGCGTATTATGAGAAAGACAGACGAACTTGAGGTCAAAAATATTATCCTCTCTCAGCCTGCCGACGGTCACACCCATACCGCCGTAAATGTCGCGGTCAAGCCTTGTCTGCGGGCGGTTCGGCTCGTCGATATATGTGATGAACTGTTCGGGTGCATGCGGAAGCTTCAGCTCCTGAGGGAGCCCTTTGAAATCAGACCAACGCTTAAGCACAGTATCGATATCCGGCTTTTTCCTGAATTTGACCGCAACTGTTGCAAGGTGTCCGTCGGAGACGGGAACACGTATGCACTGTGCGGAAATCACGGGAGCTTCGGCGTTGACGATCACATCGCCGTCAATATGTCCCCATACCTTGAGAGGCTCTCTTTCGCTCTTTTCCTCTTCGCCGCCGATATACGGAATGACGTTGTCGACGATTTCGGGAAAATCGGAAAACGTTTTGCCGGCGCCCGAAATTGCCTGGAAGGTTGTGACGAAGACCTGTTCGGGTTCAAAATCGAGAAGCGGTGTGAGGGCGGGAACATAGCTCTGTATGGAGCAGTTGGGCTTCACGGCGATAAAACCTTTTTTTGTGCCGAGACGCTTGCGCTGTGCCGCGATAATTTCCGCATGGTCGCTGTTGACTTCGGGAATCATCATAGGCACGTCGAGTGTATGGCGGTTTGCGGAGTTGTTTGAAATAACGGGAATTTCGGCTTTCGCGTACGCTTCTTCAAGCGCGCGGATCTCATCTTTCGGCATATCGACCGCGCAGAGGATAAAATCGACATTTTTTGCGACCTCGTTCACCTCTGATGCGTCAAGCACGACCATTCCCTTTACGTTTTCCGGGCAGGGTATACCGAGCTTCCAGCGTCCTTCGATTGCCTGTTCATAGGTCTTTCCGGCTGAACGCTTGCTGGCTGCAAGGCAGGTGAGGTCAAAATACGGATGATTCTGAAGCAGAGTTATGAAGCGCTGACCGACCATTCCGGTTGCGCCCACGACTCCGACACGAAGTTTGTTCATTGGGGATGCTCCTTGAAATTCAGATAAGACTTGCATATATGCCGGGGATGCTGCCCTCGATGACAGTTGCACCGCAGCACTTGTTATAGAAATTTGCAGGACCGGCTGAACCAATGACGGCATAGCCATATCCCTCGTCGCGCATGGCTTCGAGGCA
>FR892234.1:2829-19290 GCA_000433115.1 Ruminococcus sp. CAG:382
GCCCGTGGGACCGAAAAAGTCCTTATACGTGCAGTCGTAGCCTGCAAAGCCGACGATTTTCTTTGCGACGGTGTCATAAGCGACAAAACAGGAGACGGGGAATTTTGTGAACGCGGCATCGATCTCATTTGCCCAACCGATGTGAAAATGTTTGAGTATGAAATCGTGCACCTTGTATTTGTTGGGAGTCATGGGACGGATAATCTGTATGTTCTGCTCCGCGAGCTTTGCGTAAAGAGCGCTGCTGTCGGGAAGCTCATACAATTTTACGAGCATATCGGGCATGGTAGAACCACCTTTCAGAAATTGAAATTCATATGTCTGAGAACTTCCCTTGCAATCGCCATACAGGCTACGGGACCGGGGTGCACTCTGTCACCCGAGAACGTCGTGGTGTAGATTGCAGAAGAAAGTCTGTCTATTTCGGGCTGAAGGTCGCAATATGCGACACCGTATTCGTCGGCAAGGCGTTTGCAGATGCCGGAATACTCAATTATACGCTTCATGAACGTATCTTCGCGGTTAAGTTCGAAGAAAATAGGCGAAATGAGCATGAAGCCCTTTAATGTTTTTGTGTTTTCAAGAATGAAGCGGAGATTCTTTTCGTATTCGTCCGCGCTGACCGCTATTCCGGGTTCAAGATATGTGTCATAACTGCGCCATACATCGTTGACTCCGATCATCAGTGTGGCGTAATCGGGCTTGACCTCTTCAAGATCGGCAAGCCAACGTGCGGCAACCTGACGGCTCGTTTCGCCGGAAATTCCCTTGTTGACGATTTTTATCTTCTTTTCGGGGTATGCGGCTGTTATTATCTCGTGCATGCGGTTGACATATCCGCCGCCGAGACCGGTTCTGTATGTTCCGGTTGGGTACGCTCTGCCGGCATCGGTGACGGAATCGCCCGAAAGCATTATGACAGAGCCGTTTGCGATTTCATTGAAGTTCATGGAATGCTCCCTGTATCGGCAGCCCCCGGTCTCGCGGGCGCCAACAAGCCGCAACGGTTTGTCGGCTCTGCGATTTTGCTTTGATAATTATTTTGAAGTATCAGATGAATCCGAGCTTGCTTCCGAGGATTCGGAGGACGAAGGCTTGCCGGTTACGGACTTATAGATCGTCGTAATCTTTGACCAGTCATTGATCTCGCTGTTGCCGGAGAGGTTGAGGGTCTTCAGCTTCTCGGGGTCAAACGCAAGTGCAAGATCTGCAACGGACTTGATCTTGTTGTCGGAAAGGTTGATCGAAGTCAGAGACTTGAGACCATTGAGACCGGCAACTTCAACGATCTCGTTCTTTGAAAGGTCAAGAGTGGTGAGAGTCGTGAACTTTGTACCCATGTCGGTGAGATCGGAAACTTTGTTTTCACTGAGGTTCAAAGTCGTGATTGCGGGCATATCCTTGAGGCCGGAAATGTCTGCGATCTTATTTTTGGAAAGGTTCAGTGTGGCGAGCGCCTTGAGGTCATATATATTGCTGACATCAACGATTTCATTATCCGAAAGGTTGACGGTCGTCAGCTTTTCGTTGCCGTGGATACCGGCGACTTCGGCTATGTCCGCACCGGAGGCGTTGAGAGTTGTGAGCTCCTTGAGGGCGGAAAGATCGGGGAGCTTCGTTACCTTAGTTGTGCTGACATTGAGAGCAGTGAGTGCGGTCATACCGGATACAAAATCAACATCCTTGACTGCGGTATCGGAGAGATAGAGGGTCTTGAGCTTGGTCATGCCGGCGAGTACGGAAACGTCCTCAAGCTCTTTGTTTTCGGAAAGGCTGATTGTGGTAAGCGAAGTGAGTTCCTTGATTGCGGAAATATCTTTGAGAGCATTCGCGCTGACGTCGAGTGTCTTGAGCTGAGTCATTGATGCAAGAGATTCGAGATTTTCAAGCTTGTTGCCGGAAAGGAGAAGCTCTTCGAGATTGCTGAGAGCAGTGACTGCGGAAACATCGGTGACAGCGCAGTTGGAAACGTCAAGCGTTTTGAGCGATGTGAGTGTCTCAACGCCCTTAAGGCTTGTGAGCGCGGTCTGACCGAGGTAGAGATGCTCAAGCTTTGTGAGCGAGGAAACGGCGGTCATATCCTTGAGGTTTTTGATTTCCATTGCGTCGAGGACGTCATCGATGGAAACAGAGGAGGTCTGACCGGTATACTTAGCATAATAGTTCAGATATGCGAGGGAATAGGAAATATTAGCAACATCATATGCGCTGACAGCGGAGAGATAGCGCAGATTTCTGAACAGCGCGAGGTCGGACTTTTCGGTGAAATACGCGGGAACGATGAAATAGTCCTTCTTATAAACCTGACCGGAAACCTCGGTGGAGGTATCACTGGTATCGGAACTTGTTTCGGACTCGGAGGAGGTTTCCTCGCTTGCATCGTCTTCCGATTTGTTCAGGAGTGAATCGGCATAATCCTTGGTGCCGAGGATAACATACGGGTAAAGATTGACACCGCTGTCATCCATGACATGGAAGCTGTATCTGAAATATTCAAACTGATCGAGGAAATCCTGATCAACTTCACGGGGAGTGATGTCGCAGGCTTCTGCGAGAGCTTTGACAAAAGTCTGGTTCTTGAAGAGCTTGTTATTGGTTCTGTATGCGCTGATAAGTACCGCTGAAACGAGGAGTGCGGCAATAAGGCAGAGTGCGACGATGATGATAAACGTGCGCTTCTGCTGTGACTTGGTGTATTTCGCCATGATGGCTGACCTCCGTATATTTTTAGAGTCAATCAGACAGTACCGGCTCAAACGCGCCGTATACGTGTCGCTCTGAATAATATATCACATTTTTGTTCAAAATGCAACACTAAATCTTAAAAAGTGGCTGTTTCTCAACGAATAAATGGGAATAAAACGTCATTTGCTCCTGTATGCGAACACCGAGCGGAAAAGAACTCTGTTTGAATTCCAGTATTCAAGTGTCCTTCCGTAATTCGGCTTTGAATCATCGGGCGCACTGCGTATGCAGACATAAGCATCGTCGGGGAACGACGAAAACCCCTCTTGTGTGAAAAACGGCAAATCCTTCACCTGAGCACCGTATTCATCGCTGCCTTCGGGTATCATATCCGCATCGAGCACATCGGACAGCTTCGCGAGACAGTTCTGCTCTACGAGGATGTCGTAAAAGGACTTTTCGAGGATATATATGAGCGAATCACCGGCAACGACCTCGGTCGTAAATCTCTTTTGCGCCTCTGCGTTCATCTGATAGGCATAAGCAGCAAGCTCACCGCTTGCGGTCACGACGTTTATATCAAGCAGGGTGAGTACCTTTTCGCCGTCATCGTTATAATCAATCATATATGTCTGTGCCGATTCACCGATCGTTTTCTTATCCGTGACGGTCAGGTATGACGGTCCGACGTACATTATTGCGGCATCGGGTCTCGTGTTATCGGCAAGCTGCAAAAGCGAGACGATTATTCCAATGACGAGAATTACGCCGACGATCGTCTGCCACTTATAAAAATACCAGAAATTCGACATTTTTGAGCCGAGTGAAGATTTCATTTCCTCCACATCAAGCTCGTTGTTTTCTTCCCGAAGCTCCTGCTCCCTGTTGTTATCTTCCTTCATAGGTCAAGAAAGGGGCTTCATCGTGGGGAAGAGCAACACGTCGCGTATCGTGGGGCTGTCGGTGAGCAACATGACCAGACGGTCAACGCCGAAACCCAGACCGCCTGTGGGCGGCATGCCGTATTCAAGGGCAGTGAGGAAGTCCTCGTCCACCTGTGCATTGGGCGCGGTGGCACGCTTTGCGGCGACCTGCTTTTCAAAACGTTCGCGCTGATCGATCGGGTCGTTCAGCTCGGAGAAAGCGTTGCCCATTTCGCGTGCATAAATGAAATATTCGAATCTTTCGGTGAAAGCGGGGTTGGATGGCTTTCTCTTCGCAAGCGGAGAGTTTTCAACGGGATAGTCGTAAATAATTGTGGGCTGAATGAGTTTTTCCTCAACAAATGCGTCGAAGAACGCGATAAGAACATGACCCTTTGTGGCTTTGTCTCCCTCATCGACGTGAACATTGTGCGCCTTTGCGCATTCACGCGCTTCTTCGTCGGTCGCCCATGAATTATAATCAACGCCGGCATATTTCCTGACGGCTTCAACCATCGTGAGCCGCTCCCACGGAGAACCCATGTCGATTTCGACGCCCTGGTATGTTATGACGTCCTTGCCGCAAATCTTGCGGGCCACGGTTTTATACATTTCTTCTATCAGATCCATCATGCCGAGGTAATCGGTATATGCCTGATACATCTCAATTGTCGTGAATTCGGGGTTATGCGACGCGTCCATGCCCTCGTTACGGAAAATACGTCCGACCTCATAAACTTTATCGATACCGCCGACAATGAGTCGCTTGAGATAAAGCTCGGTTTCAATGCGAAGGTACATATCAATGCCCAGCGCGTTGTGGAAGGTTTTGAAAGGACGCGCTGCCGCACCGATCTCAAGCGGAAGGAGAACGGGTGTATCAACTTCAAGAAAGCCGTGACCGTCAAGGAAGGCGCGAAGTTCGCGAAAAATCTGCGAGCGCTTGATAAAGGTATCCTTTACCTCGGGATTGACGATGAGGTCAACATATCTCTGACGATATCTGAGGTCGGTGTCCTTCAGTCCGTGGAATTTTTCCGGGAGCGGCAGAAGCGACTTCGAAAGGAGCTTCAGCTTCTTTGCATGAATTGATATTTCACCGCGGCGGGTGCGGAATACAAAGCCTTCAATACCGATTATATCACCGATATCCCACTTCTTGAATTCGGCAAAATCATCCTCGCCGATCTCGTCGATCCGTACATATACCTGCATACGTCCCGTAGAGTCGGCAAGGTCAATGAAGTTTGCTTTACCCATATCACGGCGGCTCATCATTCTGCCGGCGACCGAAACGGTCATTGAATGAGCGTTTTCTTCTGTTATATTCGGCTCAAAAGCGGCAAAATCCTCTCTGATCTGAGCGATCTTCGCCGTTACGTCGTACTTTACGATCTGATACGGATCCCTTCCTGCCGCCTGTAAGTCGGCGAGCTTGCGGCGGCGTACCGCCAGGATCTCACTTAAATTTTCCTCCGGACTTTCTTCGCCCAGGGTAATCTTCTCGTCTGTCATCTATACTGTTTCCTTAAATTATCTTGAAATTTCGACAATGTTGAATTTGATAATGCCCTTGGGCGCCTCGACCGTTACGGTATCGCCGCGGCGGCTGCCGAGAAGAGCTTTGCCTATCGGTGAATCGTCGGAGATCTTGTTTTCAAAAGGATCAGCCTCGGTCACACCGACGATGCGGTATTCATATTCCTTATCATGTTCAAAGTCATATATCTTGACGCGGTTACCGACATTCACATGGTCGGTATTGACGTCCTTGTCGTCAAGGACGACCGCATTTGCAAGCATTGCTTCAAGCTGAGCAATTTTCGACTCGATTTCGCCCTGCTCGTTTTTGGCTTCATCGTATTCGCTGTTTTCCGAAAGGTCGCCGTATGCACGTGCCTTTTTGATCGCTTCGGCAACCTCGACACGTTTTACCGTTTTAAGATGCTCCAGCTCGTTTTGCAGCTTTTCAAAGCCTTCCTTGGAGACATAAATCTGTTTTGCCATTTCAATTAACTCCTTCGATAATCTTGAGCAGCTCTTTTTTCGCCGCCTGAATTTGTATATCGTTTTCTTCGTTCAGCAGATAGGGGCGCAGCTTGTAATAATCGCTCTGTTCAAGCACGATGTCGGGCGTGATGCCTTTGCCGTGATAATTTTCGCCGTAAGGCGGGTCGTAGTAATAGCAGGAAAGTCTTATTCCGCTGCCATCGGACAGAGTGATTATATGCTGCATGGTACCCTTGCCGAAGGTGGTCGTACCGATGATTGTTGCTTTGTGGTAATCTCTGAGTGCGGCGGTGAAAAGCTCTGCTGCGGAAGCGGTATTGCCGTCCACCAGCACTGTCATGGGAGCGTTCACGCAGCTTGCTCCGGAATCGCGTGTGAACACGATATTGCCTGCGGCATTCTTGACGCGGATAATCGGTCCTTCGGGGAGGAGATAGTCAAGCACTGTGCAGATTATTTCAAGGTCGCCGCCGGGATTACCGCGCATATCGAAAACATAGCCTTTTGCACCCTTTGTCTCTGCTTCCTTCATGCAGGAAACAAAGTCAGTCGCAACATTTCCCGAAAACTCGGTTATCTGTATAAAGGCGATATCGCCTTCCAGCCAGTTCATGAAAACGTTTCTTGAACGCACGGTGGCGCGCGTCACATTCACATCGGTCGTTTTACCGCCGCTCAGAACGGTCAGAGTCACACTCGTACCCGCCTCGCCCCTCACGGCGTTTATGCAATCGCCGTACGTTTCCTCTGTGACGACTGTGCCGTTTACTGCCGTGACGACGTCATTTTCCCTGATGCCGGCTGCTTCCGCAGGAGAATCGGGCATTACTCTTCTTATATATATGCCGGGGGTATCGACATCATAGCTTGCAAGCACGCCAATTCCCACCAGCTTGCCGTCGGCAGTCATATTGAGCTGATCCATCTCGGCTTTATTATGATACATAGAGAAGCGGTCGCCGAGTCCTGCAAAGTAGCCGTCAAACACGCCCTCCATGAGTGCGTCCTCATCGATTTCGCCGACATAGTTTTCGGTCACGTATTTATTAATTTCAAGCAGCTTTGTGAACGGCGCGAGATCCTCGTATGCCTTGTCAAGCTGTGCGTCGTAATGGTTCTTTGCGGCGCTTGCGGTGAAAATATAAGTTATGACAATGGCGACGGCGCATAAAGACAGCACCGCCGCGGTGGAAAATCTTTTTTTCATGTTATATCAACGGCGGCTGTGCCGCAAATGCTTTTTTGTGCGAACAGAAACGGACGCTCTTGCCCGCAGCTGCGGACAAAAGCATACCGGTTTGCGGATATTATTTCAAAGAAAGTCCGCGTTTGTTCAATATTCTGATGAAGTTTTCGTCAAGATAGTCGACCGGATTTACGGTTTCACTGCCTTTATAGATCGTAAAATGCAGATGATATCCGGTGGACTGACCTGTCGAACCGACTCTCGCTATTACCTGTCCCTGCATGACGGTCGCGCCCTTTGAGACGAGCAGCTTATCGCAATGCGCGTACAGTGTAGAGGTACCGTCACCGTGTGCTATCACGATGACATTGCCCCAACCGCCGGAGTTTTCACTTCTGACGACGGTGCCGCTCTTGGCAGCCTGTATGGGTGTTCCCTTCGGAGCCTTGATATCAAGACCGTTGTGCATTTCGTTCTTGTCGGTCACGGGATTGACACGCCAGCCGTATTTGCAGGTTATCACGACGTTCGGATCGGACCAGTACACACTGTCTATGGGCCATGCATAGCTCGTTTCGGTGTATATGTATTTTTCGGTTATCTGTTTATTGAGATCGGCAATTTCCTGATTGAGCTTATCTGTCACGGACTGAAGCTGACGCACCTGCTCCTCGCTCATTGCAAGGTTGCCTTTAATCGAAGAGCTTAGCTCATCAAGCTCCGTGATCTGAGTTTCAAGCTCCGCCCTTGTCACGACAAGCCCTTCCCTTTCGGCTGTCAGCTTATCCTGCGCCTCGGCATAAAGTGAGCTTGTTGCGACAATGTTTTCCTTTGCGATCTTGATGCTGTCGGTTATTGTATTGTTGTATTCCATGACGTATTTGAGATAGTCAAGACGCGTCAGGAAGTCGGTGATGCTGTCGGCTGAAAGAAGCATTTCAAACGAACCGGTATCGCCGTATCTGTAATAATAATTGAGGATCTTCGAATAGATGGCGTAATACTCATCAAGCTGTGTATCCTGCTCATAGCGTTCTTCGGAAAGCTCCTGAAGGCGCGCTTCGTAGCCTGCGATAAGGTCCTCGACTGTCTGTATCTCGGCTTCGGCGAGCTGAATGCTGTTTTCAAGAATCAGTTTTTTCTGATAGTTGTTCTCGTACTGACCCTTGAGGTCGCTTATTGTTTTCTTTATCTGATTGCGCTGAGCGGCGGTTGCATTTTTCTGCGCCTCCAGCTTACTCAGATTTGCCTGATCCTCCGCAATGCTTGTAGCTGCAAAGGTTTCACTGCCGCAAAAGCCTATAACCGAGCAGCTTACCATGACCGCTACAAGAATTGCCGAAATTATTTTTTTCATTCTGATCACCAATACTGCGGCACACCGCCGCGATTTCTGAGGGAATACCGCTCAATTCCGATTGTTCAATTGTGCGGCGTTGCTTTGACTTTTCGAAAAGCTCCTGTCATGCCTTGAGATATTTCTTCAGGCTGAGCGAGCTTGCGATTATGCCGGCGAAGAGACCTATCCCGCCGAAGACGGCAGCGATAAAGCCGATATAATCCGAAAACGGAGGCATTGTGCCGATTCCGTATGAAACAATGATGTCACCGATGACATAGCTGTAAAGATAATACTGTATGCCCGACGCGATCACTGCGGCAAAGATACCTATGAGGATACCCTCAACGATAAACGGCATTGTTATGAAAGCACCGGTCGCGCCGACATAACGCATTATCGTTATTTCGCTCTTACGTGCGAAAACGCCGAGTTTGATCGTGTTCATGATGACAAACAGCGACACAACAAGAAGCACTGCCATCATGATCCACGCGATTATCATAAGACCGCCAGTTATGAGTGAAACGCGCTCGACAAGGCTGATTTTGTCGCTTGTCGAATCGATGCCGTCCAGTTTTTCAACGCTGTTGAGCAGCAGATGCGCCTGGTCCGGATCGGAAAACGCGATCTCAAAGCTGTCGGGGAGCGGGTTCATCTCATCGCCGTAATAGCTGAGAAAATCATCCTCGCCCATCTTTTCCTTGAGACGTTCAAGAGCCTGTTCCTTGCTGACAAAGCGCACTTCCGTGACATTGCGCATATTTTCGATCTGCGTTTGCAGCGAAGAGATCGCCGTGTCGTCAAGCTCCTTATCAAGGTACGCCACAATCACGTTCAAATCGTCAACCTGCTCAAAGTTCTTTTCGATGACCTTGACGACAAGTCCGAACGTCCCCATAACGAGCATACAGCAAACGAGCACAAGCACGGATGCTGTGGTCATGATACTGTTGCGGAAAACGCCGATGAAGCCCTGACCGAGCAGATAGAAGAAGCTTCTAATCTTTTTCATCATAGCCTCCCTCCGAACGGTCGCTCACTATCTCGCCGTCCTTGATAGTTATAACGCGGTGCCTGTATTCATCAACGAGGTCTTTTTCGTGCGTGACAACGATGACGGTTTTGCCGAGCTTGTTGATGCGGACCAACAGATCCATGATCTCGCGGCTCATTTCCGGGTCAACATTGCCTGTCGGCTCGTCTGCAATGATTATTTTGGGATTGTTGACAAGTGCGCGGGCAAACGCGACGCGCTGCTGTTCACCGCCGGACAGCTCATCGGGAAAACGATCAGCCTTGTCTGTCATATCGACGACATTCAGGAAATACGGCACCCGCTTGCGGATAATACGCGGATCCTCGCCTATTACCCTGAGCGTGAACGCGATGTTTTCATAAACTGTCTTGTTTTTGAAAAGTCTGAAATCCTGAAAAACGACACCGAGAGTACGGCGCAGATACGGTATCTTGCGCTGCGGCAACTTGTTCAGCTTGAAGTTATTGACTGTTAGCGTTCCGCCGGTGACGCGCTCCTCGCAAAGCAGCAGCTTTGTCAGCGTCGTTTTACCCGCGCCGGATTTGCCGATTATGAACACGAATTCGCCGTCTTTGATGTTCAGCGTAACGTTGTTCAGTGCGGCGGTGCCGTTCGGGTACACCATCGAAACATTCTGGAAAGAAATCATTTTTTAATAGAGGGTGGGCTTTGAAACCACATATTTCTTGACCATGAGCGCAACCTTGAAGGTTATTGCGTGGTCAAACTCACGCAGGTCAAGACCCGTGAGCTTTTTGATTTTTTCAAGGCGATATACAAGTGTGTTACGGTGTACGAACAGCTTGCGGCTCGTTTCCGAAACGTTCAGATTGTTTTCGAAGAACGCCTGAATCGTCATAAGCGTTTCGCGGTCAAGAGATTCAAGCGAACCGCGCTTGAACACCTCCTGAAGGAACATTTCGCAAAGAGTTGTGGGCAGCTGATAGATTAGTCTGCCGATGCCCAGCGTTTCATAGTTGATGACATCCTTTTCGGTGTCAAATACCTTGCCGACTTCGATTGCGACCTGTGCGTCCTTGAATGAACGCGCAAGCTCCTTCACACTGTTAACGACAGAACCGATACCGACTGTCGTTTTCAGGAAGAATTCGCCCGACGCGGTGTCTACGATCGTCTTTGCATAGCCTTCAATCGTCTTGTAGTCGGTGGGATTCTTGATGTCCTTGACGAGAACGACATCGTTTTCGCCGATGGAAATGACATAGTCCTTTGTCTTATCGGGGAAAAGATTCTGGATCACGTCAAAGGGAACAATATCGCCTCTGTTCTGGAAGCGGATAAGGTATACCACACGGTAGGATTCATTGTCAAGATGAAGCTCTTTGGCTTTGACGTATATATCGCTGGGAAGGATATTGTCAAGGATGATGTTCTTGACAAAGTTTGTCTTGTCATATTTCTCGTCGTAAAGCGTTTTCAGATTGGAAAGCGCGACGGCGATGAGCGAAACCACCGATTTTGCGACAGGGTCTGTTCCCTCCACAAAAACGATGTTTTCGGCATGGGTGTGAGCTCCGATTGCTTTGTAGGTGTTGCCCTCATAGGTAAGCACGTCGAAGGTATAGTTGAGCTCCTCAATAACCTCCGGGTGATTTTCGCCGATGCGCGACAGCTGGCTGCACGCGACCACAGTGCCCTTTTCGTCGATCACGCCTATGACGCGATCTACGGAGTCTTTCATCTGGTATATTAATCCCTGAAACAGTTTGTTCGACATACTGACCTCACTATATATTATTTGACATTTTATTTTACAATATTTTTTTGATTATTTCAAGAGCTTTTGCAAGTTTTTTTACGTCATTTCATCATTTTTTTTGCGAAAAACACGTCGGAGAGCTGTTTTCATGTCCGGAGAAACCGGCGTACGTCTGCTTCAGCATATATTTCAGTCACGTCCGCATGTTCTTCATACATTATAATCATACTATCGTATTATGTCAACACATCAAATGTAAATATTGCATTAAACACGCTCCGCAGCGACGGAGCGGAGAATTATTGAAATCTGTTTTGCGCGCTTTTTCGGCAAAATCCGCTTCGTTTACACCGCAGAACCGAATTTCCGACGCAAAAAGTGGCTGCAAACGCCGTTGCTCTCAACATACAATGGTTATTATTTTACCGCTTGACATTTTATCGGCGTTGTGGTAGTATAATAATATCAAAATTCCGATGAAACAACGGAGGGCTTATTTTTATGGCTATGGACGAAAGAAACGACGATCAGGAGATCATGACGCTGACCGATGAGGACGGTGTTGAAACCGAATTTTATGTCATCGGTGCGCTTGAGCTTGAAAGCGGCGATTACCTCGCGCTTGAGCCTGTCGAAAACGACGACGGCGAATATGTGATTCTCAAGGTTATGACCGATGAAAACGGTGACGAAATCCTTGAAACAATCGACGATGACGACGAATTTGACGCGGTTGCCGATGCGTTTGAAGATCAGTTCATGGGCGAAATCGATCTTGACGAAGCCCTCGACGAGGACGACGACGTCAACTGAGCGGCTTTCCGTCGGGATATAACAGCCTGCCTTGTGCGTGGCTGCCTTGTTAAAACCCACATGTACGAAGTGGAGCGCAATCCCGGATATCAGGAATGCAGGCCTCCTTTCCGCGGGCTGTTCAAGCGGCTTTTCCGCGCACCCCGCGAAAAGATGTTGGAAGCACGAAGTGTCCGGCAACGCACCGTCCTGCGGGAGCAGGGTTTCGTCCGGGGCAGACACGGCTATGGCGGGTCATTTTTTGAAGCCGTCGGGTATTTTGCCTTCGGCGAAATGTATCCGGCAGAGACTTTTTGAGCAGATAAAAAGCAGCGTGTGTCGGGGGAATCCCGCGATACACGCTGTTTTCAATTGTTTTTCCCTCTGGTAACCGGAATTTCCGGCTTTTTCTTTTTGCGGTACGCCGACAGAATCTCCCTCTCCTCATCCGGCGTTTCGGTCGAGAAATACAAAACCGGATTCGGTGTCGTAACGGGCTTGTCAAGCAGCCAGAGCGGCACGGAATTGTATATCGTGTTTGTGTGGCGGTGTGTATATCGTGTTTGTGTGGCGGTATCCGCCGAGTATTTCAAAGCCCGCACCTGTACGATCGGTAAGCAGTGCGCGGCAATCGTGCGGGTCTTTTCTGCCGGTACAGCCGCATATATTTGTGATTATGCAGGTGCGCGTATGCATAAGCGGCAGTTTGCCGTAGACAATATACGCACTTTCGGTTTCTCGTGCAAGCGCCATATTCGCCTCCGGAGAAACCGTAATCTGTTTGCAACCGAGTAAGCGAAGCGTATCCGCGGTGAAGCTGTTTGTGACATTCAGACACATTCCGCCGTATACGTCAAATCCGCCGCAAAGCGATATATGCTCCGGATTTTCGACGCATACCATTGAAACACCCGTTTCCTTCGCTTCGGAAATCAGCTTTATAATCTCTTTTGCGTCGCCGTCATACACAGTCCGCGGGAGCACAAGACAGAGTCTGTCTCCGTATTTTCCGGCAAGCGGCTTCCAAAGTGACGGCCTCTCAAGCGGCATTTCATATCTGACCGCTGCGGCAATGCAATCCTCGTTCGGCTTTTGCCCCATGCGGATGACAAGTCCGGGCAAAGCCGTTCCATCGGCTTTCCCAGCCGCGAGCGTCAGCGGAGGGGCAGCCCCCCGTCGGGGGAGGCGCAGCCTCTCGTCGGCGCGCCGAAATCAGCTGTCTTTCAAGCTCCGCACATCCGTTCCTGCGCAGTGCGTTGAGCGATGACACGGGCATATAAGCGCCGCTGTCGGCAAGCACAGCCACGCTTTGCGCTTCAAAAGGAGTATTGCCGAGCTTTGAAAGACGGGACACGATGTCATTTTCGGAAAGCGGTCGGTTTTGTGCCTTTGTCGCCGAATCCCCCTCCGAAAAAGCGGTGACACCGCGGCAGGTAAGCGTAATTCTCGCGGCACTGTCAACATGAAGCTCCGCTTTTATATCACAAGGGATTTTTCTCTGTTCGATTTCGGTGACAACGGCACGGCTTTGTTCTTTATCGGCATCGCTCCGTATACCGAACATTGACGGAGTGCGCCTGCCGGTGAAATATCCGTCGGTAAATCCCGAGCGTGAAAATACTGCCTGAAGCCGACGCATTTCCCCGGCTGTGGCGTTTCGCCGCTCATCAAGCAGGCGACGATACAGCGACGTGACCTCATAAACATATGACGGCGGCTTCATCCTGCCCTCTATTTTGAGCGCATTCACGCCGAGAGACAGTATTTCGGTGATATGCTGTGCAAGACACATATCTTTGAGCGACAGCGGATAATTGTTCTTACCTTTATACGGCAGTCGGCAGGGATAAGCACACTCGCCACGGTTGCCGCTTCTTCCGCCGATAAGCGACGACATGAGACACCCTCCGCTCTGGCATACGCACATGGCGCCGTGTATGAATATTTCGGTTTCAATCCCGCAGTCCGAAAACGCGAAAATTTCGTCAAGCGCCGCCTCGCGGGCAACCACTACCCGCGAAAAGCCGAGACGTACAAACGGTTCAAGTCCAAAAGCGTTGTGTACCTCCGCCTGTGTGCTTGCGTGAAGTACGATATCGGGGAACCGTTTTTTCAGTTCGCGCGCAAGACCGAGATCCTGTACTATATATGCATCGGGACGATATTTTTCTTCAAGCCCGGCAACCACATCAAGTGCCGGCGCAAATTCCCTGCCGTAAAGCAGAGTATTCAGAGTAACGTTGGTTTTTACACCGTAAAGAGCGCAAAGCTCAAACGCCTGCTCAAGCTCGTCAGGCGTGAAATTCTTTGCCTTCATACGCGCATTGAATTGCGGCACGCCGAAATAGACTGCGTCCGCACCGCCGCATACAGCCGCCTTAAGACATTCAAGACTTCCTGCCGGTGCAAGAAGCTCGGGTAGTTTTTTCATAATATAATGTACCTCACGTATACAGCTTGACGGTTTCGTTATAGGTCTTGATTATGTCATGGAGGATCTGCGCATGATCGAAATCCTTGTGATAGACCAGATTGATCTCGCGCGTCATGCTCAGATTTTCAACCGGAAGCAAGGATATTTTCCCTTTTTTCAGTTCGTCAAGGCAGGCGCTTTTCGGAAGTATTGACACTCCGAACTCACGGCGTATCAGGTCCTTTATCGTTGCAATATTGTCAACCTCAAGAATGACGTTGAAGTCATCGATCGACATTCCGTTGCTTTCGAGGTGGGAAACGAAAAGGTTTCGCGTACCCGAATTCGGAAGCCGCAGGATCATTTTTTCTTTTTTCAGATCATTCAGCGTGACCATGCTTTTGTGTGCAAGTGCACTTTCGGTCGATACGGCGAGATACAGGCAGTCGGTATCGATCAATATGCTATTGAAATCGGGATCATTGAACTTGCCCTCGGCAATTGCAAGGTCGATATCATAAGTCTTTAGCATATAATAAAGATTATTTATGGTGTTCGTCACCATCTTTATCCTGACACCGTCATGCTTGCTTGAATAGGTCGCAAGTACCTCGGCGATCGGGTTGCTTTCCGCAGTATGCGTTATCCCGACGGTGAGGCGGTTTATGTTGCGTTTTTCATCGGCAAGAGCGGTCTGCAGATTCGTATACAATGCGTTCATACGCCTTGCATACTTAAGAACCACCTCGCCTTCGGGCGTCAGTTTGAGTCCGTTGCCGTCACGGATAAATATCTTTACACCAAGCTCTTCTTCAAGCTGCTTAATATGATGACTGACAGCCGGCTGTGTCAGATTAAGCTGTTCTGCGGCACGTGTGAAATTGAGTGTTTCGCTCACCGCGATGAGCGTTTCGACCTTTGCCGATAGCACCTTATATCGCCCTCCATTACATTTTTTTATCGTGAGTTAAAAAACAATAATTTGCATTTATAATTTTCATATGTATAATAGTAACATAAAATCAATCCCGAGTCAAGGAGGAAAACAATGTTCGAAAAAATATATTCGTCCATGAGCAACGTAACGATAATACTTATTTCGCTGTCGGTAATGCTGCTGGCAGGTTTTTTGGTCACACGGCTCACCAAGCTCTGCAAGTTTCCGAATGTGACAGGATATATAATTGCCGGAATTCTCATCGGTCCGTCACTCCTCGGTGCGGTACCGCAGACACTTATAGGCAATATGAGTTTTGTCAGCGACATTGCTCTTGCATTCATAGCCTTCGGCGTCGGAAAGTTCTTCAAGCTCGACGTGCTTAAAGCGACGGGAAAAAGCACCGTTGTCATCACGCTTTTCGAATCCATGCTGCCGGGCATCCTTGTTTTCCTGATGTCTTTTTTTATTTTCGGAATGGATCTCGGCTTCTCTCTTGTTCTCGGTGCGATCTCGACCGCGACCGCGCCCGCAAGCACAATGATGACAATCAACCAGTACCATGCACGCGGTCACTTTGTGGATACCCTGCTCCAGACCGTTGCACTTGACGATGCGGTCTGTCTGCTGGTGTTCAGCGTTGCAGCCGCCGTCGCAAGCAGCACCGAAAACGGTAGTGTCGCTTTCTGGGACATCGCGCTCCCGATCTTATACAACATTGCAGCGCTTATTGTCGGCGCTCTCTGCGGATTTATACTTTCAAAACTGCTGACACCTGCCCGCAGCAAGGACAACAGGCTGATACTCGCCGTCGCAATGCTGCTCGGCATTTCGGGCGTATGCTCCGCCGTGGGCATTTCGCCGTTGCTTTCCTGCATGGTGTTCGGCGCGGTTTATATCAACCTCACAAGCGATTCCGAAATATTCCATCAGATAAACGGCTTCACGCCGCCGATATTCTCGCTGTTCTTCATTGTTTCCGGCATGAACCTCGACCTCAACGCACTGAAGACCTTCGGTCTGCTCGGATTTGCATACTTTATTATTCGTATCGTCGGCAAATACATAGGCGCGTTTGTCGGCTGTGCGGTCATGAATGAAAGCAAAAACACGCGCAATTATCTCGGTTTTGCGCTCATACCGCAGGCAGGTGTCGCGATCGGTCTTGCGTTCCTCGGCTCACGTCTGCTTCCCACAGAGATGGGACAGCTGCTGCTCACGGTCATACTCGCATCGTCGGTGCTTTATGAGCTGGTCGGTCCGGTATGCGCAAAATTTGCAATCCTACGCTCCGGTTCGGTGAAGAAGCCGGAGTCTGAAGCTGTTCACGAGGACGTTGCAAAGGCGGCAAGAGAGGCGCTGGCGCATATAAGGGACAAAGTGTGATTTTTACGGGAAGACAACAGAATTCGCTCCG
>FR892235.1:0-1962 GCA_000433115.1 Ruminococcus sp. CAG:382
TCGGATTTTTTGTTTGTTACGTTAAGCAAACTGTAGGTTCTGTCCGCCTGGCGATGTCTTGACTGCCCTTGTTTCGAATAAAGTGTACGTGCTCGTCCGTGTTGCGGGGCGTTGTTTTTTTGCTTTTGACGCCCCTGCGGCGAAAAAAGCGTTGATTATACAAAAAAACGAAAATCGCTATTGACACGCGAACGTTTTTGTACTATTATATACGTGTTGTCGATAAATGAAATGCGTCGCTTCGTGCTGCGTTTGTGCAGTGCGTCAGCACATACGCCATTATGCCTCGGAGGTCTTTCGTGAAAAGATTTTTGTATCTTATCCTCGCTTTTATGCTGACGGCACCGCTGTTCACGTTTGTTGCATCGGCGCGCGACGAAGCGTTGCCGAAGGACTATTCGTCATTTCGGGTGGACCCGTCGTCGGTAGATTCAAAAGGAATTTCGCCAATGAGCGGCGCTTTCATCTCTCCATGGCTTTATAACGGATTTACCGATGCGGAATGGGAACAGGAGATCTCCGAATGGAAGCTCCTCGGCATAGAATATATAGTCATGGCTGACGTAGCGACCGTCAATATTGACGATGATTACTCAATACAAGCCGCGTTTCCGACAAAGCTTGAAGGTGCGACTCAGACAAGCGATTCCGTCACGAAAATCTTCGAAAAATGCAGCGCGAATGATATAAAGGTGATAATAGGTACCGGCAACACCTCCGGCGGCTGGGGGTATATCGACGTGACGAGTCCTGCAAACGTCGAAACTTTCAAAAAAGTCTGTGCCCGCTTTGCCGATATTGCCGAGGATATTTACGGTATATATCATGATAAATACAAAGACTCGTTTGCCGGATTCTATTTTGCGCCGGAGCTTTTCAACTCCTCACAGGTGGACAACGAAAAAAACCGCAAGCGCTACGTTGACGGGCTGACAACAGGCATGAACGTGCTTCTTGACCGTCTTACCGCAATTGACCCCGGAATTCCGTTCTTTATGTCGCCATATGTCAACCTTTTCGGCGGAAGCTGGGTCAGCAAGAATTACGACAATCTTTCGACGTTCTGGAAGGAATTCTTCGAAACAGGACATTTCCGCGACGGCGACGTGCTTATTCCGCAGGACAGCTGCGGCGCGGGAGGGTGCGATACGGCTCATCTTGAGGATATGACGAAGGCATACCGCAACGCCGTTGATAACTGCGGCAAGGATATAAAGCTGTGGTCGAACTGCGAAATATTCATTCAGCCCAAGGATCTGAACGAAAACGGCTTTACAACGTGGTCGACTATGCCCATCGGCGATATGATCGAACATTTCTATATCGTTTCCAAATACGTTGACCGCATTTTCACCTTTGCCTATCCGCACTATATCGGAACGGTCACGACGGTTGACGGCTACTATAACACATATGTCGATTATCTGAAAACAGGTGTGCTTGACAGCGAACCTCCGAAGGCTCCGGATACATTCCGCACGATGTTCAACAATGCCGGCGGCACGATGTGTCTGAATGTTTACTGGTCGGGAATGTACGATAATTACGGCATACACCGTATAAATATCTATAAAAACGGCGAGTTTTTCACCTTCCGCGTACCTGACCGCAAGAACTACGCGAGTGCGCGCAGCAGCTACCCCAACAATTTCTACGACCTGACATACACAAAAGACACAACGGAAACCGTGACGTACGAGTTTGAACCAATCGACTGTGCCGGCAATGTCGGAGAAAGAACGACGCTGGTAGTCGAGCCGGGCAGCGTGCCCAACGGCGTAAAGCTTGGCTCACCTTATAAGGGACCGAAAGAGCCGGAGCCGGAGAAATCCGAAGCTCCCTCCGAGGAGGAAAGCGAGTCTTCCGAATCCGCCGTGACGAGCGAAGCCGTTTCACAGCCGGAGACAAAGCCGTCAGCAAGCCGCAGAGGACTTGTTATCGGTATATGCTGCGGTGCGGCTG
>FR892235.1:2041-10454 GCA_000433115.1 Ruminococcus sp. CAG:382
GAAAAAAGAAGTAAAACTTTTGGAGAAACATTATGAAAAACACCGTAATCAAGCCAATAACCGGAACATGGTTTTCGATATATTGGCATGACAAGCGTCATTATTATTGGAATTCCGCCTGTATGAGTTACACCCCCGAGCAGTGGGACGCGCTCATTGCCGACCTGAAAACTGCAGGGTTGGAATACATCGTTATGTGTAACTGCGTTTCCGAGCATGACGGACTTGCGTCCTTCCCGTCGAAGTATTATACTATGGCAAAAATGGCGACAGCCGACCCGTTGGAGCAGGTGCTTTCTGCCTGCGACAGGCTGGGTATGAAGGTGTTTATTTCCAACGATTATGTCAGGGACGGCGGAGAGGGGCTTCTGGTTCCCGAAAACATCAGGCTCCGCAACGAGCTTATGCTGGAGCTTGTCGAAAGATACGGACACCATAAGTCGTTCTACGGCTGGTATTGGGCAAACGAATCTTATATCAGCCCGTATTTCAGCGATGAATTCATCGAATATATTAACATTTCCTCAAAGCGCGGACGCGAGCTTATGCCCGACGCCAAGATACTTACCGCACCGTACGGTACAAGCAGCGCCGTTTGCGATGATAAATTCTGCGCCCAGCTTGACAAGCTCGACGTTGACATAATCGCATATCAGGATACCGTCGGATGCTATGCCACCGATGTGGCAGGCTCGGAAAGAGCTTTCGAACAGCTCCGCAAGGCGCATGACAGAGTGCCTCGCGTGAGTCTCTGGGCTGATGTTGAAACCTTCACATGGGAGGGGCATCCCAATGACCAGAAAACACCGCTTATCCCTGCCGAATTCTCACGTCTTGAATCCCAGCTCAAAGCCGTTTCACCTTACGTCGACAGAACTCTTGTCTTTATCTTCGAGGGTCTGTTCTCCAATCCGGAATCCATCGCATACACCGGATATAAGGAAGCGGGAAGGTATTGGAACGAATATATGAGCTGGCTTGAAAAGAACAAATAAAAAACGGAGACACATTATGAAAAAGTCATTTTCACTCATTCTCGCGTCGTTGCTGCTCGCTGTTTCGTTTGCGTCCTGCGGCGATACAGCCGACATAAGCTCAGCTCCCGATACGCAGAGCACCGTAAGCGGTACGACAGTATCCGATGAGGCATCGGAGCAGGTTTCGGAAGAAGAGAAGTTCAGAATTGAACGTCAGGATTTTCAGGGAAAGGAGTTTATTGTTTACAGCACCGATGATACCGATAACTTCATGTCGGAGATCATGCCGAACGACCTTTCAGCCGGCAACACCGAATTCATGACCGAAAACGTCAATCTTGCAATTATCGAACGCAACAGACGCGTTGAGGAGCATCTCGGGATCACGATCAAGGAAATGTTCGTGAAATCCGGACGCTTCAACGGTCCGGCAATGCAGGAGATACGCAATAACGCGATGGGCAATACACTCGGGGTTCATCTTGTCGCTTTGTCTGTGTACGACACCGGCGCGTTGACTGTTCAGAACACATTTGTTGATCTTAACTCGCTTGACAATTTTGATTCTTCCGCGAGCTGGTGGGATAAGCAGTTCAATGATGAAGTAACTGTAAACAATAAGCTGTATTTCACACAGGGCGCGCTCGGAATCTACGGCATGAACGCAACTTCGGTCGTATTCTTCAACAAAAATGCCGCGAGGGAATACGGACTTCCTGATCTGTATTCTCTTGTCAAGGACGGCGAATGGACTTTTGACAAAATATATGAGCTTGTCAAGCAATACGGCAACGAAGACCTTGATCAGAACGGAAAAATCGATTACCGCGACAGAGCGGGCTACGTCGGTCAGAACGACGACAGCTGGAACTTCTTCTACGGAAGCGGTGAAAGAATCGTCGACGATAATAACGGAACGCTTTCGCTCACGATGAATACTCCGCGTGCAAATGACGTAATTGACAGTATGAACAAGATGTTCCGCGACAGAGACAATTATGTCTGCGCAAACGATTATTTCGGCGTTTCCGGTACTCCGCTTGACCTCACGGCGAAGATGTTCATAGATGGAAGAGCGCTCTTCTTCAGTGACAATCTTTTATTCGTACATAAGTTCGCAGCTATGGAGGACGACTTCGGAATTCTTCCGGTTCCGAAGTATAACAAGGAACAGGAAAAGTATATGTCTCTCATCAACTGCTGGAGCGGAAACGCATTTGCGATCCCGGCCGTACTTGCCGATGACGAAGTGAATTTTGCTTCTCTCTGTCTTCAGACGATGGCATACTATTCCGTTGACACTGTCAAAAAGGAATACATCGAACGCACCCTCAAATATCAGAAGACAAAGGACGAGGAAAGTGTTGATATGCTGAACCTCATTCTTGATGGCAGAGGAGTTGATCTCGGATTTGTGTATAACGTCGGCAGCCATGGCAACACAAATAACAGTACCTCGCTTCCGTGGCTTCTTCATACACTTATGACCGGAACCGGCACACTCGCTTCAAGCTATGAAGCGCGCGAAGGCGCTGCTCAGGCAGACCTTGATGATGTTGCTGCATTCTATAAAGACTGAAAAACAATTTAACTTCCCGAAGCGAAAGGTCTTCCCCTCGCTTCGGGATTTTTTTGAGAAGGCATACCTATGAAGCACGAATATCTGCATACAAAAACAGCGTTTCGGCGGAAATACAAGGCGGAAACGCTGTGATAATATTTGCTTTTACGGTCTTTGCAAGAATATCTTATTTGTTCTGCATTGCACCGGATTCACTTTTGATTTCCTTGAGGCTCATGACCCGGTCATGCACGATAGGCTTCCAGCCGACCTTTTTGAAGCAGGCAGCAACGCCGATGGGCAGATACGTCATCATGAAAAGCGGGAAAGTGAAGGTATAAAGGATCTTTTTGTATGCCGGAGCGTGGATCTGTTTCCATTCGGTAACTGTCGTGATAAGCCCCGTAACATAGAATGCAAGATACGCGTCGAAGAACAATCGGAGAACCGAAGCCCCGAGCAACGCCCATGAGCCGTGTCCTGTCATGTTTTCGACGATAGCGACTGCATTTGCCGCGACACCGAAGCCGAAGAGGAAGAATCCGGGGCATATGCACATCAGCATGTCATAGCATGAAAAGCTTCCCTTGAACATACCCCTGAACAGACGTCTGCAATAATAACGGAGGACATCCATATTACCGCGCGTCCAGCGCATCCGCTGACGCCACGACTGTGAGAATTTGACCGGTTGCTCGTCATAAAGGACTGCTTTTGCCGAATATCCGATCTTTTCGCCGTTGATGATGTTGTCGGCAGTGAATTCAATATCTTCGGTAAGCAGGAAATAATGCCATCCGCCGCGTTTTTCGAGAATACGGTGTGAGAACATGAAGCCGGTGCCCGAAATGGCACAGCTCGTGCCGAGAAGCATACGCGACGCGTTGAGGTATTTTGCCTCACGTAAAAACCAAAGTCCGTATCCCGCCGATACCCAGCTGTCGCCGAAATTTTTTGAGTTGCGGTAGCAGGTCACGATCTCGTATCCGTCGGAATAGGTGCGGTTTATTTCCGTAATAAAGTCGCGTGACAACACATTGTCGGCGTCCAGAACGAGGTACGCATCAGGTGTCTTGCCGCTTTCCTTCAGTTTCGAAAGCAGGAAGTTAAGCGCATAGCCTTTTCCGACTTTGCTTGTGTCATTTCTTTCAAAAACCGTTGCCCCGTGCGAGGAAGCTGTTTTCGCCGTCGTGTCGGTGCAGTTGTCGGCAACGACATATATGTCGATAAGCTCCGAAGGATAATCCTGATCCCTGATGCTGTCGATAAGGGTGCCGATGACCTTTTCCTCATTGCGCGCGGCGATAAGTACTGCAACGTGCGTACGTTGCGTTTTTTTGTGCGGCTTTGCTTTCCATAGCCATGAAACCGGTATGTAGAACATCTGGTAGATGTAACAGGCGAAAAAGAGAAGCAATAGTATTATATTAATCTGGTCAATCATAAAACAATCATTTCCCGGTAATGCGACGTCATTGCCGCAGTGTGTCCGACGGAATTCACGCAGACATTCCGTGATTTTATTCCTTTTGATTACGATAATTATAATTCATTTATCTGCGTTTGTCAATGGTTTCGTGATAAATTTAGGTTTCCTTACAATTTGTACGAAAAAATCGGGCGATTGGCGCTTGACAAATTCAAAACGATAGTGTATAATAATAAAGCAGTTTTTAATACGGTACAGAGATGCCGTCAAGATTTGTCCGGTCGCTTTCCGCCTTCAAATGCATTGGCGGTCTTTGTCTGCGCAGTCTTGTCGGTGTCGGCAAGGCATTTTTTTATGACTAAGTTCAGCAGATTTTCAAATACGGATATCGACGCGCTTATCTCCGGATTTTTGCGCGGTGACGGTGTTTCTGTTTTCACCGACGGCAATTTTGCTGTTTTTCCCGGCTTCTGTGATGTCCATGTGCATCTCAGAGAGCCGGGTTTTTCATATAAAGAGACAATAAAGACCGGTACACTTGCGGCAGCTCACGGCGGCTATACCGACGTATGCGCCATGCCTAATCTTTCCCCTGTGCCGGACAGCGTCAAAAACCTTGAGCCTGAGCTTGACGCGATAAAGCGTGATGCTGTCGTTCGTGTCCATCCGTACGGATCGATAACAAAAGGGGAATTGGGAAATGAACTTTCCGATATGGCGGAGCTTGCGCCGTATGTGTGCGCTCTTTCGGATGACGGAAAGGGCGTTGCGAGCGGGGATATTATGCAAAGCGCAATGCTTACCGCGAAATCGGCAGGAAAAATAATCGCGGCTCACTGTGAGGATATGTCATTTGTGAACGGAGGATATATACGTGACTGTGTCTATGCAAGAGCAAACGGACACAGAACGATTCAGCCCGAAAGCGAATACATGCAGGTGGAACGTGACCTGAAGCTCGCCGAAAAGACGGGCGTCGCCTATCACATCTGCCATATATCGACCAAAGAGAGCGTTGACCTTGTCAGGCAGGCAAAAAAACGCGGTATAGATGTTACCTGTGAAACCGCACCGCACTATCTTGTCCTGACAACCGATGCCCTTCGTGACGATGGCTGCTTCAGAATGAATCCGCCTCTCGGAACGAATGATGACCGTAAGGCGCTTATCGACGGCATAAGAGACGGAACAATCGATATGATCGCAACGGACCACGCTCCGCATTCGGCGGAGGAAAAATCCGGCGGACTTGCGGGCAGTGCTTTCGGTATAGTCGGGCTTGAAACGGCGTTTCCCGTGCTGTATACAGAACTTGTCATGGCCGGGATTATCGGGCTTGACAGGCTGTGCGAACTGATGTGCGTGAATCCGAGAAAGCGGTTCGGAATACCGTTTCATAAAGACGATTACACGGTGTTCGATCTCGGCAGTCGTTATACGATACAGAGCAAAGAATTCATTTCAATGGGCAGAAGCACTCCTTTCGAGGGCAGGAGCGTCTGCGGCAAATGCATAAAAACAGTGTGCGGAGGTAAAACGGTATGGCAAGAAAATATGACAGAAAACTGATACTTGAAGACGGGAGCGAATATTATGGCTACGGCTTCGGTGCCGATTGCGAAAGGGTACTTGAGGTGGTCTTCAACACCTCAATGGTAGGATATCAGGAGATAGTCTCCGACCCGTCGTATACTTATCAGGGGGTTGTGATGACGTACCCGCTAATAGGCAACTACGGCGTGAACGATTTTGACGACGAAACATGGCATCCCTCGATAGGCGGACTCATTGTCGGTGAATACAATGACGAGCCGTCGAACTTCCGTTGCTCCGGAACGCTTTCGTCCAAGCTGAGCATGTACGGCATTCCGGCGCTTTCCGGAGTTGATACACGTGAGCTTGCCCGCAGCATACGAAGCAGGGGCAGTCGGCTCGGAATAATCACGACTCCCGACGTGAGCGCCGCCGAGGGATTAAGACGAATTGAGGAGACAGGAATAGGTAACGATGCTGTCAGTACTGTTTCAACACAGAGAATATGGCGTTCACCCGCCGAAAATGCGCGCTTCCGTGTTGCCGCGATAGACTGCGGAATGAAGCTCAATATCGTCCGTTCCTTGAATGCACGGGGCATCGACGTTACGGTGTTCCCGTATGATACCACTGCCGAAACCGTGATGAAATACTCTCCCGACGGACTGTTTCTTTCAAACGGACCCGGCGACCCGCAGGATGTGACTCCCGTTATCGGTCTGGTGAGGGAGCTGAAAGGAAAATTGCCGATATTCGGGATCTGTCTCGGACACCAGATGCTTGCACTTGCATACGGCGCAAAAACCTACAAACTCAAATTCGGCCATCGCGGCGGAAACCACCCCGTGAAAAACCTGCTGACGGGCAAGGTTGAAATAACCTCGCAAAACCACAGCTATGCCGTTGACGCCCGCTCACTTGAAGGCACCGGACTTGAGGTAACTCACGTGAATCTGCTTGACGGCACGGTGGAGGGAATGCGCTCCGTCTCCGACAATGCGTTCTCGGTGCAGTATCATCCCGAAAGCGCACCCGGACCGGAGGACAGCGGATATCTGTTCGATGAATTCGTGAATATGCTTAAAAGAGCCGGGAGGTAACAATAATGCCAAAGAGAACCGATCTGAAAAAAATAATGGTGATTGGCAGCGGACCCATAGTGATAGGTCAGGCTGCGGAATTTGATTACGCCGGAACGCAGGCGTGCCTTGCACTTAAGGAAGAGGGTTATGAGGTAGTGCTCTGCAATTCAAACCCCGCGACTATCATGACCGATACGACGATAGCCGATAAGGTCTACATGGAACCGCTTACTCTTGAATACATCGCAAAGATCATCCGCTTCGAACGCCCCGACGCGATAATACCGGGACTCGGCGGACAGACGGGACTCAACCTTGCGATGCAGCTTGAAAAGAAAGGTATACTCCGCGAATGCCGTGCGGAGCTTCTCGGAACAAAAAGCGAAAGCATTGAGCGCGCCGAGGACAGAGAGCTTTTCAAAAAGCTTTGCGAAAGTATAGGCGAGCCGGTATGTCCGTCCGAAACGGCACACAGTGTTGAAGAGGGCAGAGCGGCTGCCGCGAAAATAGGCTATCCTGTCGTACTGCGCCCCGCTTTCACGCTCGGCGGCACGGGCGGCGGATTTGTCGACAACGAAGCGCAGTTTGACGACATGATGGAAAAAGCGCTTGAGCTTTCCCCTGTCCATGAGGTACTCATTGAAAAAAGCGTGAAGGGCTATAAAGAGATCGAATATGAGGTGATGCGCGACGCAAACGATACTGCGATCGTGGTCTGTAACATGGAAAATCTTGACCCGGTCGGCGTACACACCGGCGATTCCATCGTTGTGTGTCCCAGCCAGACGCTTGCGAACAGGGAATACCAGATGCTCAGAAACAGCGCCCTGAAAATCATCCGTGCGTTGAACATCGAAGGCGGCTGCAACGTACAGTTTGCGCTTGACCCGAAATCCTTCAACTATTATGTAATAGAAGTAAACCCGCGCGTCTCCCGCTCGTCCGCGCTTGCGAGCAAGGCAAGCGGCTTCCCGATCGCACGGGTCTCGGCGAAGATTGCGGTCGGACTTCACCTTGATGAAATAAAGCTTCCGAACACTCCGGCAAGCTTTGAACCCGCGCTTGACTATATCGTTACCAAAATGCCGCGCTTTCCGTTCGATAAATTTTCGGGCGCAAGCAACGAGCTTTCCACGCAGATGAAAGCGACGGGCGAGGTAATGAGCGTCGGCAGGAACTTTGAGGAAAGTCTGCTCAAAGCAGTGCGTTCGCTTGAGATCGGCGCGTATCACCTTTTCCTGAAAAAGGCGGAAGCGATGACGACGGAAGAGCTTCGGTCCTATATCAGCCGTGCGACCGACGACAGAATTTTTATGATAACCGAGCTGTTAAGGCGCGGTGAAAGCGGAAGCAGCATTTCCGAAATCACCGGAATAGATGCCTTTTTCATCTCAAAGCTGGCGCATATAGCGGAGCTTGAAAAAGAAGCCGCGTCGGCTCCGTTGGACCTTGACGTGCTTGAGGAATGCAAAAAATACGGCTTTTCCGACAGAGCCATCGCAAAGCTTTGGAACACCGACGAAAAATCGGTGAGACGTCTCCGCACCGAAAACGGCATGACACCGCGTTATAAGGCGATAGATTCCTGCGCTTCTGAATTTGATGCGTATATACCGTATTACTATTCAACCTATAACGGCAGAGAAAACGAATCATGCCGGGACACTTCGACTCGTAGCATAGTTGTGCTGGGTGCCGGACCGATACGCATCGGCCAGGGCGTGGAGTTCGATTATTCGACGGTACACGCCGTGCAGACGATAAAAAAATCGGGCTACAAGGCGATAATTATAAATAACAACCCCGAAACCGTTTCGACAGACTACACAAC
>FR892235.1:10464-17707 GCA_000433115.1 Ruminococcus sp. CAG:382
GACAGACTACACAACCTCCGATAAACTCTATTTCGAGCCGCTTACCGTTGAGGATGTCATGAATGTGATAGACCTTGAAAAGCCATACGGCGTAATCGCTTCGCTCGGGGGACAGACCGCAATAAATCTTGCGTCGGCTCTTGCCGACTGCGGCGTCAATATAATCGGCACCGACTGCAGGGCGATAGATAACGCCGAGGACAGAGACGCATTTGAAAAACTGCTTGAAGAGCTTGATATTCCGAAGCCGGACGGAAAAGCCGTCACGAATATCGAGGACGGCGTAAGAACCGCTTCAGAGATCGGATATCCCGTGCTTGTACGTCCTTCGTTCGTGCTGGGCGGCAGAGCGATGCAGATCGTTTCCGATGAGGGATCGCTTCGCAGATATCTGAAAAGCGCCGTTGACATAAGCGAGGAAAAGCCCGTGCTTGTTGATAAGTATATTGTTGGCAAGGAAGTCGAGGTCGATGCCGTATGCGACGGCATAGACGTGTTCGTACCGGGCATCATGGAGCTTGTCGAGCGCACCGGAGTACACAGCGGCGACAGTATCAGCGTATATCCGCCGTTTTCAATCTCGGACAAAGTAAAAGGTACGATCCTGACATACGCAAAAAAGCTGGGGCTTGCGATCGGCATAATCGGACTCTACAACATCCAGTTCATCGTCGACAAGGACGAGAGAGTATATATCATCGAGGTCAATCCGCGCTCCTCGCGCACAGTACCGTTCCTTTCAAAGGCGACAGGCTATTCGCTTGCCGATATAGCGACCGAGGTGATACTCGGCAGATCACTCAAGGAACAGGGCATATTCGAAATATATCCCGAAGAGAAAAAGCGCCGGTACGTAAAGGTTCCCGTTTTCTCCTTCTCAAAGATACGCGGACTTGATGCATATCTCTCGCCCGAAATGAAATCCACGGGCGAAGCAATCGGATATGACGACAAGCTGAACCGCNNNAGCTGAACCGCGCACTCTATAAGGCGCTTCAGGCGTCCGGTATGAAGCTGCAGAACTACGGTACGGTGTTTGTCACCGTATGCGACAGCGATAAGGAAGAGGCGCTTCCTCTCATAAGGCGCTTCTATAACCTTGGCTTCAATATTGAGGCGACTGCCGGAACGGCGGCATTCCTCAAGGCGAACGGCATACGCACACGGGTGCTGAAAAAGATAAGCGACGGCTCCGACGACATCCCGAATGCCATCCGCCAGGGGCATATAGCCTATATCGTCAATACCGGCGATATTGCACACAGCGGCGGCAGTACCGACGGCGTTATGATACGCAAGATTGCCACTGAAAACAACATCACGACTTTCACCGCGCTTGACACCGTCGCCGTGCTGATAGATGTGCTTGAAGAAACCACGCTTTGCGTGTCAACGATAGATAACTGAGAGGATAGCGGAATGCAGAGAATATTTCCCGAGATCATAAGCAACAGACGCATAGCCGAAAACATATACGAAATGAAGCTCAGAGGCGACTTTACGGCAGTGACAAATCCGGGGCAATTTGTCGAGCTGACCGTTGACGGCTGCTATCTCCGCCGCCCCATATCGGTGTGCGACGCGGAAAACGACGTCCTGACGCTTGTTTTCAAAACGGTGGGCAATGGCACGGAGAAAATGAGCAATATGTCGGTCGGCAAAAAGGTCGATATGCTTGTCGGGCTGGGCAACGGCTATGACATTTCGAAAAGCGGAGAAAGACCGCTTCTTGTAGGCGGCGGCATAGGAGTTCCTCCGCTCTGGCTGCTGTGCCGCAGGTTGATTGAAAAAGGGGCAAAGCCCACTGTCATTCTCGGAGCCGGCAGCGCTCCCGAGGTGTTTTATCGCGATGAATTCGAAAAAGTCGGCGCGACCGTATATGTCACGACGGCGGACGGCAGCATGGGAACAAAGGGTTTCGTCACCGATGTGATGAAAACGCTTGCATATACATATTTTTACGCCTGCGGACCGCTTCCGATGTATCGCGCCATGGAAGAAACGGCGGTGACGGACGGCGAATACAGCTTCGAGCAACGTATGGGATGCGGATTCGGCGCCTGCATGGGCTGTACGATGATGACGAAAAGCGGTGCAAAGCGTGTCTGCAAGGAAGGACCTGTTTTTCAGAGAGGTGAAATAATATGGTGAATACAAAAGTGACACTGTCGGGCTGGGAGCTTGACAATCCGGTCATCCCCGCAAGCGGAACATTCGGCTACGGCAGGGAGTTCGCGTCGCTTTATCCGCTTGATATGCTCGGCACCTTTTCGTTCAAGGGTACAACGGTATCTCCCCGCTTCGGCAACCCCACACCGAGGATTGCGGAATGGGATGCGGGAATCATCAATTCGATAGGGCTTCAGAATCCCGGCATGGAACACGTGCTTGAGCACGAGCTTCCCGAAATGAAGGAATACTTTCATAAAAAAGTGATAGCGAATGTGAGCGGTTTTTCCGTTGATGAATATGTCACTCTCTGCGAGCGCTTCGGCAGGGAAGAGCAGGTCGGAATACTTGAAGTGAATGTCAGTTGTCCCAACGTCCGGGCTGGCGGCATGGCTCACGGCACCTCCTGCGAAAACGTATACGCCATCGCAAAGGCGGTGAAGAATGTGACGGACAAACCGATATACATGAAGCTGTCGCCGAACGTCACCGATATTGCTGCGATTGCCGCAGCATGCGAGGAAGGCGGCGCCGACGGTATCAGCCTTATCAACACGATGACCGGTATGCGCATTGACCCGAAAACCCGTCGTCCGGTCATAGCGAACAAAATAGCGGGCTATTCCGGCAAAGCGCTTTTTCCGGTTGCGCTGAGAATGGTATATCAGGTTTACGAAGCAGTAAGCATACCGATAATCGGCATGGGCGGCGTTTCGACGGCGGAGGATGTCATCGAAATGATGCTTGCGGGTGCCACAGCCGTTCAGGTCGGAGCCGCAAATCTCATAAATCCGTATGCCTGCATGGAAATAATCGAAGCTCTTCCCGTAGCAATGGAAAAATACCGCATTGAAAATCTGAATGATATAATAGGAGAAGCACACAATGGCTGAAGATGTGATTATAGCGCTTGATTTTTCGGGCGCAAAGGAAACGCTTGAATTTCTTGAACGTTTTGAGGGCAGAAAGCCCTTCGTGAAGATCGGAATGGAACTTTATTATTCCGAGGGACCGTCAATAGTGCGCGAGATCAAAAAGAGAGGACATCGCATTTTCCTTGATCTCAAACTTCATGATATACCCAACACGGTCATGAAGGCGATGAAAGTGCTGTCGTCGCTTGATGTCGATATGTGCAACGTACACGCCGCCGGTACACGCGCCATGATGGAAGCGGCTCTGAGGGGGCTTGCCCGTGAAGACGGAACACGTCCGCTTCTGATTGCCGTGACGCAGCTTACAAGCACCGATGAAAAGGCGCTGCATGACGAGCTTCTGATAACGGAACCGATGGACAAGACCGTGATGAGCTACGCCGCAAACGCAAAGGCTGCAGGACTTGACGGCGTCGTCTGCTCACCGCTTGAGGCGGGCAAGGTACACGCCGCCTGCGGAAACGCTTTCCTTACCGTAACGCCCGGCGTGCGTTTTGCCGACGGCGATGCCAGCGACCAGAAGAGGGTCACAACTCCGGCAAAGGCAAGGGAACTCGGCTCGGATTATATTGTCGTCGGCAGACCGATAACCGCGGCGGCAGACCCCTGCGAAGCATACGAAAGAGCGGTAAAGGAATTTCTCGGCGAGTGAGGTAATATGAAAATGAATAACGTAAAAGAGCTTATAGCAAAGGATCTTCTGAAAATAAAAGCGGTGTTTTTCCGCCCCGATGAACCGTTCACATGGGCAAGCGGCATCAAAAGTCCGGTGTATTGCGACAACCGACTGACGCTGACGGCGGTTGGCGTGAGAAACGATGTCGAAAATTCGCTTGCGGATGCGATAAGAAACAACTATCCCGAAGCGGAGGTGCTGATGGGAACATCCACCGCCGGAATAGCCCATGCCGCAATAACCGCGCACATCATGGGGCTTCCGATGGGGTATGTGCGTTCCGGCGCCAAGGACCACGGCAGACAGAACCGGATTGAAGGAAGGCTCGAAAAAGGAAACAAAGTCGTCGTTGTGGAGGACCTGATCTCAACCGGCGGCAGCGTGCTTGAGGTGGTCGATGTGTTGCGCGAAGCGGGTGCTGAGGTTCTCGGCATTGTAAGCATCTTCACCTACGGCATGAAAAAGGGAATCGACCGTCTGAATGCGGCAGATGTGAAGAATGTCAGTCTCTGCGATTTTGATACGATCGCCCGCGTTGCCGTTGACGAAAACTATATCAGACCCGAAGACGAAAAGCGTCTTCTCGCATTCCGTGACAACCCTTCCGATGAAAGCTGGATAGGATGAAGCAATGAGAAACCTTATTGACATCCTTGATTTCGATACGGATGAGATCTCCGCATTGATAAAGACTGCGGAGGATATAATGGTACATCCCGAAAAATACTGCGACGCCTGCAGGCACAGGATCCTCGGAACGCTGTTTTTCGAGCCTTCGACAAGAACGCGTCTCAGCTTTGAATCGGCGATGCTGGGGCTCGGCGGCAATGTTCTGGGTTTTTCCGATTCTTCGTCAAGCTCCGTTTCAAAGGGCGAAAGCGTTTCGGACACCGTAGCGGTTGTATCCGGCTACTGCGATATAATCGCAATGCGCCATCCGAAGGAGGGCGCGCCGTATCCCGCTCTCAGACATTCGGCAGTACCGGTCATCAACGCGGGCGACGGCGGGCATTATCATCCGACACAGACGCTTGCCGACCTAATGACAATCCATCGCCATAAAAGCTCGTTTGAAAACCTTACTGTCGCTTTATGCGGCGATCTGAAATACGGCAGAACGGTTCATTCGCTGATATTCGCACTTGCGAGATACGGCGGCGTCCGTTTCATCCTCATTTCTCCCGACGAGCTGAAGCTCCCCGATTTCGTTAAAAACGGCATAGAATACACCGAAACCGATTCACTCGAAGATGGAATACGCACTGCCGACGTGCTGTATATGACCCGCGTCCAAAAGGAACGCTTTTCCGATGCAGCCGAATACGAACGCCTTAAGAACGTGTATGTGCTGGACGAAGAAAAGCTGAAGCTCGCAAAGCACGACATGATCGTAATGCATCCTCTGCCGAGAGTCGGCGAGATTTCCGCCGATGTGGACGACGACCCGAGATGCTGCTATTTCGAACAGACGCGATGCGGCAGATTCATTCGCATGGCTCTCATTCTCCGCCTGCTTTCCGATATATCGGAACCCGATGTGAAGCGTATGTCCGAAAGCTTTGAGGAGAACGGACGGCGCTGCGGAAATCCGCGCTGCATAACCTCGTGCGAACAGGAACTCGCGCACAGGTTTTATACCGACGCAAACGGCATTGTACGTTGCGCATACTGTGATATGGGTTGCTGAATCTTTGGCAAAAGCTATTGACAAACAGATCCGTAAACGCTATAATGCGAACAAGCCTCGGCAACAGTCGGGAAATTTACGGAGGACGAATATGAACCGCGAAAACAAACGCAAAAGCTTTGAAAAAGGCTACTACAAAACCCACCCCTGCAACGACAGCTTCACCTGCAAGGTCTGCGGCAGACCGGTCGTGCCCGAGGGTGCGGGAACAGACCACCGTAACCACTGTCCCAACTGTCTGTCAAGCCTGCATGTCGATATCGAACCCGGCGACCGCGAATCGGACTGCGGCGGAATTATGGAGCCGATTGCCGTATGGGTGCGCGGAAAAGGCGAGTGGGCGATAATCCATCGCTGCAAGACCTGCGGCGCGCTCAGCTCAAACCGTGTTGCGGCTGACGACAACCCCATGAAGCTCATGAGTATAGCCATGAGACCTCTCTCAACGCCCCCGTTCCCGCTTGAACGCATCGAGGAAATGACCGCGCTTATGGGCGGCGACGGACGCATCAAATAAAAGTAATACGCGTAATTCGGACGGTGCCGTCCGAAGTGTTCCCGGTCACGTGCAGTGACCGGGATTATCTCGTTTCGCCCTTGACATCGCGGCGCTTATGTGGTAAAATACAGTGGTAATAATTCTATTTTTGATTAAGGAATATCAATATGGCAAAACGCACTGATATCGCGGAAGCAAAAAAGGCTGCCCGCAGAGAAGAAAACAAGAAAAAGCTCAAACGGGAGCGGACACTGAAACAGCTGAAGTGGACAGTGCTGATCGTCGCGGCGGTCGCCGTGTGTGTCGGCGTCATAATCGGCATAAACGCAATTGTGCACAGCACAAAAACCGCAAACGGCTCATATATGCGTGAAGCAACCGTTGCCGAAAACGATTACGGTAAGGTAAATGCCGCAATGCTCGCTTATTATATCGGCGAAAAATATATGGATGCCGTTGACGGCACAGACCCCGAGGTGCTTGCCGCAATGGGTATCGACACCTCAAAAAAACTGAACGAAATGAAATACGACGGCAGTGAGACCTGGTTTGATGTCCTTGCCGATGAAGCAACGAATGACGCGTCTGACTGGCTTTCATACTGCAGCGCTGCGAAAAAAGCAGGCTTCGCTCTCACCGATGCCGAAAAAGAAGCTGTAAAAGCCCGTGCCGGTCGCGTCGATCTTTCGCGGCTCGCAAACGGCATAACGCGCGCTGATGTGGAGGATGCGATTCTCATTCAGGCTCTCGGTGAAAAATACAAAGAACATGTAACGACCGGAAACACCGCCGATGCCGATGCGATCAGCGCCGAGATCGAGGCAAACAGAGCTAAGTACTACACCGTTGATTACAGATATTTCTTCATCAGCTATTTCACCGAAGAAAGTATGCCCGACATGAGCGGCGAAGAATCCTCCGGAGTGTCCGAAGAACCTTCATCCGAAGACTCCGGTGAAACCTCCGAAGAAACTTCAGAGGAAACCTCCGAAGAGGTAGTGAATCTTGAAAGAGAAATCGCTGTCGAGGAAGCAAACAGAATGGCTTCCGCTACGACCGAAAGAGACTTCGAAAAATTCGTTGCCGAATTCCTTGTTAAATATTTCGAAAAAATCGACGAAAATACTGCTGCCGAACGTGCCGCAAGCTATAAGGATACCGATACCGCAATAAGTGACCCGAACCTCTCCAAATGGATCTTCGACGCATCGCGCAAGGTTCTTGACACGACCGTACTTGACTACGGCGAAGGTACTGTCGCGGCATTCATGCTCACC
>FR892235.1:17720-21735 GCA_000433115.1 Ruminococcus sp. CAG:382
TCACCGCTCTTCCGAAGCTTTCTGAGGGCTATAAGACCGTCAATGTGAGCTGCATCCGCGTGGATGATGAGGAGACCGCAAAAGCCGTTGAAGCTCTTGTGAAGGGCAAGGATGCCGAAGCTTTCGCACTTGCCGCGATCACCTATTCCCGCGATATGCGCTCCTGCTTCTACGGCGGCGATATCGACGGCTATGTCGATTCCATAAAGAACACCGAGCTCAACGAATGGCTTTTCGGCGACACCGTCTCCGAAGGCGATATCATGATTGCCAAAGGCAACGCCGGCTGGTATGTCGTGAGATATCGCGGCGAGGGATACGGAAGTGTGAGAACAAGCGTGAAGAAGCAGCTTTCCGATTCGAAGATAACTTCCGCTCTCGCATCTGCGCTGTCCTCCGCAAAGACAAGCAAGAACACATCCTCGGCATCGACGATCGACTACTGATAACATCCAAGAAAACAGAGATAACCGCTATGAACGAAATTCCGCGTCTGAAAAGAATCGACTGCGTCGATCTTGCCGGAGGTATGCTGGACGAACTGTCGGGCGTGCTTTTAGGTAAGCGGCGCGAAACCGTCCTGCTCCTCTGCGCCCTGCTTGCAGGAGGACATGTAATAATCGAAGACATCCCCGGCGTAGGTAAGACGACGCTTGCGAGCGCTCTTTCGAAAAGCTCCGGTCTGACGTTCGGCAGAGTGCAGTTCACTCCCGACGTGACCGCCTCCGACATAACGGGATATAACATATTCAACCGCAAAACCGGTGATTTTGAATTCCGTGAAGGAGCCGTAATGTGCAACATTCTGCTTGCCGATGAGATTAACCGTGCTTCTCCCAAAACGCAGTCCAGTCTTCTGGAAGCGATGAACGACGGCAGGGTCACCGTTGACGGCACCGCGTATCTGCTTCCCGATCCGTTCATGGTCATCGCGACGCAGAATCCGCTCGGCTTTGTCGGCACATATCCGCTTCCGGAGGCACAGCTTGACCGTTTTGCGCTCAGGCTGTCACTCGGTTATCCCGAAAAAAAGCAGGAGATCGAAATAGCAAAAGGAAAATCACACGACAAGACCCTTCCGACAGTGCGCCGCCGCGCGAACCGTGAGATCATCGCCGAAATGAAAAGGTATGCCGATGAGGTGTATTGCGATGACTCGATATACGAATACATCGTCGATTTCGTCGCTTCAACGCGAAACACCAAGTATCTGTCGCTCGGTGCGAGTCCCCGTGCCTCGATAATGCTTGGCAGACTTGCAAAGGCATACGCTTTCATTGACGGAAGGGAATACGTTCTTCCGTCAGATGTCGGAGTACTTCTTCTCCCGTCGCTTGCTCACCGCGTGGTGCTCAGCCGTGAGGCGGCAGGCTCAGGCATTACCGCCGATGAAATACTGAGCGGAATCAGAGACAGCCTGCATATGCCCGTCGTATCAAAACGTACTGTTCAGTCGCAGTGATGAAAAAAACAAACATACACAAAACATATACGGAGAGTAACAGCACGGTGCATCGCTTTGTACCGGTGCCTACTCTCCGTTTGCCTTTTTTTCTGCTCATTCCGCTTGCATTGTTCTTTGTCGGCTATCTGCGTGCCGAATCGTATATTCTTTACACCGCGGCAGCTTTCCTTCTGCTGCTTGTTCCGCTCGCCATGATAGCGTCCTTTGTGCTCTGCCTCGGAGTAAAGGTGTCTTTTTCATACAAATACCTGCGTGCCGGAAAAAACGAATGTAATCCAATGGTGCTGACAGTTGAAAACAACACCGTTATTCCGATTCTTGCGGGACGTGCGGCTGTCTGCGCTCCCGAAACCGATGACAGAAAACGTGTGCTGTCACCGGAAAACGGAAAGCTGTCGCTTTGCTTCTCCTGTGGTGCTTTTTCCGGGCGGAACGTTGAGGAGGAAGTCACATTCCCGTATGCCGGTTCATATGATGCGGTCTGCGTCAGAATATCGCTCTATGAACCGCTTCGCCTTTTCCGCGCCGTATGTGAAACCGATATTACGGCGCATACCTCAATAATTCCGGATGGACCCCATGACGACGTCATATGCGCCGCGATCTCCGAACGTATAAGCGAAACCGTCGCCATGTCCGCAACAAACAACAGCGGCGACGAGTTTTTCGATCTCCGCGACTACATCCCCGGAGATTCACAGCGTGACATTCATTGGAAACTGTCGGCAAAAAACGATGCACTGACTGTGATACGCCGTTCATCGCAGCTAAAGAATCGTTTTGTCGCTTTTTGCGACACCGGATTCTTTTACGGCTGTGACGAAAATGAACTTATCCTTCGTGATGCCGTGCTTGAAACGACGCTTGCCGTGCTGTACGGCGCTCCCGATGAGGGCGTCTGCCTTGCCTTTAACGGCGGAGCGATTGATGTGGGCAGGGAAAACGGTGCCGAAAGCGCGATCTGCGCCGCCATCACCGCTCACGAGCATCCGGTGGGCGCGTTTTCGCCCGACTCCGCGTATTTCACCGACTGTGCCTGTCTCCTGATAATAACGGCGCGCATAACCGACGCAATGCTTGATTTCATATCCGATTTCCGCATGGGGGAGGGCGTCGGCATACCTGTCGATATTATTTATACGGGGAATGAAGAGCTGCCGGTTAAGCGGCTTGACGCGCTCCGCGTCAACATACTGAAAGGGGGCGCAAAGGCAAAATGAAAAAGCAAAATGCACCGGGGCGTCAAACACCGGGCGAGGTCCTGCCGAAAGCGCTCCTGACGCTTACGGCTGTGCTGATATGCTGCGGTTATCTTTTTTCAACATATCTTCCCGAGCTTCCGGCATTGCGAAGCGTTGTTATATGCCTGGCGGCTGCATTGCTGTTTTCGGTTCCGGCGACATTCTGGGGCAAGCCGTCGCTCGGTTGGCTCTGCATTCTGCTTGCCGTCGGGATCTCGCTGTTCATACCGCAGGCTATCCGCGAATACGAGCTCATCCCCGAGACGATAGGGATCAAATCCGAAATCATATACAAGCAGATTTTCGAATTCATGCCCGACTATCACGCAGTCTATCCTTTCGGCGGTGAGGTGCAGATAACTCTTATGGCATCGGCGGTCGCCGCACTGTATTCATACGTGTTCGCGCATGCCTTTTTCCGCGGCAACGGATATATTTTCGCTATTTTGATAACCGTGTGTAATGCGGCGGTATGTTTTGTCGGTATCGAAAGAGAAGGCGCAGTGTACCTGCTCCTTTCGATAGCGCTGCTCTGCGTGCTTTTCTGCTCGTCGGGCGGATATGCCGTTGTCGGCAAAACGGCGCGTCAGCTGACCGCGTTTTCTCTTACATTGATAATGCTTTCCGGTGTTTTCGGCATGGCATATGACCGGATAGGTCGGACTGCTGCCGGACTTGTCCGCAAAACCGGCATCGAAGAGCTTGTCAGCGAATCGGAGGAACAGTCCGGTTTGTTTGACGATGATGCGACAAAAGCCGGCGAAAGCTATGGAATAAGCCTTGCGAACCGTTCATACCGCGGCGAAACGCATTTTTATATCGAATCCGAAGGCTACGGCGGCGTGCTCTATCTTGCCTCTGCATCGTACAGCGATTACAGTGACGGCAGATGGTATGCCCGGACGAACAAAATATCGTTTTCCGAAGACAGCCCGCTGATTGATGCTACTGCGGTCATTGATGTCATACAGATAAAAAACGCCATTGTGCTGCCGTACCCCTTGTGGTCGGAAGGAAATCCGCGTCGCGGCACATCAGTCGATAAAAGAGGCGCCCGCCATGTTGTTGAGCGTCATAACGGACATATCGTCACAGCACCGACCTCGCCGGAATTTCTGTCACGTCTCTCCGCTGCCGAAAGTGCCGCAGGGAACATAAAGGATGACAACGCTCCCACGGAAATAACAAGCGATGTTGATTTTGCAAAGCTTGCGTATGAAATAACGGATGGCAGAACAGCGTCGGAGATGACGCTGGAAGACGCGGTTCTTGCCATAAAGAGCTTTTTGTCTGGCATGACATACACTCT
>FR892235.1:21761-25733 GCA_000433115.1 Ruminococcus sp. CAG:382
ACCGAAATCGTCGCCCGGATACGAAAATTACGACAGACAGCACTCCGCCATCTATAATTTCATATACAACACCAAAGAAGGCTATTGTGTCCATTACGCAACGACTGCCACCCTTCTTCTGCGCTCCATGGGCTTCAAAACACGCTATACCGTCGGCTACTGTGCTGATGTCGTTCGGGGCGCTTTCTCCGCTGTCAAGGATAATAACGCTCACGCGTGGGCAGAGGTGTTCATAGACGGCAACGGCTGGGTTCCGCTTGAATTCACGTTCGGCGGCGTCGAAGATATTCCCGGCTACGACGCGACATCACGTGACGCCGAGTCCTCAGCGCCGCATGAAGAAAGCAGTGAAGCTCCTTCTGCCGTTCAGAGTAGCGAAGAACCTTCGTATGAGGAAAGCGAGCTGAGCCTTGCTCCCGTTTCGACTGTGAGCACGGAAAGCACTGAACCTGCAGAAAAGGAAAAGCCGTTCCCGACTGCCGCCGTACTTTCCGTGGCGGGGGGGCTCGCCCTGATTGCCGCCGTTGTATTCACCGTGCGCCGTTTGTCTGCACGCAACGCCGCGATAAGACATCGTTTTGCAAGCGGAGAGGGCGGCTGCGAAACGGTACGTGAGGAATGGCGCTTCGTGCTGGGTCTGCTTGAGCAAAACGGAATGACCCCCGCAGAAGGTGAGGAGATCACGGCATTTGCCCGCCGCGTTTGCGATGCAAATCCCGATATGCCCTGCCTGACCGATGTACTGCCGCTTTACCTTGCCGCCGAATTCGGAAATATTGCCGACGAAACCGCCGTAAGGCACTGCGGTACCTATGTTCTCGTCCTTAACGACTGGACGGCACAGCGTCTCAGCACGATAAGACGGCTCATTGCCTTCGCGGTAGCAAGACTGCTCCCCGCAAGCAGGAAAAATTTCTCAGTATCTCATTGACATAATGCAGTTTGTGTGGTATAATCAAGGCGAGCAAGTGTCTGCACTTGCAAAATGCTTTACCGCTCTGCGGCGTTCCACTGTGCCGGAATGCCGCAAAACAGGCGCGTAATACAAAAATAGCTTTTAAGGAGGCTAAATTCAAATGAAAAGGATCATCTGTTCAGTCATCGCGCTTCTGATGCTTCTTACGATTGTTCCCGTAACGGCATTTGCCGCATACGGATATACAGACATAAGCAGCGCAGATCAGCTCCGTCGGATCGAGAGCGATCTTGGCGGAAAGTACCGTCTGGTCAAAAACATTGACCTTTCGGGCAACTGGGAGCCTATCGGCTCCGCTGAAAGACCGTTTACCGGCGTACTTGACGGTAACGGTTATACAATTTCCGGCATGAGCATCACCACAGTCGGCAAAAGCTATGTCGGTCTCTTCGCAAATCTCAGCGGCTCGGTCATCGACCTTGACGTGAGAGGCACTGTTTCCGGTGCGAAATATGTCGGCGGTATCGCAGGCATGGTCAGCGGCGGCAGCATCTCGAATTCTTCCTTCTCCGGCACCGTTCTCGGGGATACATATGTCGGCGGCATCGCAGGCATGGTGAGAAGCGACAGCAGAACAACCGCTACGATTTACGGTTGCTCCAACCTCTCCGGAGTATACGGTAACTCCGCAGTCGGCGGCATCGTCGGTATGGCTGTTGCCGATAACGGCAAGAAGATTCAGATCTCCGGCTCTGCAAACGTCGGAAACGTCAAAGCCAACAACGGCAATGCCGGCGGTATAATCGGCTATGCATACGCAAATGATGCAGAGATCTCCGTCTCCACATCATATAACAACGGTACGGTTGACGCAACCGGCAACGCAGGCGGCATAATCGGCGACGTAGAGGTCAGCAAGAATGTCTGCAACATCAACGTTTCCTATTGCTATAACAGCGCCGATATCATTTCCGTCAACAGAGCCGGTGCAATCTTCGGCTATGTTTCCGCAAACAGCAATGCGGTCGTCAACACAAAAACAACCGTCAACATCAACGAATTTTATAACATCGGCACCATCAAGGGCATCAAAAACGCCCTGATCTTCACCGCGGAAAGAGATTTTGCAAACAAGACCTCCGTTTCCAAGGCGTATAACACCGATTACGCGAGAGAATCCCGCGATTACAACGAATACGAAGGCTATGTTGTCAACAGCAGCGCACTCGCCGCATATTACAACAACATCACATCCCTCGGCTTCAACTCCTATGTATGGACCGCAAACGGCAACAATTCATACAAGTTCCTCCAGCTCACCGATAACAAAGCTCTTGTGAACATCACCGAAAAGCCTGTCATCGAAGGCGAGCTCACCGTCGGCAGCAGACTTGAGGTCAAAACCGTTTACAGCTCCTCTGCACTTGATTATGTCTGGTACAGAAACGGCAACGTCATCAGAAACGCCAACAAGAGCTATTACGTTCTGAAGAGCACCGATGCAGGCTGCATGATCTCCGTCCGTATCATCGGCAACAGAAGATACGGCGTTATCGGCAACGCACTCAGCGCAAGCGTCGCAATCCAGAAGGCTGCCGAAAAGCCCTTCCCCCCTGCAACAAAGTATGTCGAAGACAACGTCGTTGAACTTGAAACAATCAAAGGCAACGAATACCGTGTCAACGATGGCAACTGGCAGGACAGCCCCGTATTCACCGGACTTGAAAAGGGCAAGGCATACAGATTCTATCAGCGCGTTAAGGCGACGAACGATGTCTCCGCAAGTCCCGCAAGCGAAGCGACCGTTGTCGAGACCGGCAAGAAGAACCTGGTCGGCAGAGGCACCACCTTTGAGGTCCTCATCAACAACGGCTATTACGAGAGAATCTGCTACTGCGATTCCACTCTCCGTTTTGACACCAATCTTTCACTCCGTGACTACGAAATCTCGTGGTACTGCGACGGCGAAGAAATAGCAAACTCCGAAAGCTCCACCCTCAGAATTTCCGATGAATTCGTCGGCAAGAAGGTCGTCGCAGTCGTCAGAGGCATCAATAATTACACCGGAACCTACATTTCCGAAGTAACCGTTCCCGAGCATTACAGCTCTTATGTTTACAGCGTCGTTGAACCTACCTGCAATGAATACGGCTATTCCATCAACTACTGCCGTCGTTGCGGTGCGACATTCTTCGACAAGTTCACCGCTCCCGTCGGACATAAGTACGGTGACTGGACCGACCTCAAGGCAGCAACCTGCACCGAGGACGGCACACAGACACGTTCCTGCATCCGCTGCGGCGAAACCGAAACCAGAACCGTTTACGCACACGGCCACAGCTTTGTTTTCGAAATGAAGAAAGCAAACTGCGGCGAAGAAGGCTACAGCCGTGAAAGATGCACCATCTGCAACTACTGCAAGTACTATGACAGATTCCCCGCTTCCGGCAGCCACAGCTATAAGACCGAAAAGGTCGAGCCCACCTGCACCGAAGAAGGCGGCACACGTCACACCTGCACAAAGTGCGGTCACAGCTATATGACCGATACAATCCCTGCAAACGGACATGTATGGGATGCATGGGTAACTGTCAAGAAGCCCACAGCGACCACAAAGGGTCAGCAGAAGCGTACCTGCTCTGTCTGCAAAGCAGTCGAGACACGCGAGATCGATAAGATAACCGACCCCGATAAGCCCGAAAATCCCGATATTCCTTCAGGTGACGACGTTGCAGTGAAGACGATCAACGGTAAGGACTATCTGTTCGGACTTCCCGAAAAGTGCGGTGTTGACTATTTCGGCGGCAATGACGTAAAGATTTACGGCAAGGACGGCAAGGTCAAGACCTCCGGTCTCATTGCAACCGGCGACCGCATCGTGATACTCAATGACGACGGCACGGCTTTCATTGACGCTGTCGCTGTTATCAAGGGCGATATCGACGGAGACGGCAAGGTCACCGCAACCGACTACATCAAGGTAAGACTTGCGGTGCTTAAACGTATCGAGCTCAAGGATGCATATCTCTATGCAGCCATCACCACCGGCGGTTCCA
>FR892235.1:25822-31812 GCA_000433115.1 Ruminococcus sp. CAG:382
CAAACAGGGGAACCGGCGAAAACCGGTCCCCCTGATTTTTTGTCTTTCAAAGCCGAAACAAAAATGTGTTTTATAATGTTTTTTCTGAAAACGTACAAAATCACCAATTAAAACACGTAAAAATATGTGGCTGCGCATTTCATAATCGGAAAAAATACAAAATCGACTGCATTGGGAAAGCTGTGCAGCAATGGAATAAAAACGCCGGATCATCTGTGTTCGCAGGGATCCGGCGGGTTCATTACTTTGTACTCTGCCGCAGATCAGACACCTGCGGCTTCTTTTTCTTTTCTGCTTTTCTTTTCATCGTCTCCGTCGTCATCGCTTTCGTCGTCAACAGGCAGTTTTACAACGGTCATTTTCATGATACGGTGATCCTTGATCTCCGTAACTTTTATGTGCAGCGTCGGAAGATCCACTTCAAAAACGCTGCCGTCATCGGGAACAATGCCGTAGTTTGAGAAGACATATCCGCCCATCGTGTCGTAATCATCGACAGGAAGGTCAAGATCAAGCTCTTCTGCAACATCCGCAAGAGGCGCAACGCCGTGAATTATCCATGTGTCGTCGGAAACCTTGCGGATTTCCGGTTCTTCGTTGACAGTGGTTTCATCGTCGTTGAGGTCGCCGACGATCTGTTCAAGCAGGTCGTTCATCGTAACAATACCCATAAGACCGCCGTATTCGTCCAGTACGACACCGAAATGGTTGCGGGTCGTCTGCATCTGGCGGAACAGAACGTCCGCGTGAATGCCTTCGGGAACGAAGTATGCGGGGCGTACCGCTTCCTTCATGAGCTTCTTGCGGTCGGCTCCGCGAAGACGGAAATAGTCTTTGACATACAGCACACCCACCACATCGTCAATCGTTTCGCCGCATACGGGATATATCGAATGGCGCGTTTCGTGAATGGTATTTTCCCACGTCGCGTTGTCCTCCTTTGTCCAGAGGACGCATACGTCGGTACGGTGTGTTGCGAATTCGCTGACGGTACGGTCGTCAAATTCGAACACGTTCTGAATCATTTTTTGTTCCTGCTCGTCGATAACGCCCTTCTGACCGCTTTCGTCGACCATAAGACGTATCTCCTCCTCGCTGACCTCTTCATCCTCCTGGTTCGGGTCGATTCCCAGCAGTCTGAGAACGCCGTTTGTGGAAACCGAAAGAAGCCAGACGACCGGGGTGAATACTTTCGCGACACCGCAGAGCATAGGTGCCATTGCAAGCGACATTTTTTCGCTTTTTTTCATGGCAACACGCTTGGGAACAAGCTCGCCGAATATCAGCGTGATGTATGAGAGTATAAGCGTGATGACCACGACGGATATCGCCTGCAATGTGTCCTCGTTTACCGTGACGCCGAGCGAAATGAGCCACGAAACAAGACGTGAGGCAAAGTTATCCGCCGCAAACGCACTTCCGAGAAAGCCGGAAAGCGTTATTGCGATCTGAATTGTGGAGAGGAATTTTGCCGGCTGTTCTGTCAGTCTGCGCAGCTTTTTTGCGCGCTTGTTGCCGTTTTCCTCGAGCTTTGTGATTTTGGCTTCATTTACCGATAAAACCGCAATCTCCGCACACGCAAAGACCGCGTTTAAAAATATCAGTATAAGCTGGAGAATAAGCTGTCCCCATATTGATTTCATAAATTAAGATTTTCCTCCGGAATGCGTACATAAAGTACCGATTATTGTTACTGAAAATTACTGAAAGCCTATCCGGTGAAAATCAGGTAAGAAGCCTACGAAAATGCAAAAAGGCATAACGGCACCCGAAAAAAGAGCGCAGTAATGCCTTGAATATGCGAAGTTCGTATGCTTTACAGGCAGAATTGATGGAACGGCGGCAAAAAGCGCCGACACATCGTCGGTTGCCGTCGGTACAGCCCGTACTGTCCATTTAAGCATATTCCTCCAATCATTGATTATTTATAACTATAATATCACATTTATGCCGATGTGTCAATAGCGTTTTTTTAGTGTTTCGCAAATCGCGTCAGCAAGAGCAATCAGCTCGTCGCGTTTTTCCGGCTTGACGGACGATTTAAGTGTGACGGGATTTGCAATGACGTTCATGCCCTTCATTGAAGAAAGAATATTTTTCATCTGTCCCGCAGCTGTTGCCGCCCAGGTTCCGTTTTCAATGAGCGCGACCGTACGGTTTTGCAGATTATGCGCCTTGAGGTCAAGCAGAAGGTTTTCCATCGTGACAAAAATACCGCCGTTATATGTTGTTGTGGCAAATACGATATGACTGTATCTGAACGCTTCCGCGACGACATACGAGGGATGTGTCACCGAAACATCATACATCTGAATGTTCTTGACTCCCTGCTCGCCGAGCCTGTTTGCAACGATCTCGGCAGCGCTCTGCGTGTTGCCGTAGACGCTGGAATATGCAATGAGAACCCCTTTTATTTCGCGTTCATAAGCACTCCATTTTGCATATTTCTGAATCAGGTTGTCAATATCTTTTCTCCAGATAAGACCGTGAAGCGGGCAAATCATGGATATGCGGAGCGACTGCGCTTTATTCAGCAGCGCTTTGACCTGCACGCCGTACTTACCGACAATATTCGTGTAATAGCGGCGGTATTCCGACATGTCCGGTGTCGATTCGTCGGCAAATATGTTGCCGTTCAGTGCGCCGAAGCTGCCGAATGCGTCGGCGGAATAGAGCGTTTCCTCTGTCATGTCATATGTGACCATCACCTCGGGCCAATGAACAAGCGGCGCCATGACAAAGGTGAAGATGTGTCTGCCGGTGCAGAGTGTGTCGCCCTCCTTGACGAGATGTGCGCGTGAATCAATATCAAAAGCAAAGAACTGCTTTATCATGTCGGCAGTCTTTGCGTTGCAGACAATCCTGACTTCGGGATGACGCACGACAAGCTCGCCGAGTGTTGCGGCGTGGTCCGGTTCCATGTGATTCACGATGACATAGTCAAGCTGTCTGCCCGAAAGCAGATGCTCAACGCCGTCAAGGAAAACGTCGGACACTTCCTTGTCTACCGTATCGAGCAGAACTGTTTTTTCGTCAAGTACGAGATACGAATTATATGATACTCCGCGCGGTATGGGATAAACGCTTTCGAAAAGCGCCTTGCGGCGGTCGTTGCCGCCTACCCAGTACATATCGGCGGTGATTTTTATTTCCTGATGCATTGATTTTACCTCCGAATACACATCATTTACCGATATTTTATCACAAAAAACAGATATTTTCAAGTTGCATATGCAACATAATTGTGGTACAATAGAACCGCAAAATCGTTTTTGATTCATAACGGAGGAATAAAATGAAAGCACACGAAGTGATTGAACAGCTCATAGAAATGTCGGGAGTTCATCTTGACCCGACCGTTGATACGCTGAAACTCGGCGACAACGATAAGGAAACAAAAAAGGTGGCGTTCTGCTTTACCGCAACGCCCGATGTCATCAGAAAGGCGGCAGCGTGGGGCGCTGATGTGATAATAACACATGAACCGACTTTTTATGACCATTTTGACAATTTCAAAGAAAATGCCGTGACTATAGCCAAGAAAAAGCTGCTTGATGAAAGCGGAGTTACGGTTTACCGCTATCATGATCACCCGCATTTTGCCGCAGACGGTGATATGATTCACAAAGGATTTCTGAGAAAGGTCGGTTTTGAAGGGAATCTGGTGCATGATGCGGGCGGTTCTGCCGACTCGTTTTTCGACTTTGACACGCCGATAACTCCCCGTGAGGCTGCCGGTATTATTTCGGATAAGCTGAAGATTCATCATGTGCGTATAATCGGCGCGGCGGACGCAAAGATGACAAAAGCTCTGCTTTGCCTTGGAGCGTGCGGTGATATCGGTGTCAACACTCTCCGCGATACCGACAGGGAAATGGTAATCTCCGGTGAGGACTGCGAATGGAAAAACGGTTGTTTTGTCCGTGATGCCGCCGAGCTCGGAATGAAAAAAGCCTTGATACTTCTCGGTCATTGCGCAAGCGAGCGCGACGGTATGGAGTATATCCGCGATATGTGGGATGAGCGCTACGGTAGCAAAAACGGCGTAGAGAGCAGATATTTCCAGACCCCCGACCTTTTTGCGTGAATTAACCATAGGTTTTATCCAAATCAATTATAAATACAAATACAGCCCGCTTTCGCGGGCTGTATTTGTATTTATACGGAAAATCAGCCGAAGATGGAATCGATATTGCGCTCCACGAGTATATAGATGATATAATCAGGCTTTTTCTGCTTCATTTCGTTGTTGCTGAAGGCGTAATCCCACATGCTTTTATACCATGTGGTGTCGAAGCGTTCGGCGAGGATATCGTAAAGCTGTGACGAATAGCTGTCGCGCATGACGAGTGCCGAAGGAAGCTCGGGGCGGTTTGTCTGTATGGTGCGCTGATTCTGAACGGTACCCGGATCATATGTCAGTCTTCTGTCGCTCACATAGCGGCGTATGGACGAGATCTGACTCGGCATTTCGAACTTCGGGGTGCGGAGTACGTTGTATTCGCGCATCGGCGTGTCATTTGATGCGTAGCCGTTGATGCCGTAATATTCAAGATATGTCGCGATGTCGCCGCCGAGGTAATAATCCTCTGCCCAGTTGAATTCGTCAAAGGTGCGGGGGGCGCATTCGGGATGCTTCTCCGAAATATAGTTAAACAGCTCGGTATAGGCGATGAAGCTACCGTAGTCATTCCAGTGACTGTCGGTTTTCCAGTAGAGCTTGTATTCGTCGTTTTTGTGCTCTTCAAAGGCGGGGCGCAGGTCGATGACTTTGATCCCGGCGTTTGTGATCGCTTCCGTGACCTGTTCAAGGCGGCTGGCACGCTTTTGCGGAACGTAGTTTGCGGGCATGGTTTCGGGATATGTCGTTGCGGGAGACGGTACGATCATATATATTATCTCGCTGTCCGGCAGATCGCTTTTCAGTTTTTCGGAACGCGATTTCAGGCGGTTTGTCAATGCTTTGAGCTGGTTGTCGTTATATGTATTGTTTCTGAGATAGTCGTTCAGTGAATATTCGAGGTGGAACTGATAATTACCGCCGGCGATGATATGCCACTGGTCTCTACCGACAGCCTTAGGACGGGCGGTGTACTTCATGACTTCGCTTGCGTTTTTGCCTTCGGTCTGAGCGGTCAGCTCAAGATTTACGCTTGTTGCATGGTTATTGACGCGTATTGAGAAATACCCGTGGTCACTCTGCGAGGAATAAGTTTTGTTTTTGACCTTTGCGGTTACGGTTGCGCCGCTTTCACATGTGCCGATAATGACAAAAATGTTATTTTCGACTCGTGTGCAGCCTATAACCTCAGGCTGTGCGGTTGTTTCGTCATATATAACGGCGGGTACGGACGGTTCCTCGGATACGGCTTCGGAGGGTTCTTCTGACGCGACGCTTTCTGCCTCGGAGACGGCGATATCGGATGAGACGGAGGAGTCGCGGCTTGTATCTGCCGGGGTGGTATCACAGGCGGCAAACGAGGTCAGTATCAGGGCGAGAAGTATTGCGGCAAGTGTTCTTTTCATGAGTATCTACCTTTTTTACAGTTTTCCTTTCTATAATAGCACACTTTTGTGAAAAAATCAACAGAAAGTTTCCCGCGCCACGGAAAAGCCGTTGTCTTTCCGAGAGGTGATATGACAACGTTTTCTGTTGTGTCATTTTCCGGACAGGTTGTGAATACGAATATAAGCGGGTGGTGCTTATGCTCGGAAGGATAAAGGAAATTTTGTGGGGAACGCCCACAGCCGTAATCATTCTGCTGGTCGGCGCGTATTTTACGTTTGCATTATTACGACGCGGAGCGTTCGGTAAAAAAAGCGTCGTCGCCGCGTTCAGAAGTTACGGGAGCGGAGGCAGTGACGGTATATCTCCGTTTTCGTCGCTTGCAACGGCACTTGGCGGTACGGTCGGCATAGGGAGCATCACAGGCGTGGGAATTGCGCTTTCGGTGGGCGGCGCCGGCAGTATGCGTTGGTTCTGGCTTTGC
>FR892235.1:31835-33708 GCA_000433115.1 Ruminococcus sp. CAG:382
GCTTTGCGGGGGCATAAAGTATGCCGAGGTGGTGTCTGCATCCTGTTCAAGAATACGCATGAACGGCGTATTTGTGGGCGGGGCTATGTATTCATTGAAAACCGGCGGTCATAAAACCGCAGCGGTAATTTTTTCTGTTTGCGGGATCCTTGCGTCGTTCGGCACGGGAAACATGACTCAGGCATCCGCTGTGGGAGACGTCATGGCGGCAAACGGCATTCCCCGGACGCTGAGCGCGGCTTTGCTTGCACTGCTTGTGGCTTTTGCGGTATTCGGCGGTCAGAAGCGCATTGCCGGAGTGAGCGCTGCCATTGTCCCCGCGGCAGGCGCGGTATATCTTGTGCTTGCTTTGTTCATGCTTATCCGCGGCGCTCACGAGCTGCCGCGTGCTTTCAGAGATATATTTGCTGCCGCATTTGGGTTGCGGCAGGCTGTGGGCGGTACTCTCGGCGTGAGCGTTTCGGCGGCGATAAGTGTGGGGCTGACGCGCTGCATCTTTTCGAATGAGGCGGGTATGGGAACAAGTCCGATGGCTCATTCCTCTGCCGAAAGTGTTTTGCCGTCGGCTCAGGGACTTATGGGCGTTGCCGAGATAATTGCCGACACATTTGTTTTTTCGACCGTTACGGCGCTTGCTCTGCTTTGTCACGGCACGACAGACGTGTATGAACTCTTTACCGGCGAATGTGGGATGTTCGGAAGAATCGTCCTTCCCGTGCTTCTCGTGATATTTGCGTATGCCGCAATCATTGCATGGTGCTACTATGCGGAAAGCTGCATCGCGTTTCTGTTCCCGCTTTCCGGCGGTGCGGCGCTGACGGTTTACCGTCTGCTTTCGGTGGCGTGTGTATTTGCCGGCGTCATGGTCGTTTCGCAGTCGGTATGGGACATTGCCGACATTCTCAATGTGTTCATGATGATACCGAATATATTCGATCTGATAACAAAACGAAAGGAAATACTGAGATGGACTGGCACAAAATGACTCCGGATGCGGTGATGAAGGAGCTTGCCGTGACAACGGCGGGGCTTGACGAGGATGAGGCGGGAAGGCGGCTTGAACGGTACGGCAAAAACGAGCTGCGTGAAAAGAAAAAACAATCGGCTTTGAAAAAGCTGCTTTTGTCGTTTGCGGATACCATGACGGTCGTGCTTTTTATCGCCGCCGCTGTCAGCTTCACGGTTTCAAGGCTTCAGGGAGAAAGCGCTGTGGATTCCTTCATAATTCTCGGCGTCGTGTGTGTGAACGGTATCGTCAGCGTGATCCAGGAGAGCAAGGCGGAAAAATCTCTGGAGGCGTTGAAGAGGCTCACGGCGCCAGAGGCGAAGGTGCTTCGCGGCGGGACGGGAAAGCGCATTTCGGGCGCACTGCTTGTTCCCGGTGACATCGTTTCGGTGAGAAAGGGCGATTTTGTGCCTGCCGATTGCCGTATCATAAATGAGGTTGCTCTTGTCTGCGATGAATCGTCGCTTACGGGTGAGCCGCACGGTGTTTATAAGACATCGGACACGCTCGCGGCGGGGGAGGGGCATATTGCGTCGATGCGCAACATGATTTGGTCGGGTACGACAGTGATGGGCGGTCATGCCGAGGCGGTCGTCGTTGCGACGGGGATGAAAAGCTATGTCGGCGGCATTGCGGATATGCTGACGGGCGATGCGGACAGCAAAACTCCGCTTCAGAAGCGTCTTGCGAAAACCGGTACGGTACTCGGCAACGCGGCGCTTGTGATATGCCTTGTTATCTTTGCGGTATCGCTGATCAAAGGGTTTCCGCCGGCTGAAATGTTTCTGACAAGTGTAAGCCTCGCCGTTGCCGCCATTCCGGAGGGACTGCCGGCGATAGTAACTATCATGCTGTCGCTCGGGGTCA
>FR892235.1:33723-34255 GCA_000433115.1 Ruminococcus sp. CAG:382
CGCGCGGGGTCGCGAGAATGGCAAAAAGGCGGGCTATCGTGCGCCGTTTGCCGGCGGTGGAAACGCTGGGGTGTACGACGGTCATATGCTCGGACAAAACGGGTACACTGACGCGGGGCAAAATGACCGTGTGCGAATTTGACGGAAACGAAAATATGCTGGCGAAAATATTTGCGTCAAACAATGACGATTCGTCTCCCACCGAAAAAGCGCTGCTTGAGTTTGCGAAAAACAGGGGATACAGCGGAGGAAGCGAACGCATTGCGGAGATCCCTTTTGATTCGAAAACAAAATTTATGGCGACGCTTCACCGTGACGGAGACGGTTATTTTGCTTCTGTCAAGGGTGCGCCCGAGATTGTTTTCGGCATGATCGACGGGCTGCCGCGCGGGGTTTTTGAGAAAGCACGTTCCATGGCTGAGCGTGGGCTGCGTGTCATGTGCGGAGCGTATGCAAGGCTTTCGGTAAAGCCGCAGAGACTTGACGTGGTGAGATATACATATGCCGGGATTGTCGGTATGAGCGATCCGCC
>FR892235.1:34329-47138 GCA_000433115.1 Ruminococcus sp. CAG:382
TGATGACCACCGGCGACCAAAAGGACCCTGCCGTTGCCATTGCAAAGGAAATCGGTATAATGCGCATGAGCGCTTCGGCTTTCACGCAATCTGAGCTTGAGGCGATGAGACCGGACGAAATGAGAAGAGCTATATGCACCTGCGCCGTATTTGCACGTACAACGCCCGAATTCAAGCTGAAGATTGTTGAAACACTACGCGAAAGCGGCGAAACCGTTGCCATGACCGGCGACGGTGTCAACGATGCGCCGGCACTGAAAAAGGCTGACATAGGATGCGCGATGGGTGTAAGCGGTACCGATGTTGCCAAGGAGGCAAGCGATATTATCCTCACAGACGACAATTTCTCGACGATTGTTTCCGCAGTGGAATACGGAAGAACGATCTATGCGAACATACGGCGCGCCGTTCATTTTCTGATATCCTGCAATATCGGCGAAATTATTACGATGTTTGCGGCGATCGTACTTTCGCTCCCGACGCCGCTCACGGCGGTTCAGCTTCTCTGGGTCAATCTTGTTACCGATTCGCTGCCTGCCGCGGCGCTCGGTTTCGAAAAGCCGTCTGCCGGTATCATGCGTGTAAAGCCCGTAAAAAAAGAGAGCAATCTGTTCGGGCTTTCCGACGGACTGCTCATTGCGTTTGAGGGACTTATGATAGGTGCGCTGTCTCTTGCGGCATATTTCATCGGCGACAGGCTTGCGGGAGCGGCAGCAGCTGACACGATGTGCTTTTGTGTGCTTTCGATGTCACAGCTGTTTCACGCATACTGTATGCGCTCCGAGGCACCGCTTTTCAGAGTGGGGTTCTTCGGAAATCCCATGCTTATCGCCGCGCTTGCCGTGTCGACGGCGGTTCAGCTTGCGGTCATGCTTATTCCGTCGCTTGCCGCAGCATTTGACGTTGTGCCGCTTTCCGGAGAGCTTTGGACGATCACCGTTTTGCTTGCTTCGGTTCCGCTTATTCTCGGCGAGGTCAGGAAGATTATCTTCAGACGGTGATTTCTGTGCTGACGGCGCGGTAGTAGAGCGCCATTGTTATCCCTGTGTAGGGATAAGTCCATATTCCGGTGATGACGGATATCGAGGTGAGAATATTCCAGCCGATAAAAGACAGCACAAGCACGAAATACTCGCCGAGGTGACCGCGCATGAGCTTTCGTGAGGCTGTCATGCACTGTATGACGGACATTTCGGGGTGGTCGAGCATTATATATTTCGCCTGGCTGTAACAGAGGGCGAGGATTATTCCCGGGACGATAAAAAACAGCATGCCGATGGCGGCAACTATTGAGGTGATGATCGTGAGAAGGAAAAATTTCAGGAAGGACAGCACCGGCGGGAACATTTCCTGGAGCGGTACGGCGGTCTCGCCCGATGACAGTCGGAAGGAATAGCATACAAGTCCGAAGGAGATGTATGTGTTCAGTAGCGAGAAAACGAGACGGAGCACCAGCGCGCCGGTATTGCCCGTAAGGTCGTAGACAAGCGCTTCGGACAGCTTCGTTATATCGCGTACGCCGCTGTTTATCAGCTCGGCATAGGTGTTGCCGCTGCCGGAATATTGAAAAATGTATATCAGGAATGATATCGCTGTCAGCATCATGCCCGCAAAAAGCGGACTCGGCTTTACCGATACGAGGATTTGTTTTGCTCTCAGCTTGAGCATATATCTGCTTTGCATTGCTTTTTCTCCGCAATATTGTTTATTGTAACAAACAGTATACCACGACATTGTGAACGGCAAAGAAAAATATTGTTAATATATACGGGATTTATATGACGATAACGGCATGGATTGTTAACACAAAATCCACATATTCGACGGCGCGATGTGGTAAAATACGTGTTATAAATCCAATATTAACGGAGCAGTGTTAAAAATGAGATATAATTCTTTTGATTTCTGCGATTGCAGACTTATAAAGCAGCACGGGCGCTGCGGTTTTGAAGACGGCGCGTTGGCGATGAGCTGGTCAAACAGCGGTATTGAATTCAATTTCGAAGGAACGGGATTCATTGTTTCGTTCAGACATTACGCCGGTGAAACGCCTGCTTATGTACGTGTGTTCGTCGATGGTGTGTCTCAGCGTTTTGCGATTGCAAACGGTGAGGAGAGGATATGCTATGACGGGCTGGCGGAGGGAAGGCACAATGTGAAGATCCTTCGCATAACGGAGGGGCTGAAGCTGCTGCTGATCGACAGCGTGACATTATGCGGCGATGACCCATATCTTCTCGAACGTCCCGCAGACAAGGCGCTCAGAATCGAGTTTTACGGTGATTCAATCACCTGCGGATACGGCGTTATGGGTAACAATGCGTCGCCCGGATATGTTACGTTCGAGCAGGACAGCACAAACGCGTATGCGTATATGACGGCGGAAATACTGGATGCGGACGGCAGGTATATGTGTCAGTCGGGGAAGGGTATTGTCGCAAACTGCATCGGTGACCGCGATGATATGAAGGTCTCGGACTTCTGGGCTTGGAAGAACGCCGCAGGAGAGCCGTGGGATACGAGCCGCTGGACACCGGACGTATGCGTGCTCAACTGCGGTACGAATGATGCATGGGGCGGTATCGGAGATGAGGAATTCAAGGAGCGCGGTCTGCGTTTCCTTGCGGATGTCAGAAAAGCGTATCCTCAGGCGAAGATAGTATGGGCATACGGTATTATGGACGAGACAAAGCTCAGGGCGGTTGAAGAAACAGTCAACGAATTTGCAAAAAACGATGCAAATACATATTTCTTCCCGATAAAATCGATGTATCACTTCAATGATGAGGTGGGCGGCGGCGGACATCCGAACACCAACACATCAGAGCGCACTTCCGCCGAACTTGCGGCAAGGATAAAGGGAATTCTCTGACACTCATATGGGTGACGTAACAGGGCTGCAGCCGGTTTTCGGCGGTGGTCCTGTTTCTTTTTGTCACTCATGCAGCACCCGTCATATACTGCTTACTGAAGGGTGTGATATATATGAAATGCCAGAGAAAGCTGATCGGCAGCTGTGCGCTGTCGTTCGGTGCGGGTGTTTTGCTCAGTATATTCCTGCCGCCGGTGGTGATGGTGTGTATCACATCAGTCGTCGTGGTCGGCGCGGGCGTCGCTATGGTTTTTACATAACTGTACATGGAGGCTGTCATGAGAATATATTGCTTCAAGGCACCGAAAATACTGAGACCGTTGCTCAGGAGACTTATTAAATAACAATCATTACGGCGTCACGATTTCCGCGACGCCGTAATGATTTTTATTGGGTTGTGCCGCGGCGGTGCTTTTACATGACCGTCACATTTTTCATGAGCAGTTTATCGGGACCTGCGTAGCGCTCCGCAACGGTTGTGTTTTCGGAAAGGCGGAGAGTATTCAGGACATCGGACAGCTTTGCGCTCATCGTGATTCCGGTTATGGGTTCGGTTTTGCCGTTTTCGTGCCGGTATGCGAGGCGGATCTCGCCGCCGATATAGTCATTATAAAGGTCGACCTGAAGCCCCGAAAGGGAAACACATTCGATGTACGGAAGCTTTTCAAGCTCGTTTTCGGTGAGCGTTCCCGCTTCCAACTTCATGCAGCGGAGATTGCCTGTTTCGGGCTCTTTGAGGTATGATGCAAAGCGATGTGCGCCGTAATAGCCGGTTACAATGCCGTTTGTGATGAGCTTTGTGTCGCGCAGCGTGACACCGTCGTCATCGAAATACGATGAACTGCCGCTGCCGCGGATCTGTCCGACAAGCGACAAATTCAAAGCGTCGCATTCGCCCTTCTGAAGCTCGTCGTTTTTATGGTGCAGATTTGACTGTGAATATACTGCTGCGTAGTTAAGATCGTATGAGAGTTCACTCATCAGCGATGCGATCTCCTTGTCGCGCAGGACGATATTTGCGTTCAGCGGTGTTTGGGGTTTGGTCGCCTTGCGTCTCAGCGCCACTTCTTTCATTTTTGCCGCAATTTCTGCGGTTATTTTCCCGGGGTTGAATTCGGTGAAACGGTATGCCTCGTAGAGCTCCACGGATTCGTCGCCCTCGGTATAGGTCGGTATGGCTTCGATCAGGGCATGATATTTCACCTGTGTTTTGTTTATGCCGCGACTGTTCTGTATGCTGAAAGTTTCGCGGTAGAGGAAGATCTCGGTCGCGTTGATCGAGCCGTTTTCGATGCAGTCGGCGGCAAAGACGGCATCGGCTATCTTTGCGGCAAGCTCGCGTGGCTCATATTCATTCATGTTTGATTCGATTTCCGCTTCAAGCTCCCCGCCGTCGGGAAGCTCATACGGCTCGTTGAAGACCAGCTTTGCGCGGTTCACTGCGGAGCTGATATGCGATTTTACATCATCGTCGGTCATTGATTCGTAAACCGCAAACGATGAATCGCCGGTTTTGCCGTCGTGATTGACGTAGACGGTTACATTAGTAGTTGTCGTATCGGTTGCACGTACCGTTTCCAGCTTACGGTGAACAAAGAACAGCTCATATGTTTCTTTTTTCAGCGAAACGACGCGGTAACCGCTTGCCTCGTTATTTTCTTTCAGAAATCCGATTATATTATTCATCCGAGCTTTACCCTCACTTTCAGGTTGGGACCGCCGTCGGTGACGCGGACCCATTCCTTGTAGCCTTTGCCGCAGTAGCCTGAGCCGATGACCTCAAAGCCGTCTGAGATCATGGAAATGGATTTGAGCAGATCCGGGACGAAGCCGCTCATTACGACCGGTGAAACGTAGTGGTCGGTCAGTTTGCCGTCAACGATTTCGATGCCGTATTCTGCGGTGCACTGAATCTGCCAGTTCTTCGGGTCCTCCATTCCGTTGTTGGTCTCAAACAGCATATAGCCGTGTTTCACGGAGCGTATCATATCCTCAAGCTTGTCGTTGCCGCGTTCAAAGAAGGTGTTTGTCATGCGGGAATATGCCTTATGGGAGTACGATTCACGTCTGCCGTTTCCGGTTGGCTCCGTTCCGAGCTGAGATGCCGATGTCAGGTCTGAAAGCCCGGCGACAAGGATGCCGTCTTTGATTATCTGTGTGTCATGCGCAAGAACGCCGTCGTCGTCGAAAAAATACGATGCGGCGCTGACCGTTGCCGCAGCACCGTCACGCATATTTGTTATGGGCGACGCGACATACTGCCCCACGCATTGCTTTGCAAGTGCGCGGTCTTTTACGAATTGATCCATTTCCACGCCGTGTCCGAACGCTTCGTGGGCAATAAGCCCCGTTATGGAGTTGTCGGTTATTACATCATAGATACCCGGTTCGATGGGTGTTGCCTTTGTCAGGTGAAGCGCTTTATCCGCCAGCTTGTCGATGAGCTGCGGCAGTCTTTCCATTACATCGGCGATATGCGTGGAGTATGCACCTTCGCGGGCATTCACCATTCTGCCGTCCTGAGCGATGACCATGAGATAGCCGTTTACCCAGCCGTAGCTTTGCGAAAGCTCACGGTTTTTGGTCACAAACAGCTTTGAGACCTCAAACGGCTGAAGGGTCACGACAGCGTTCACAAAACGGTTGTCTTTGGCAAGCAGCCTGTCGCGCAGCTCAGAGCAATATGAAAGAATGTCGCTGTCGCCGTATGAGGCAAAGTCCGTTTCGCGGATAAAATCCCGACGGAGAGGCTCGTCCTTAACGGCATTGCTTTCGATCATTCTGTCTTCGAGTGAAGGTGATATCGCAACGGCGCGGCGTATTTTTTCGGCAAGCGCCGGAATATCGCCCGAAAGGTCGTCGAGTGAGTATTCGAAAAACGCTTTGCCGTTGTGCATCTTGATCACGAAGCCGCATTCGCCTTCACCGTCACGTATTGCAGAGGAACGGCGGTCGGTACGGTAGATTGTTGCATGTACATCCGTGCCGAGTATACTGACGTATGAGAATGTCCTGCCAAGCTCTGCGATAAGCCCGCGGCATATTTCACGCTTGCCGTTTAAGTATTCTGAAAATGACATGGAAACCTCCTGTATTTTGTTGTGAGTTGTATTTTTTGTTCACTTTACGACGCGGTTTATTACTTCGGCATATTTACGCTTTGTTTTCGGTGAAGTGAAAAGGATGAAAAACAGTATCGCAGCGGCGATGACTATCATCCAGTATGCACCGCTTTCATCACCGCGTTCAAGCACCGTGCGTGTTATTGTGCCGTACAGCAGATAAAATGCTGCGGTGATTATCAGATCGGTCAGGCTGATGCCGAAAAATCCGGTTATTTTTGAGCCTCCGTCTTTTTTGCAGTGTATTATACCCCAGTAAACGGCTCCGAACAGATTATGTGCGGAAAGCGGTTTGCTTTTCAGGCAGACGATGCTGCCGTATCTGCGGGAAATAAACACATTGTCAAGATAATCGTCGCCGCCGGCAAAATTTTTGAACGCAGTTTTGTCGTCCCAGCGCTCCTTCAGTGTATTGACGTCGTGGTCGCTTTTGAAAACCATAGACTTACCGCCTTTCATTTTATTATTCTATCATATTGCTTCGTCATAATCAATACAAATTATATTAATCTTTTGAGGCTAAAGGGAAATGTTGTTGCAAAAAAATCACCTTGATCATGAATTGAACGGCGAGAAACAAGTTTTTTTGAAATGTCAAAAGAAAAAACTTGCATTTTGCGTTTTGATGTGATAGAATACATTATCAAAATGAATTTCAATGAAAGAAGGATACATCATATGCAGTTCAAAAGTCAGTATCTCCAGAGCGTGTACGATACAGTATGCAAGCGCAACCCCGATGAGCCCGAATTTCTTCAGGCTGTCAGAGAGGTTCTTGAATCGTTCGAGCCTGTTGTCGAGAGGCGTCCCGACATTGTCAAGGCGGGTGTGATCGACCGTATCGTCGAACCCGAGAGATTCATCCAGTTCCGTGTTTCGTGGGTCGACGACAACGGCAAGGTTCAGGTCAACCGCGGATACAGAGTTCAGTTCAATTCCGCCATCGGTCCGTATAAGGGCGGTCTCAGACTCCATCCCTCTGTCTGCTCATCCGTTATCAAGTTCCTCGGCTTTGAGCAGATCTTCAAAAACTCCCTGACCGATCTCCCCATGGGCGGCGGTAAAGGCGGCAGTGATTTCGACCCCAAGGGCAAGAGCGACGGAGAAATCATGCGTTTCTGCCAGTCATTCATGACTGAGCTTTCAAAATATATCGGCGCGGATACCGATGTACCCGCAGGTGATATCGGCGTCGGTGCACGTGAGATCGGATATATGTTCGGTCAATACAAACGTCTCCGCAACGAATTCACAGGTGTTCTTACCGGCAAGGGTCTTTCATACGGCGGTTCTCTCGCAAGAACTCAGGCAACAGGATACGGTCTGCTTTATTTCACCGAGGAAATGCTTAACACCATGAAGAAGGACAGTGTCAAGGGCAGGACGGTCGTCATCTCCGGTTCCGGTAATGTTGCGATCTATGCATGCGAAAAGGCACAGACTCTCGGCGGCAAGGTCGTTGCTCTCAGCGACAGCAACGGATATATCTATGACAAGGACGGCATCAAGCTCGATGTTGTCAAGCAGATCAAAGAGGTCGAACGCGGAAGAATCAAGGAGTATGCGGCGCGTGTTCCCGGCTCGGTCTATACCGAAGGCTGCCACGGCATCTGGACTATAAAGTGCGATGTGGCTCTGCCCTGCGCAACACAGAACGAGCTTGATGAGGAGAGCGCAAAGGCGCTTGTCGCAAACGGTGTCATTGCGGTTGCCGAAGGCGCCAATATGCCATCCACTCCCGAAGCTGTTGCTGTATTCCAGAATGCGGGCGTTCTCTTTGCCCCCGCAAAGGCTGCAAACGCAGGCGGCGTTGCCACCAGCGGTCTCGAAATGAGCCAGAACTCCATGAGATACAGCTGGACATTCGAAGAAGTTGACGCAAAGCTCAAGCAGATTATGATCAATATCTTCCATAACGCTTTCAATGCTTCCAAAGAATTCGGCAGCGAAGGCAACCTCGTTATGGGCGCCAACATCGCCGGCTTCCTCAAGGTCGCCGATGCAATGCTTGCTCAGGGCATCGCATATTAATTATTCTGACTACATAATTCGGAGCTGCCGCAGACGACAGCTCCGTTTTTTGCTCAGGCTATTGACAAACGCGGCTTTTGAGTCTATAATAACGCATGTTATCGTATATTGCGGAGATTGATTATGGAAAAGAAAAAAGCATATTCGCGTTTCGAACCGACGCGGAAGGCATTGATATTCTGGACGTTGTTTATCGGTATAGGGGCGGTTTGCGGTGCGGTCGGTATGCTTGTCGATCCGTCGGGAAAAGTGTTCGGAAAGGTATATTATGAAAAAAGCGGTTATATTTGATTTGGACGGTCTGCTCATCGACAGTGAGACGATCGCATATAAAATCGATTCGGAGCTTGTGGGAAAGTACGGACATGAGTTCCCGTTGGCGGAATATATAGCGCATTACAGCGGAAAAACAGTCAAGGACAATGCCAGGCGCCTTGTTGAGGTTTACGGATTGCCGTATACGCCTGATGAAGCGTTGAAATGGATCATCGCGCGCGACAATGAATATATCGGGCAGGGAGTGCCGCTCAAAAAAGGGGCGCGCGAGCTGCTTGAATTTCTGAAAAGTAAAGGTATAAAGGTTCTGCTCGCCACGTCGAGTGTGCGTGAGCGTGCGGTCGGTATCCTGTCCCAAAACGGCATAGATGCCTTTTTTGACGATATGCTTTTCGGAGATGAGGTCAAAAACGGAAAGCCTGCGCCTGATATATATCTGAAAGCCATGGAGAGGGCGGGTGTTCCGGCTGAGGAATGCCTTGTACTTGAGGACAGCGAGGCAGGAATACGCTCTGCGCATTCGGCGGGTGCCGACGTCATATGCATACCGGATATGAAAGCGCCGGCGGAGGAATACCGCGCGATGGCATATCGCGTGATTCCGTCGCTTGACAGGGTTATCGGCATACTTGAAGAAAACGAAACAGAAATGGTTTTGTGTGGTGAGGATGATATAGCCGAAGTTTCCGCACTTTACGGACGTGTCATCGATTATCTTGAATGTCATGTTAATTATCCGAGGTGGTCACACGATTATCCCAATGAGATATCTGTCGGGAATGCGGTGAGGTGCGGGACGCAGTACGCCTGTGTGAAGGGCGGCAGGGTAATCGGTGCGGTTGTGCTAAACGGTGATCCGCAGGGTGATTATTCCTGCGTGTGCTGGAAAAACAAGCTGATGCCGGGCGAATTCCTTGTTATTCACGCGCTTGCGGTGGACTATGAAGAATCGGGCAGCGGTGTCGGAAGTTTTATTGTTGATTTCTGCCTTCAAACGGCAAGACGGCGCGGATATAAAGCAGTGCGGCTTGATGTTGTGCCCGATAACGAGCCGGCAATAGGACTTTACACAAAAAAAGGCTTCGCATATGCGGGCACTGAGGATATGAAGCGTGGTATTCCGGAGGTTCCGCTGTGGAGACTTTATGAATACAACTTCGCGGATACGGACGGTTAACGGTATGAGATATAAAGGAATCGTATTTGACAAGGACGGCACTTTGCTTGATTTTGAGCGTTGCTGGCTTCCCGTCGCAAGGCATGCACTGATGACTCTGCTTGATGAGCTGGAGCTCCCGTCGGAATTACTGCCTGATCTGCTGGCTGCCGGAGGTATTCACGGCGAAACATATGATATAGACGGTGTCTTCTGTTACGGAACAGGCGGAATGATGATCGATGTGATAATCCGTTGGCTTGAGGCGCACGGGGTCAAGGATGACAGGAATAAGCTTGCCGGGCTTATTATGCGGATTACAGACGCGTCGTATGTGTACGGCGAGATGAAGCCGGACTGCGAAAATATTGTCGGCGTATTTGAACGTTTGCGCGGAATGGGGCTTCGTATTGCGCTTGCGACATCGGACAATAGGGCTGGGGCGATGAAATGCCTTGAAACCTTCGGGATTGCGCGGTTTTTTGATGAAATATACTGCGATGACGGTGTTCACAGCAAACCCGATCCGTATTTTATGAGGGTATTCTGTGGCAAATACGTTTTTGATGCATGCGAGGTTGTCATGGTCGGCGATACGCCTTCCGACGTCTCATTTGCTAAAAACAGCGGTGCGGCGATGGTGGCGGTGGCAAAGAATGAGCACAATACGGCGATTCTCGCGCCTGTTTCTGACGCTGTTATCCACGATATCTCGCAGATCTTCACGTTTCTTGATTGAAACATAACCGACGGTGACGCCTAAAATAGAATACGGTGACCGAAAACGCAGTAAAAACGTTTCTCGGCCACCGTGATCTTTCGGACAACACTGCACAGACAGGTTGCCTTTATTTTTTTATGCTTTTGCGGAGCGCTATCGCGACGGCAATGAGCAGCAGTGCAACGATTGTCGTTATTGCGAGAGCGGCTGATTCAAGTTTGTCGGACGGAATAGGCGCTTCCCCGGACGTTTCGACGGACGGAATGACGCTGATATCGCTGATCGGTTCAACGCTTCTTTCGGAGCTTTCCGACGATTCATCCGATTCTTCACTGCTTTCCTCGGTGGGGAAGCGGCGTGTTATTATTACTGTATAAGTTGCGCTGTCACCGTTTTCGGCTTTACAGGCGACGGTTATGATGTTGTCGCCGTATTCAAGCGGACCTTCGGGTGAAACTGTTATCAGTGTTCCCGCGTTTTGAGGATCATAATCAAACGAAACTTCCCCGACATCGCTGTCGACTGTCAAAGTGTATATGAACACCTTGGGGTCGAATTCCGACGTGAAAGCGTAGTCTATGACCGACAGCGCAGAAAGTAACGCCGTCGAATCGGTTTTTGGCAGACTTTCGGTTTTTGTTATGATGAACACATAGTTTACGGTACGTCCCGCGGGAGTTATATACCTGACCGTCAGCTGTGTTGTCGTGTTGTCCAGGCTGAGATCCGGGAGATACAGCTGACCTCCGGCAGGGACGGAAAAGCTCATATCAAGTGACGGTGCCGTATTAAGTGCGGAAATCGCATAACGCGTCACGGACGGCGTGAAGGCGAGATTTGAATTACTCGATTCGATAGCGAGGTTCGACGCCGCAGGCACGAGTGTGACAGTTGCATCGGTATCCGACATCCGATATAGTGAATCGGTATATACCTCTCCGTTAATCAGTGTCATGGATGCTTTTCCGACTGCGCCCTGCTTCGCTTTGAAATATATCTTTATGACTCTTTCTTCCGATGCGGAGTTAATGTCAAGAGCGGTGAAAAACAGCGCGCCATCAGATGCGGAAGCGGAAACCGAGCCTTCATAATAGGAGCTGCTGAGGTATTCAAGCATTGTGCTGTCATAGGTTAAGGTTGCCATCATAGACGAGGAGTCGCGAAGTTCGCCAACTGTTACGGTGACTGAAAAAGCGCCGTTACCGCCGACGATTGAGGGAGCATCGATCGTGGGATGCAGAACGTTTTTCACCGACGAGTGCGGCGTACGTCCGACAAGCATTGACAGCTGTGACAGGTCAGCAGCGGTAAGCTTGCCGTTCTGGTTAATATCGGCAGCCTTGAAAACAGCCGGGGTGAATTCGGTTTCGGAGCGCAGCTTCAGATAAAGCATATTTGCGTCGTTGACGGTCACCATGCCGTCGCCGTCAAGGTCGCCGCGGACGGAAATCTCGATCGTTTCGAGGTCATTGTCGCCGCTGCGATAGATGAGTTTACAGCCCGTTGACACGTAGCCGCTTTTGCGTATCATTCCGTCGGGAGTGATGAGACGAAGGTCGCCGGACGTATATGTGAATGACGAAAGCAGCTGATTTACCGTGGTATATGCCGGGATATTGCTCAGAGTGTCGTTGTCCGGGTCATGGGTGTACGTCGGATTGGTGCACTGCAGTGTGTCGCCGCTGACTGTCACTGTGAGCCGTGCGGATATATCGGTGCCGTCTATGTAAGCGACGATATAGGAGATGCCCGTGGATACGGCAGTGACGACGCCCTCACGCAGTACGATGCTTTCACCATCAACGTGATAGGTGATATTGCCCTCGGCACCCTGCGGCAGGATCGACGCGACAAGGTGAGCCGTTTCTCCGGGCGACATATGCTGACGGCTGAGCTTCAGTACAAGCTCGGTGGGATCGGGTCGCACTGAAAAATGTATCGTTTCGGAGACGCCCCATGGTCTTACGGCTGTGAGCGTCTGCATATCGCCGCTTTTGGCTGAGAAGCCGTTTTCGACCGGCTTTCCGTTCAGATAAAGCAGACCGATCTCGCAGTACACTGTTTCGCCGCTTTGCAGAGTGTCGCCGTCGGAAAAGCCGAAACCTGCCGGCGTTGCGGGGTCTCCGATATACGATATACGGCGGATTGAACCGTTATAGGCGATGAAGACGGCATTCTTGCTACCCTTTACGGCGGCGGTGATACCGGAATAGGTATGAGAAATATAGCGTTCGTCGGATATGCCGAACAAGCCTCTTGAGGTGATCGCCGCGCCGTCAAGTATTGTGTATGCGGCAGAACCGCAGGAGGTCACGAAATTCAGTGTTTCTTTGTCGATCAGGTAGCTTCCCGAAATGAGATAACCGTCGGAAACGCGCAGATCTCCGCCGAGTGTCTGTTCGGTGGCGCTTATAAGCGACAGGGTGTTTGCGTCGAATGCCGAAATATCGAACATTGCGCCGACATACAGCACACCGTTTGCCGCTGTGACCGATTCGACCTCGATATTTTCAAGAATACGCGATGTGGTGCCGCTTTGCGGGTCACGGCGGTACAATGCGCCGCCGGAGATAAGGTACTGCATACGGTCAGTCGCTATCGCAGTCGGGACAAACGGAAGCGATGCATAGC
>FR892236.1:0-21527 GCA_000433115.1 Ruminococcus sp. CAG:382
AAGAGAAGCTACGAAAACGACGGATGGTATTATACCCTGAAAATCCACGACGGAAGCGAAATAAAGATGAGCGAGTCGCATATCATGAAGTGCTGAAAAGGAGGCTTTTATGGAAAACAATCAGGAACTTTCAGCAAAAGCGAAGGAAGCAAAAACTCCCGAAGAGCTGTTGACTCTCGCAAAGGAAAACGGCATTGAAATGACAGACGAGAGCGCTGCTGCGTATTTTGAAATCATGCATCCCAAAGCAGGCGAGCTTGCTGACGAAGAACTCAACAATGTGTCCGGCGGCGGATGTCGCAAGAGCGACGGAAGACTGATCGTTTCCGCCGGCTATTCATGCGGATATTGGGAATGCAACAAATGCGGAGTGAAATGGAAAAATGCCGGTTACGGTACTTTTAAGTGCAGTAGGTGCGGAAAATCATCACATTGCAATAACTGCTACTGGTGCTCATATGAAAAAGGGCTTTGGCTTTGCAATAACAAGGATAAATGAACCGGTTCGGGCATATGCGTTATATTTTGAACCCCAATATTGCCCTGCGTTCATGGCAGCTCGTCCCCTATGCCTATTACATAAAGGGCGAACGCAATGCGGCAGGACTGAAAAAAGAAGAATTTGAATTTCTGTCGGCGTGTGACGGAAAAACCGACCTGCCGACAGAAAACGAAAGCGTTATCACGCGCGAGTTTATTGAAAAAGGCTTTATCCATAAAGCGGCGAGCGGAGAAAACCTCTCTGATTGGAGCCGCGCCCGCGCTTTTGAAAACCGTTATTTTCCGGCGATGAATCTGATGATAACCGGCAAATGCAACTATAACTGCATTCATTGCTTCAACGCCGCCGACAACGCGCCTCTCATGAGCGAGTGGACGATGGACGAAATGAATACGCTTCTTGATCAGGCGCGCGACTGCGGAATCAATGCTTTTACCATCACAGGCGGCGAACCTATGCTGCATAGGAATTTCTTTGAAATAATCGAAGGCATTTATTCGCGCGGAATGTATGTCGAAGAGCTGAATACAAACGGATATTTCATAAACGGCAAAGCGCTTGAACGCATGAGGTCGATCGGCTGCATACCGCTCGTGAAAATATCCTTTGACGGCATCGGATATCACGACTGGATGAGAAACCACAAGGGCGCCGAGGAAACGGCGCTTCGGGCGATAGCCTTGTGTGTCGAAAACGGCTTCCCCGTCAAGGTACAGACAAACATGAACCGCCGGAACTGCGATTCCATGCATGAAACGGCAGAAATGCTCGACGCCATAGGTGTGAACGAAATGCGTATCATCCGCACGACCGAAGCACCGCGCTGGCTGCGGAATGCGGGAGATGCCTGTCTTACGTTTGAAGAATACTACGACAAGGCGCTCTTTCTCTGGAAGGAATATGCCTCGGAGGACCATGTTATGGCTCTGACCGTGTGGCAGTTCGGAACTCTGTATCCGAGAGCAGGATTCTATACTCTCGCCGCGGTGAATTCCTGCACCGGAGAATATCGCGAAACCGCCCCCGTCTGCAAGGGTAATCGCGGAATGATTGCTGTCTCGGCAAACGGGAATGTGTTTCCCTGTCACCAGATGTCGGGTTATTACGAGCAGCACGGCGACAATCTCGGAAACGTAAAGCAGACTCCGCTTGAAGAACTGCTTTCGGGCGGAATGTATCTCGACGAGGTCTGCACGACCCTCGGGACGCTGCGCGAAAAAAACGAAAAATGCGGAAAATGTCCGCATTTTGAGCACTGTAACGGCGGCTGCCGCGCCATAGCTCTTGCGCTTACCGGTGATAAGCTCGGAATCGATCCTTCCAAATGCTTCTTCTGGGAAAACGGCTACGCCGAAAAAATCGCGGCTGCTCTGCCGGATTACGAAACAAATATTTAATATAAAGAAAGGACGCCCCAACATGGATAACAAAAACAACGAAACAAAGGAATACACCCTCACAGAAGAAGAACTGAAAGCCGTTTCCGGCGGCACATCGTCAAAAACTCCGGGCATATCCTGTCCGCACTGCGGCAAGTTTATTCCGATAACCATTACGGAACTGCTGACTCAGAATCACCTCAGATGCCCGTATTGTCTGCTGACGCTGAAAGTCCACAAAAATCCCGAACCTCATAAGGACGGGAAATAAACTGGAAATACGTAACTCTTAATTGAAAACACCGACGGACGAATGATCGCCTGCCGGTGTTTTTGCATCATATTAAATTCGTTTTACGTTTTTTTAACCGCAAAAGAGTTACTTTTTCACGCCCATCCAGCAGCCTTCTGCTCCGATGCCGTCTTCGGGAGGTGTCAGTATACCTTTTTCGATCAGGCATTCAACAACTGCATCGAGAACAGGCATTTCGGCAAGAGTATTTGCCAGTCTCCATTCTCCGATGAGATAATCCGGAACGGATTTTTTGATGAGTGAAGCGATTTTCTCTGCAACGCTCGCCGCATCGGTGTCAAAATATCCGTTTCGCAAATTGTTGCTGATGTCAAAAAGTCTGTTTTCATCGGAAAGAGAGTTTACAAGGATCTTGGTATAAAGCATATCTCCGTCACGGTATAAATATCCGCATTCAATTGCCTTGGCAGCGTGTTCTTTTTCTGCTTCTGACAATGTGGCGATGTCGAGACCGTCTATCGCCCGGAGCGCAAGCTGGATTCTTGGCTCTTTTGATACCTCGAGCCCACAGCTGAAATGCTTCTTTATGCGGGTGATATAGATGTTGTCAAGACGAATATTTGAAAAACCGCACACGTTTTGCGCCGTGACGCCGTCCCAGCCGCCGCCGTAATACTTACCGTTATCAACATATCCGAAAACGCTGAACGGACGCTTTGTTTCGGGAATGTCGGAGAAGTCATTTTTCTCCAAAGAGCACTCAACACAATGCGAGAAGGCGTCTGCAATGTTGGTTATCTGCTGCCAGATGATAAGATTCATATCTGTTTTTTTATTAAGATACGGGAAAGCAAGATATTCTGCCTTGTGCTCATCGATATAGCTGGATATAGTATCGCAAATTTTCGGCAGTTGTTCTGTATAGATCGCGTTTGCTTTTTCAAATACATCTTTGTCGAGCAGAATGAAATTGAGTACATATTTACCGTTATCCAAACGGCGAATAAGTCCATACTCCCCGTTTTCTCCTTCACAGAGGATTTCAAGCTCTTCTTCAACATATACGGTAGGGACATTCAGCTCTTCGGCAATTTCAGCCGCGCTCATCGGCTTTTTGCGGCACAGCCATACAATGTGTTTGGAAAACATTCTTGTGCATACGTTTCGCGGATCTCCCCAACCGGGACTTCCGGTTCCCCAAATCACAAAATCGATTTTGTCAAGCGCAACGGGTTTGTTACAAGTATCAGCCATTTCTTCTACCTCAATTTTGATTTTTTGCCTTGCCGAAAACAATCTCTGACGTATCGCGCCTTCACTTGTGTTTTGCTTTCTTGCTATTTCTGCGGCTGAAAGACCGTCTATGTAGAACAGGATCATCGCTTCACGGTATGCTTTTGTCAGAAAAGCAATTCGCCGATAAATGAACGTCAACTGTTCTGCGGTGTTGTCCGGCTCACCTTCGTCCGCAACGGAAAGCAGTATTTCATCGGAAACTCCGTCACAGAATGCTTCCGTGCGTTTTCTTCGCCTGCCCGAAAAGTCGGCATAAACATTGCGCGCAACTTTCCAGATAAACGGATACACGTTTTCGATTTCTCCGTCCTGATTTGCGGCTTCTGCAAGAGCATATACTATATCAGAACAAAGCTCATCAGCCTCATAGCTGTCATTGGTCCTTGCATAGCAAAAGCCAAAAAGCTTGTCAAGTAAGCTTTCGTCAAAGTATTTCAGCAAGTCTCGTTTTTTCATTGTTTTCTCCAAGCGATTGATCAATGCTTTCACTCATATAGTCCGTTTATTACGCGTAATGTTAGGCGGATTGCAAAAAATATTTTCAATTTTTTCGGCAAATCGAAAAAGCGGGCGATTTCCCCGCTTTTCTTCTTTCGCACCGAGGTTTTTCCCGATAACGTGATCAATAATCCCTCTCTTGCAGATATGCGTCAAGCTGCCGTTGATTTTTGATGACGACCACTTTTTCGGGATACTGCTTCCGCATGAGCTTATACCGGTTGCGTATCTTCTTTGAACGTCCTTCCCAAAGAATCCATTTCACAAATTCAAAATCCAGCTTTTCATTGCATCCTTCTGCCATATCGGGACGGCTTTTTCCTTTATATCTGCGATATCGCCGCACGCAACGAAGCAGACAGCTTATCCTTCCGAAAAGCATCTGTATAATGATGTCGGCTTCGGCGGCTCTGCGTTCAAAGCTCAGCTTACTGTAATTGCCGTCAATGACCCAACCGTCCGGATTGCTGTCAAGAAACGAACTGACGATATTCTGCTTGTCCGTCTCGGCCCTGATCTCCCAGCCCGGCAAAAACTGAACCGTGTCCATATGAAGAGCCGGAACCCGATACTGTTTGCACAGCCTCCGGCACAAGGTTGATTTGCCCGAACCGCTGTATCCCGTTATAACGATCTTCATTATCCGTTTGCCTGCACTGCATTGTCGTTGAAATCCAATGTCTCGCGGATGAAACGCGCCTGAATCCGGCTTTCTGTAACAAGGACCGATTCCTGATGAAAAAATGCGCACAGGTCTTTTGCAATATCGTTGACCACGGATTTTTCAACATCAATCAGGGTAAGCACCAAGCTGTTTTCTCTGGCATATTCTCCGTTTTCATAAATGTACCCGCCTTCCTGCACATTGAAGGAAAAAGGCACCTTATACGCATAGCATACATTGCGCAGCACCTTGATGTACTTTTCGCTTTCAAAAAGCTGTGTATTGGTTGTCAGATCGTTCAGCCCTATGTAGATTTTTGATTCTGTCATGTCCGCGCCCTCCTTTCAGCATACAAGACCGTCGGCGATTCCGCGTATGTCACATTTGGCACACGTCATGATCGCTTCCGCATCGTTTCCGAGGATATCAAGCCCCTCCGCACAGCAGGAGACATATTTTCCTTTCCCCAGGAAATGTGCGATGCCTTCCATGTATGCCGCTCCGAAACTGTTGTCCTTCAGATATCCGCCGCAGGTGGTCAGATAGACCATGTTCGAAAATGCGGCTAAGCCCTCCGAGCCTTTTGAGGTATATTGAAATGTGATCCTGTTCACGCATATGTTTTCGATATACGCCTTCAATACCGCCGGAAAAGACATATCCCGGCACGGAGCGCCCACCAGAATGACGTCTGCCGCGGCAAAATCATGCGCTGCGTCGAACATTTCATCGGAAAAACGCCCCCGCCCGACCAGCTCATCGCGGCGCTCTGCTTCGCCGATTCCGTAGCATTTTATACCCGAACGGAAAAGATTCAGCTCCTCAACGACCGTTTCGGGATGCTTTTCGCAGAATGCTTCAATAAATGTATCACACAGCTCCAATGTCCTGGATATTCCGCGCTCCCGCGCGCAGGCATTTATAAATAACAGCTTCATAACATCATCATCTTTCCCGGCTTCAGTCAAGAATTTTTCCTTTCTTCTTTTTATAACAATTTTCAACGCTGTCACCGTAAAGCAGCCGCATCCTTCGCATTCGTAAGGCTTGCCGTATCTGCCTTCTGCCTCGATATCACCGCTTTCCGAATTCATTATAGCATACTTTCGGTTAAGAATCAATGATATTCAACCGATGCGGTTCGCCGCCGCAGCTTTTTAAGAAACTTATCCTTGCTGATTATAGCGGGTTGCCTTAACTTACAATCGTTCTTTCATGAATATCCACTGGTTGATATGATCATCTGTTTCGCTTTCATAGCAATGGAGATCAAGGTAATTGATAACATAGATTTGGCAATGCTCTTTCCCTGTGTGAAGCGTTATAATATTGCGCTTATTATAATTCCCCCTGTCGTATGGAATCCATTTCGTGTCGCTGCCCGTGGGGTTTTTTACATTGATTCGCAGGATGCCGTTATTGTTTTCAACTCCTAAAAATTCAACAAAAGAAGCATCACCTTTTATCTCAAGATACGCTTTTTCATTTTCTTTTTTGATAACTCTGATATCACATTCATTACCTACAAGAAACTCAACACGAGAAAAAGGCTCCAAAACAAATTTCTTTTCATTGTTGTGATTCGTATTCTCATTCTTCTCTTTGCTTTGTCCGAAAAGAATACCAATGTCAACACCGAAAAGCTCTGCAATCAGAGGAAATAAAGTAACATCAGGATATCCTATGCCACATTCCCACTTGGAAATACATTGCGGGGATATGCACAACTTTTCAGCCAACATGCCCTGTGTCCAACCGCGTTCTTTTCTCAACTCAAAGATAATATTGCAAAATTTATTGAGATGGTACATCAGTTCACTTCCTTTCTGTGGCTTTATTATAACACAGATGTTTTTTATTTTCAATAACCGCAAAGTTGTAGTTCAAAGATAATATTGCAAAATTTGTTGAGATGGTACATCAGTTCACTCCCTTTCTGTGACTTTATTATAACGCAGATGTTTTTTATTTTCAATAACCGCAAAGTTGTAAATGTTATAACAGCTTCGAAAGCAATTCCAATATGGCGCTTTTTTTCAGCAATCGCTTGACAAACTATCTCTTAAGGAGTATAATATAAGCGGATGTAACTCTTTAGAGATATGGAGGTATTATGAAAACGCTGACACTTTATCACGGATCGACCGATATCATTGAGGCACCTGTGTTCGGTAAAGGAAAGACATATAACGATTACGGGCAGGGATTTTACTGCACGGAAAATATGGAACTGGCGCGTGAATGGGCTTGTCTGGAAGGAATCGACGGCTATGTGAACCGGTATACGATAAACCTTGATCATCTCTCAGTTCTGAATCTGCGTGATCCAAAATATTCGATCCTTCATTGGCTGACAATTCTGACTGAGAATCGGAAACTGCGCATCTCAACACCTGCCATGCGGCGTGGTGTTGAATGGCTTCAGAATCACTTTCACATCGATACGGCAGCTTATGATGCCATCATCGGCTACCGTGCGGATGACTCTTACTTTTCCTTTGCCCGTGCATTTCTGACCAATCAGATCTCTCTTGCTCAGCTTTCCTATGCTATGAAACTCGGAAAACTTGGAGAGCAGTTCGTGCTGATGAGCCGGAAGGCTTTTGATACCGTTCGCTTCGAGGGATATGAAGCCGTAGATTCTTCGGTTTATTATGTGAAACGCAAAGCCAGGGACGAAGAAGCACGTTCTTCCTACTTAAAGGTTCTGGAAGAGGCAGATGAGAACGGTATTTATATGCGTGATATCACCCGTGGGGAGGTGAAACCGGATGACCTGCGCTTACAGTGAGCATTACCTTGACGATGCAATGAACAATCTCGGAGAAGCTGTGGATTACGCCGTTCATGCCTGCAAGCTGACTGCCGATGAATTTATGGAACTGTTTGTTACAAGCGGATATGCGGAACAGTTTGCATCGGGTGTTGCAAAAGTCGTTTCGGGACTGTCAGGTTCCGAGCTTGTCCTGAATGTTCTTGAGCGTTCCGGCAAAATGTTGCCGGAGATTCCTTCGCCAAGACTTGAATACGATTGCTCGCCGGAATACTGGTGCGGATATGTCCTCGCTTATTTTCAGTGGAGCACCGGTATGTCGTTCAAAGACATTCTGAAGGTTCTTCCTATGCGTGAAATTGAACGGATGTATCCCGCCCTGCATGAAGCATCCGAAGAAAAAGCAGTGGATGTGTTCTCCGACAGAATACGGCGGAGTATGACTGCAACGAAGCTCCAAACTGTGCGGAAAGCAAGCGGTATGTCGCAGAGAGAGCTGTCCGAAAGATCCGGTGTTTCTTTACGCAGTATCCAGCAATATGAGCAACGGGCAAAGGACATCAATAAAGCCGCAACCGACAGCCTGCTGTCACTTGCCAAAGCACTCGGGTGTCGTGTCGAAGATCTGATAGAAATTGTTTGACTGTAAACCCGGCTGACGATTACCTCGTCCGCCGGGTTTTGAGTTGTCGGTTGGTTCAGGTAACCTCGCTTCCTACATTCTTTTTTGAGTTTCTTCTTGGCGGATTCAATACTGTCAAGTGTAGCAGTATGACTGCATACGTCTTCGACTGCGGCCTCACGACTGGATAGGTGGAGAGAAGCGGCTTCGCACCTCTTGTTAGATTTGCAATCATAGCGTTCATCCTTCCTTTCAATAAAAATAAGCCAAACGCTCGGCTGAGTAGCGTTTGGCTATGTAGGTTATTCAGTTAAACAGGGATTTGTCATGTTATTGAGTATAAATCACTTTTCCTTCAACGGAAAGGAAATCTACTTTCAAATGCCACAACGATAAAATATCCGCCGTCCCAAATGACATTTTTGATTTCCGGATATTCGGTAAATAGCGTTTGCTTTTCGGCTTCTGTTCCGAACCGTATCATTACGTCATTACGCATGATTATTCTCCTTTGCCGTGTTGATTGTTGAGATCAAAATCCTTTTGATTTCCAAGCAATCTTTCAACAAGGATTGTCCCATATCTTCAGTTATGTATTCGGACATAGTGAGCAATTTTAGCCAATATTCGGTTTCGGAAGTCTCCTTTAATGCGATATGCATTTTAGAAACAAAATCTGCTTTGCTCTGACCGTAATTCGCCTCGTTGATATTTGCACCAATCGAGGTACCGCTACGAACAATTTGCTTTGATATAATCGTTTCCTTTTTCGTTTTAATGAGATATCGGTGAAGATTGATGATTCGTGCGGCAAATGCAATAGATTTATCTATTAAAATATTTTCTTTCATAACGCACCTCCGATTATGAGAATATTATATCATAAAGAGGGTGAATTTTGCAATATTAAAAGTGACCTTAGTTATTCATTATTCATTAGCACAGCGGCTTCATTATTCATTTTTCATTAAAACTCCGCGTGTGGAATGAATAATGAATGATGAATGATGAAAAATGAATAATACAAACAAAACTCCGCATTCTTATGAACGCGGAGTTTTGTTTGGCAGGGGTAGGTGGATTCGGACCACCGCGTGAGGGAGTCAAAGTCCCTTGCCTTACCGCTTGGCTATACCCCTGTATTCATTTGTCACGATAACCGATGTATTACCCATTATTATACATGATAAAGGCGCAATTGTCAAGTTCAATTATCCCTCTTTACCGAAAAATCCGTCAAAATCATCGCAAAACCCGTCGGCAGAGGCGTTTTTACCGCAAACTCTTATTGACATCGGCGTGATACGATGCTATAATGTAACTTGTATAAGAATATGTATACAGGAAGGCAGAACGGCATATGGAAAATCTGATTTCAGGCAGAACGTACCGAATTGAGACGGGCGTACCGATAGAGAAATCCTTCAAAACCGCAAATAACGACCGCCCCGACGGGCTTGCCGACGGAAAAACGGCGTCTCTTGACTATTCCGACGGCGCGTGGTGCAGGTTTTACCGTGGGCTGAGCCGCAGTGTGACTGTGGATCTGGACGGCGAAAAGTCGATCGACGGTTTTGAGATAACCTTCCTGCAAAATAAAAGCGCCGGAATCTATACTCCCGAGCGCGTTGAGCTGTACGTTTCCGAAAACGGCGACGATTTCATGCTCGCATACACGGTCGAAAGCCTTGTTTCGCCCTCCTCGTCCGAGGTGACGTACTCTCCGTTCCGCCTGACCGATGCGGCGAAATACAGGGCGCGCTTCGTGAAGCTGACATTCGGCACTGATGTTTTCGCGTTTGCCTGCGGCTTTTGCGTTTACGGCGGCGAATGCGACGGAAGCGAACTGCCGTTTGTGCCGGAAAACGCAAAAAACGACTGCCGCGCAATGCTTCCGAAGGCTGACGGCTTCTCGTCGACAGTTATTATATATAACGGCTATTGGGACAGTACGATGAATTATTCCGAAAGCTATGTCAGGAGCACTGCCGAAATGCTGCTTCCGTATGTCGGATATATCGGCGGCGACGGCGAGGTGTACGACACGATGTTTGATTCCGTCGTGTTCCTGCTTCTGCAGAGCCGCTCGCCGTCCGGCGGAAAAACCGTCTTCTTCTCAAACGGCGACGGCAATGCAACGGTGAAAAGCGATTTCGACTATTTTGCCGACAATCTGTTTGCAAACGGCGTAAATATGGACGCGCTCGATGAAGCGTTCGGAATCGTGAAAAAACAGCTGAATCTGTCGGATGACAGAAAGCTGAATGTTTCCGTTCAGCTTCCGTATGTATATAAAACCGACCTGCCGTTCGGCGACATAAACGGCGACGGTGCCGACGAAAAAGCGGAAACGCCCGACGAACGCCTTGCGATATACGAATACTATGTCGACATGATCTCGGCGCGTTTCGCCTCGCGTGACTACAAAAACATAACTCTCGCGGCATTTTATCAGGGCTGTGAGGGCGTGCCGGTCGCTATGAGCGACGATGAATACGGTCTGTTCAGGCTCGTCAACGAAATGCTCCATAAAAAAGGCTTCCGCGCGACATGGATTCCCTGCTTCCTCGGCACCGGCTTTGACCGCTGGAAGGAGCTCGGCTTCGACTATGCATATCTTCAGCCCAATTATATGTTCCATGACTGGCAGCCGGACAGCCTTGCCGAATTTGCGGAAATAATCGGGAAATACGGTCTGGGCGCCGAGATAGAGATTAACCACACCTGCGTACTTCCCAAATCGCCGCTTTTCGAACGCGACAGACAGAAGTACATCGATTATCTCGATTACGGCGCAAAGTACGGATATATGAACGCCGCGCTGGCGTTTTATCAGGGGGCGGGTCCCGGCAGTATGTATACCGCCGCGCTTTCGGGCGACTGGCGTGTGCGTAATCTGTATGACAGGACATACCGCTTTATAAAAGGGATATACGATCCCGAAACAGAAAAAACCGAGGAGGTCACGATTTTGAAAAGCATTGAAGAAAAAGCAAAGGCAGCTGTCGGACAGGTGAAAGACACCGCGATAAAGGCAGCCGGACAGGCGGTTGACACAGCGGAGCAGGTCAGGGAACTTGCCGGCGAAAAGGTTAAGCTCGCGAAGGCATATGCCGGAATGAAGGCAAAAGAAGCAAAGGACTACGCAGGCGAAAAAGCAAAGCTTGCGAAAGCGTATGCCGATGTGAAGGCAAAGCAGGTCAGGGAAAAGGCAACCGTACTCGCCGGAGCAGCAGTCGAAAAGGGCAGGGAAACCGCAGCAAAGCTGAAAGAGCTTCCGGAGGACAAAAAGCTTGCGCTTGTCGGCGCGATAGGAGCCGTTGCCGCAGTGATTTCCGCATTTTCCGGCGGCGAAAGAAAAAAATGACACAACTCTGCGCGTCATTTCCGCAGTGTAATAAAAACAATGAGGTAACATCATGAAAAAAACGATCGCACTACTACTTTGTCTGCTGTCCGTTTCGACCGCTTTCTTCACCGCGTGCAACGATTCGGACAACACTTCATCCGCCGCTGACGACAAATCAACGGCATCTTCTGCGGCGTCCGAAAGCTCCTCCGACGTAAGCGAGGAGACCTCCGGCGGCTGGGTCGACGGCATAGTCGGCTATCTCGGCGAAGGTAACTGGGGCAGGGAAATGCCCGAGTTCAAGTGGGACAGAGACACCTTCACCGTCATGGTCTATAACAACACCAGGCAGGATACCTATTTCTCCGAAGAGATCGAGCCCAACCTTTATGACACCACCGATGCGATAATCAGCGACGCTGTCGGACTCAGAAACGACATTATCCGCGAAAGATACGGTGTCGAGATCAAAGCCATGCTCGTAGATGACGTGTATACAACACTTTCACAGCAGGTGCAGGCAGGCGGCGACGATATTGCCGATGCCGCAATGCCTTTCCTCAATGCCTGCTCAACAATGGCTCAGGCGGGACAGCTTTACGACCTGCGTGAGTTTGAAGACGGCGGCTATATCGACCTTTCGATGCCCTGGTGGGAGCAGAACGCAATCGACTCCCTTTCCGTTGCAAACAAGGTATATTTTGCAATCGGCGATATGTCGATAATGCAGAAGATCGTTTCCTCCGCCATCATGTTCAACAAGGATATGCTGGCGCTCAAGTATCCCGAGCTGAACCTTTATCAGGAGGTCAAGGACAAGAAGTGGACGCTTGACAGACTTGTTTCCATTTCCAAGGAATACACCTACGAATCCGATAATGAAGACGGCATGACATGGCTTGACACATGGGGCTACGGCGGAACCTACGGCAACGTTATTTCGTTTTACAGCGCCGCAGGCGAAAAGCTCATAACAAAGGACAGCAATGATATTCCCACTCTCGCTGTCGGCACGACCGAAAAGAGCGTCAAGATCCTCCAGAATATTCTCACCCTCCTTGAAGAGAAGGACACATGGATACTTCACGCCGAGGATATGGGCGATGATAAATGGAACAAGTGCGTGAAGATTTTCGGTGAAGGCAGAAACCTCTTCAGAAGCACCGCATTCTCCGCAATCAAGAAGGTACGCGTCTATGACGTAAACTTCGGACTTATCCCGTATCCGCTTGTCGACGAAAATCAGGATGAGTATTACACTCCCTGCTCCGCAAAATACGCATACGGCGCCGTAATTCCGCTTTCCGCACCGGATCCCGAATTCTCCGCATTCATGCTCGATGTGATGAGCGCCGTTTCCAAGGGCGAAAACGCATCCGGTCTGACCCGTGCATATATTGAAGTCGTCATAAAGGGCAAGGACCTCAAGGCTGACGAGGAAGCGTGCGAAATCCTTGACGAATACGTTTTCAACAACATCATCTATGACCTCGGTCTTCTTTACGGCGGCGCCGACGCCGTTCTCACCGGACTTGTCAGCAGCAAGAGCATCGACGTTATTTCCGCGCTTGACGCGAGCAGAGATTCCATCCAGTCGAAGATCGATGAGGTCGTCGCACTTTACGAGTCAAACTGATCTGCAGTAAATAATGGAAATTCTGAAGGCAAACGCAAACGATGCGGGACAGCGGCTTGACAAATTCCTTTCAAAGCGATATAAGTCGATGCCGCAGTCACTGCTGTATAAATATATCCGCACCAAGCGGATAAAGCTCAACGGCAAGCGCGCAAAGGAAAACCGGCTCCTTGCCGACGGCGATGAAATAACGTTGTATATACCCGATGAATTCACGGGCGGCAGCCGCAGGGACGAGGCGTTTCTGCGGCTTTCGCCGCGTCTCAGGGTCGCATACGAGGACGAAAACATACTCATCGCCGACAAAAAAGCCGGAATGCTGGTGCATTCCGACGATGGCAGCGAGGGCGATACGCTTATCGACCATATCAAGGCGTATCTCTACCGAAACGGCGAATACGATCCGACTGCCGAAAACTCCTTCGCTCCCGCGCTGTGCAACCGTATCGACCGCAATACCGCGGGACTTGTCATTGCCGCCAAGAATGCGGAGGCACTCCGGGATATGAACGCAACGATACGTGACCGCGGCATATCCAAGCTGTATCTTGCCGCCTGCCACGGCTTTTTTGAAAAAAAGCAGGGTACAATGACGGCATATCTTGAAAAGAACGCAGCCGAAAACAAGGTGTTTGTGCGCACGAAAGCCGGCGAAAACACAAAAACCGCCGCTTTGCGTTACCGCGTGATCGATGAAAACCGCGCCGAAAAGCTGTCGCTCGTAGAAATCGAGTTGCTCACCGGCAGAACACATCAGATACGTGTCCAGATGGCAGACAGCGGACATCCGCTCCTCGGCGACGGCAAATACGCCGTCAACAAGGATGACCGCAAGCGGGGCTATACCTATCAGGCGCTTTGTTCATATATGCTTGCTTTTGAAAAGCCGCAGGGCAGTCTGTCATATCTCACCGGTAAAACGGTACGCGCCGATAAGCCCGATTTCCTCGTGAAATTCGGCGCAAAATAACTCCGCCCTAAAAAATCAGCCGGAGCCTTTCATACAAAGGCTCCGGCTTTTTTCGGCTATATCAGCAATGCGCAAGCGCCATTCCCAGCACCTCACGCCGTCCCATGCCTTCCTTTGAGGAATACAATACAACAGGCGTCTCGGGTCTGAGGAGAGGATTCTGCACGATTTTTCCGGCGCATTCCGAAAGCTCCGTTTTGGTGAGCTTGTCGCACTTTGTGCAGATGATTATATACGGGACTTCATAGTAATTCATCCATTCGAGCATTGCGTTGTCGTCAACCGTGAAGCCGACGCGGCTGTCCACCAGCTGAAGAATGAGCTTCAGCGCGGAATTGTCCTCAAAATAGCTCTGCGTCAGTGCCGACCAGCGCTTTTTGTCCTCCTTGGGACGTTTTGCAAAGCCGTATCCCGGCAGGTCAACGAAATAGAGCTTGCGGTCGATTTCGTAGTAGTTGCAGGTAATGGTTTTGCCCGGCTGACTGCTCACGCGTGCGAGCGATTTGCGGTTCAACAGCGAATTTATGAGCGACGACTTGCCGACATTCGATCTTCCCGAGAAGGCGATCTGCGGCAGTCCGCTTTTTTTGTGCTGTACCGGCGCGCCCGCGACGTGACCGAGCAGCACGTTGTTGAAATTGATTTCTGAAATCTTCATGCGTTCAGGGCGATGCGGAGGACTTCCATCACAGATGATACGGGTACGAATTCAAGCGCACTCCGGACCTCCTGATCGATTTCCTCCAGATCCTTCATGTTGTCCTTGGGTATGATAACGGTTCTGACTCCCGCCTTGTATGCGGCTGCGGTCTTTTCCTTGAGTCCGCCGATGGGCAGAACTCTGCCTGTCAGCGTGATTTCGCCCGTCATGGCGACCGACTGCTTAACTGTCTTGCCCGACAGCTCGCTTACGATAGCCGTTGCAATGGTGATGCCTGCCGACGGACCGTCCTTGGGTATCGCTCCCTCGGGTACGTGAATGTGTATATCGGTATTCTTGTGGAAATCCTCCGGAATACCGAGCTCGTTTGCGTGCTTGCGTATGTAGCTTACCGCCGCGCGCGCCGATTCTTTCATAACGTCGCCCAGAGAGCCGGTAAGCTCCAGCGCACCGCCGCCGCTCATGGAAAGCGCTTCTATGCGGAGCATATCACCGCCGAGCTGTGTCCATGCAAGTCCGTTCACGATGCCGACCTCGTCCTTGCCATAAATCCTGTCGGCAAGGAACTTTTCGGGGCCTAGCATTTCGATGACCGTTTTTGCATCGACCGTTTTTTTCGCCGTGTTGCCGTCGACGATCTCCTTCGCCGCTTTGCGGCATACGGATGCGATCTCACGTTCGAGATTACGCACGCCCGACTCCTTCGTATAACGCAGGATAAGCTCGTTTATGCCGTTGTCGGTGAAGCGGAGCTGACTCCTTTTCAGTCCGTGGCGCTTGAGCTGCTTGGGGATCAGATGATTTTTCGCAATCGACAGCTTCTCGTTGTCGGAATAGCTGTCCATGTATATGATCTCCATTCTGTCGAGCAGGGGCAGCGGAATGGTTTCGGTGGTGTTTGCGGTTGCGATGAAAAGACAGTCCGAAAGATCAATGGGCAACTCAATGAAATGGTCGCGGAACGTCTTGTTCTGATCGGCGTCCAGTACCTCAAGCAATGCACTTGTCGGGTCGCCGTGCGCGTCGGCTGTCAGTTTATCCACTTCGTCGAGCAGCATAACGGGGTTTGACGTACCCGCCTGCTTCAGCCCGTTCACGATTCTGCCCGGCATGGAGCCGACGTATGTCTTTCGGTGACCGCGTATTTCAGCCTCGTCGCGTATACCGCCCAGAGCGATGCGGACGTATTTGCGGTTTGTGGCACGTGCGATCGACTTGACGATGGAAGTTTTGCCGACGCCGGGAGGTCCGACAAGACAGAGGATCTGTCCGTCAAGCTCGGGTGAGAGCTGACGCACCGCCATGAATTCGAGAATACGCTCCTTGACTTTTGTCAGACCGTCGTGATCCTCGTCAAGGATCCTTTTGGCAATGGTGATGTCTGTCCTGTCCTTGCTTGTTTTGCCCCAGGGAAGTTCAAGGCAGGTTTCGATGTAATTCCGTATGACTGTGGCTTCGGGCGAACCGAACTGCATACGTTTCAGCTTTGCGTTTTCGGCAAGCAGCGCTTCCTGCACCTCGGCGGGGAGCTTGTGCTGGCGGATACGCTTGGCGTAGGAGCTTTCTTCCTCTTCCTCGTCGTAATCGTCGATACCGAGCTCATTTTCGATGATATGCAGCTGTTCACGCAGGTAAATATCTCGCTGAGTCTTGTTCAGGTGCTGACGCACACGTGCGTGTATCGAGCCTTCAAGCTCCATAAGCTCAATTTCGTGGTCGAAAATTGCGGTCAGCTTTTCAATGCGCTTGATCGGGTTGTCGATATCGAGAATTTCCTGTTTGTCTTCGATCTTGATAAGGAACGACGATGCGACAGTATCGGCATAAACCGCAGGGTCGGTGATTTTCTTGACTTCGTTTATGACTTCTTCCGACGGCTTTGTGAAGAATTTGAGATAATCCTCAAGCGTCAGAGTGCATTCGTGTATGGCGCGGCGCACTTCGAAATAATCAAGCTCATATGTGATGTTCTTTTGCAGAACGTCGGCAACGAACGTCCCGCTTTCATCCACCGAAAAGCTGACAAGCTCGGCGCGCGAAAGTCCTTCGACCATGAGCTGCCAGTTGCCGTTCGAGAGCTTTATCGTGTGTACGATACGGGCGACGACGCCGGTACGGAAAAGGTCGGCGTCCTTCGGCTCAACGACCGATGAATCCTTTTGAGTAACGATGAATATTTCGCTTCCGGTGCTTTCCGCTTCCCGCATTGCCTTGACCGATGCCTTGCGCGACAGCTCAAAGCTGGTGCTGATACCGGGGAACAGCACCGCGCCGCGCAAAGCGATGGCATAGCAGGTTTTGTTTTCTATCTGTTCGATTTTTGACGACATAATATCCTATCTGCCGAGCATGGCGGCGCCGACGAGACCGGCGTCGTTGCCCAGCGATGCAATGGCAATTTTGGTCTTGCGCGAGCCGTAACGTGAATACTGTTCGCGCTCAATAATCTCAAGGAGCGGGTCGAGAAGGTATTTGCCCTCGTTGCAGACGCCGCCGCCGATTGTGATGATCTCGGGCTGGAGTATGTTTATCATGTTGACAAGCCCGCAGGCGAGATATCCGATATATTTGCTGACGACTTCATCGCCCGTCTTGTCGCCTTCGCGCTGTGCGATGAACGCGGTGCGCGCCGACGCATTTGCAATGTCGCCGTCGCAGAGCTTCCACATGGAGCTTTCTCTGTGCGCTTCCATTGCCTCTCTTGTCATGCGCTCAAGTGCCGTCGCGGATGCAAGCTTTTCCCAGCAGCCGCGGCGGGAGCAGTCGCAATCGGGACCGTTGTCGGCGTTGATGACCATGTGACCGACTTCAAACGCGGCAAAGTTGCAGCCTGTGAACAGCTTGCCGTTGTACACAAAACCGCCGCCGACGCCCGTACCGAGCGTGATGAGCAGTGAGCTGTTGTATCCCTTTGCACTGCCGACGGTCGCCTCGCCCTTTGCGGCTGCGTTCGCGTCGTTTTCGATGTGTACGATCTTTATTCCCGTCTTTTCGCTCATCTTTTCGGCAAGCGGATATGCACGGAAGGGGATCGAAGAGCAATATACAATGACGCCTGTGCTGTCGTCTGCCGTACCGGGTGTCGCAACGCCGATGTATTCGATGTCGTCCACCGTAAGCCCCTGCCTTTTCACAAGGTCAAGAGCCAGCCCGCTCATTGTGTCAACGACATATTCAAGACCCTTTTCAACGTGTGTCTTAACGGAATCTTTGATCAGTATCTTTCCGTTTTCGTCGCAGACACCCGCTTTTATATTTGTTCCTCCGAGGTCTATTCCTATGTAATACATACTGTTTATCTCCTTAAATATAGTGATTTATCTGAGGTTTATACCGTTGTTCATCATTTTCTTGGAAAATTCAAGCGCGGTATTGTATCCCATTTTCTTTTGTCTGTTGTTCATTGCTGCGATTTCTATGACCACCGCAAGGTTGCGTCCCGGCTTTACGGGAATTGTTATCGAAGGTATCTTCAGCCCGAGGATCTCGGCGTATTCGGTGTCGAGACCGAGCCGCTCGTACATCTTGCCCTGCTCCCATGCTTCGAAATTGATAACAAGATCGATCTTTTCCGTCTCTTTGACCGAGCCCATACCGAATATGCGCCTTACATCGACGATACCGATGCCTCGCAGCTCAATATAATGACGTATAAGTTCGGGTGCAGTGCCGACAAGCGTCTTGTTTGAAACACGCTTGATCTCCACCGCGTCGTCGGCAATCAGTCTGTGACCGCGCTTGACAAGCTCAATTGCCGTTTCGCTCTTGCCGATACCGCTGTCGCCGAGGATGAGAACGCCCTCGCCGTATACTTCAACAAGCACGCCGTGCCGTGTGATACGTTCGGCAAGCGACACATTCAGCGATGCGATGAGTGATGCCATAAAATCGCTTGTCGTCTCCGCGGTGCGGAAAAGCGGAGTGCTGTGTTTCTCCGCAAGCTCTTTCAGTTCGGGGAATATCTCCAGTCCGCGCGTCACGACGACAGCCACGACATCGTGAGCCATGAATTTGTCGATCGACTCATATCTTCCGGCGCTTCCCAGCGAATCGAGGTAGCTGTGCTCCATGTTGCCTATCATCTGTATGCGTCCGCTTTCGAAATCGTCGAAAAAGCCCGCAAGCGGCAGTCCGGGACGGCTCACGTCGGCGCGTCTGACGTAAATATCATCGTAATTTTCGGGAACCGTGATGACTTCAAGGGAGAATTCGTTTGCTATGTCCTTTAGTTTGACCTGATATTGCATTATGTTTTTTCCTTTTTGTTTAATGTGAAAGTGCCGCGATGATGAAGCTCAGCTCGCGTTTTATCGCGTCGGTCGCCTTTTCGCTTCCGCCGTATGCTGCCGCATCGATTGCTTTCAGCGCGCCGGGTCTTTCGGCATCGCCGACGCCCGCAAGCGCCGACACATCTTCAAAAAGCCTGTCGTAGTCCGGCGATGCGTCAAGCTGTCTATACGCTTCAAGATGAACCTTCAGTATATCGAGGCATGCTCCGAACAGAACGTTCTTGTCCGCGCCCGTGACAGGCACAGCCGCCTCACGGAATACTTTGCGCGTCGTCGCGTCGTATCCGCACACCGAAATATACCTCAGCGTGAAATCCGACGTACCCGCGACCGCGAAATCGTAGTGCTGCGTGAGCTGCCGTGCATAGTCCTCCTGCGTCGACCGTACATACGTGCCCACGCCTATCACGACGGGAGCGTATTCGCCGATCGGAAGATTCTGCTTTATGTATCCGGTCTGATATTCGACCGTATTTCCGTAAATCATGGGATAGACCGCGTCGGCATACCCGTCGCGCGCCCACTTTTCGACATCCTGATAAACATATTTCTGCCTGTCGTTGTAATCCGCAAAACAGGTGAACGTCATGTTCAGTCCGCCGTCAACGCTTTTTACCGTTTCGTAAAGCGTCCTTACGGCGTTGCTTATGACATCGCGCCGCATAGCACACCAGTCGTTCCAGAGAGGGTCCGTGATGCTGAGGCTTGCGGGGGAAACTCCGTATTTTTCCTCAAATTTTTTTGCGGCAGTCGGATTGTATCCGTAATCCTCATAATTGTGTTCCTGATAGAATATCGGGAGCGGATATCTCGCGTAGTCGATCTGTATGCCGAAAATATCGTAATTTTCCGCGATTTCCTTCGCAATTGCTGCCGAGAACGCCAGAACATCGCCGTCTGCGGGGTCAAGCGTCACCGTGCCGCTGTTGTCGCAGTACCTGCCCTTGTTTGTCAGCAGGTATTTGTCCTTCATGGTGTTCATGAAGTGGTTTTCTTCCCATGTACGGTGGCTTGTCGCAATGGGGAAGGCGGGCATCATGACGATGAGCCTCATGCCGTTTTCGCGGCACGCGCGTGAAAACGCGTCCAGCACATCAAAGCCATCAAGCTCGGGAAGCATGACCATGCCGTCGAGTTTTGACGGATATACCGCATACCCCGCCGCGAGGTTGTCGACAATCAGCGTATTCAGTCCGATGCCCTTTGCGTATTCCACGGCATGACGCACATCGGTTTCGTTTCTGTAATGCAGGATTATTTCGTCCGAATATCCCAGCTCTCCGACCGTGACCCATGCCGTGCGGTCACCCACCGTGATTGAAGGATATATCAGCGTCCCCGCCGTGTCTGTGAAGTCCGTGAGAAGCAAAATCGCTTTTGCAAGCCCGTTGCCGTCAAGCTCATACGGGTTGTACGGCAGTCCGACGACACTGCTTTCAAGCGTGTCAAGCGTTTTATAATCGAGCGGCAGGAATTCGTCCCGCGCAAGGCTTATTTTTGTCCGTATGCTTTCGGACTCATCAATGAGCCGCAGATACTGCCCGACCGGGTCGTCGACAAGTCTCAGCATCTGTTTCCCGTCAAACGCCGCATACATATATTTTTTCGCATATCCGTCTGCGATAACCGACTGAAGACCCGCACAGGATATGACATATCCGCCGTCCGGTATCTCCGTGCCGCCGCTGACGCCCGCAAAAATTCCCGTGATCCTGCCGGCGGAATTCACCGCAATTTCGGTGTAGGTACCGTCCCCGCCGGGAGTCACCGTGTTTTTATCATGGGTATATATAATATTTCCTTCGCCGGTGCGTGTCTTGTTCCGCCCCGAAACGATAAGTCGTTTCACCGTGTAAAGCGGCGAACTTCTGACAAGCTCCGCCGTTTCGCCGACTTTGAGCTTTGCCGCGATATTGCTTCCCGCCGAAATCGACGACAGCGAAAGCACATAGCCTCCGTCGGGAATATACGTATTGCCGCTTTCGCTTACGGAAACGACCGTCCCGTCGGCATCGACCGCGATTTCAAAGCCACCGTCGGTCAGCGTTGACGCGGCATACCAGTTCTTATCGTAAAAATACGCGTGGATATCGTTGAAGCGCGTTGCGTTTTCGTTTCCGAATTCGATTCTTCCCGCGCCGAAGCGGACGTATTTTGACGGCATACAGTCACCCGTGTCAAGTCCCTTGACCGCGCTTCCCGCAGCGATACCCTCGCCTGAACCGCGCATACGGACGACATATCCGTTTTCGGGAACGATGGCTGCAAATCCGGCGGGATAAGCCGCACAGACCGCACCGTCTGCGATAACCGCATCGACAAAGGAGCTGTCGCCGACCGGCGCGGATACCGATCTTCCGCTTTCCGAAAAGACGAAAATGCCGTCATTTCCTTTGTCGCTGTCGGTAAGCATGGCTTCGATTGAGGCTTTGCCGACCGTAAACACGATTTTTTCTTCCGCAGCCTCCGACATTTCCGACACCTCGCTTTCATATGATGCTTCGTCGGCTTCCGATGAGCCGTTTTCACTGTCGTCGGCGCACGCACAGTAAAGCGGGAGCGTGAGCAACGCCGCGAGAATCAGACAAATCGGTTTCTTCACTGCTCCTGACTCTCCGCTTCGCCGCCGTCATCA
>FR892236.1:21571-25425 GCA_000433115.1 Ruminococcus sp. CAG:382
CTTTGTAATCGCCGTTCCACAAAGCCCATTCGCGCAGCCATATCACGGTGAATATCGCTGCCGCAACGAGGAACAGCGCCACGACCCACATGAACAGCGCCGCGGGATTCTTCCCCACGACAAAGTTGAATATGGGAAGTATCTCATCCTTGTTGGCGGGTACGACATATTCTATCTCATTGAAGTAATTCACATATTTCAGATTATAGGCAAAGAGTGCCGCAAACAGAGCGGTGACCGCGCCGAAGAATACCGACAGCTTGCCGTATCTCGCCGCCTGCCGTCCGAGAGACGCCGCCGTGTGTACGCCGTTGCGTATATACGCGGAATTTCCCTTGAAACCGCAGACATCCTTGCCGCGCAGATATTCCGTATTATCGGGCGTTTTCGGCGAATCGTCAAGATAATCGACGATGTATTCCGCTTTCACGTCCGCTTTTTCAAATTCATAGCGTCCGCATTTCTTGCCGACAAGCACAAATCCCTTTGCGCCCATGCGGTTCAGCCACTTCTGCTCGTCATGTTCCGAGACAAACACCTTGTGTGCCGTCATTGTATATCACTGCCTTTCCCAAAGGAATAATTATATAGTATTATATAATAATAGTGTGGAAAAGTCAAGATATATAAATGCGGAAGAAATTAACGGATTTCTGTTGACATTATAACGGTCAACCGTTATAATATAGCCATGAAGAGGTGATTTTATGAACGTCAATTCGATTGCTGAGAGCAGAGGTCTGTCCATGTACAGAATTTCAAAAAGCAGCGGTATACCCTATGCCACTGTCAACGATATATTCTGCGGCAGGGCAAGGCTTGAAAAATGCTCTGCCGAAACGGTTTTCCACCTTGCAAAGGTACTTGGCGTTTCGATGGAGAGCCTGATCGAACCATGCTTTGGGCGCATTGATTTTGAGCTTTTCAAAAGCAACCTGTGCCACAAGCTCAAGGAGCTCGGGGACACCGGATTTGTTGTTTCGACCCTTGAAAACGGTGATATACGTCGGCTTTTCGAAAAAGGCTGGTATCCCGAATGCCTGTATACGCTTGCAATGCTTGATTACATCTGTAACGAAAACGGGATCCCGCTCTGTTCGGACTATTCCGATATCAGGAAAGTGCGTCTGAGCAGAACCCTGTATTCTGCCGGTGTGATAGCTGAATCAAAGGCGCTCGGAAGCGATGAGCCGAAAAAGCGTGCCGTGGAGAACGCGATTCCCGAATTCATGCATTTTAATATAGCGGAAAGTGAGGTACGCGATGTCGTCTGACATTTCAAAAACATTCACAAAGGACAATCTTGACGCATATCTGAAGGAGCTTGCCAAGGAATTCAGAAGGCAGAACGGCAAGCTTATGCCTGCTGAGATTATCCTTGTCGGCGGCGCTGCAATACTCGTGAATTACGGGTTCCGCGAAATGACAGCTGATATTGACGCTATAATACATGCTTCTTCGGCAATGCGCGATGCAATATCGCGTGTCGGTGACCGCTTCGGACTTCCGAAAGGCTGGATTAACACCGACTTCACAAAAACCGCCTCATATTCGCCGGAGCTTACACTCCATTCAAGGTTTTACCGGACATTTTACGGTGTCCTGAATGTAAGAACCGTATCGGCTGAATATCTTATTGCAATGAAACTGCGTTCGGGCAGAAAATACAAAAATGATTTTTCGGATATCGTCGGAATACTTGCGGAGCATGAGAAGAACGGCTCCCCTGTTTCAATGGAACAAATAGAAAAAGCATCATGCGAGCTTTACGGAAGCTGGGCGGAAATACCCGAAGACTCCCGATGTTTTATAGAAGGCGCTATGAAGGGCAATGCTTTCCGCGATCTGTATAACGAGATCAGAAATTCCGAAGCCGAGGCAAGAACGACGCTTATTGAATTCGATAAGCGTTATCCCGATACCCTCGGCATGGCTAATGCCGACGAAATACTGAAATCCCTGAAGAAACGCCATAACTGAAAACGGAGCTGCCGGCACGACCGTGAGTCGCCGGACAGCTCCGTTTTCTTTTTTTAATTATTCTTTTTCTTCCTTACGACAATGACAACGACCGCGGCTGTCAGCACCGCAGCGGCAACGACCGCAATAATAATCACGGCACCGCCGCTGATTGACGGAACGCCGAACTGACTGTCGGAATCAACGCCGGCAATGTCGGTTGAAGCGGCGGAGCTTTCCGTCCCACCGCCCGAAATACTGTACGAAGCGGCGTTTATGACATAGTGACCCGAAACGGGAACGGCAGTGCCGTCAAGCTTTGTCCTGCTCCTGACCGCAAACGCTTCCAGACTGCCTTCAAGCCCTCTTCCGGATGAATTCCTGAGCGCGAGCGGAACGGTGAATTCGTCCTTTTCGTTTCCGAACGGGTTTGATTTTCCGCTGTACGGCGAATACGTTTTCTGCGTCATACTGCTTCCGTCAAACGACACGAGACGCACAAACCCCTCCCCGTCACAGCTGCATCCGTTCAGCACGTGCTTCGGCTCGCTGCCGTCTTCATAGAACTGATAATCCGCGAGTATCTCCCAGACCGAGCGGCTGTCGTCCACCTTGCGCAGTGTACGCGCCACACCGGGAGTGTGCCCGCAGAGCACGGCAACGACATTTTCGTATGGTACGACAAGATTGTTCCAAATCTCGGGTGCGCGTGAATGTGTGTACGCGTCCGGATTCGTCGGATCAAGCACCCATTCGCCGTCAACATCGAGATACGAATGAGTCAGGATTATCGCGTTTCTGTTTTTGAACCTGCCGAGAACGTCCTTTGCCCATGCCATGGTTTCGGGCTCAGCCTCAACGCCGTAGCCCAGCCAGAGCAGCACAAAATCATATCCTCCGAGAGAGATCAGGTCGTAATGACTTTCGTTGTTGTTGAGATCACCGTAAAACCAGCTGCTGTCGCCGTACCTTTCCGCACCGAAATATTTCACGAAATACGATGAATCGCGTTTTGACTGACCGACATCGTGGTTGCCGTCGACAATACCGTTCGGAAGCCCCGCATTGTCGAGATATCTGCTGTGAAGCTTTGAGGCGCGACCAAGCTGCTCCTCAATTGTTTTTGCGGGCTCATATTCGTCCGCGACGTCTCCCGTATGGATGAAGAAGCCTGCCCTGCCTTCGGAATAAAGCTTCGCATAATATTTCAGCGCAGCCTCATATTTGTCGAGCAGATCTTCATATCTCGTATAATACTGGGTGTCGCTTATCCAGACGATCGTGTCGCTTTCGGAGGAATACACATATTCTTCAGCCCTGACTGTGACATTGCCTCCGTCAATGTATTCCGCCTTCAGCTCCAGCTCGGGATACGCCGTCTCGCCGGAATTGACTCTCGCAAAAGGCACAAATCCGTCGGCGGTTTTTACCGAAAGCACGATCTGTGTGCCTTCTGCCGTCACACCGCTGTATCGGAATATAATGCTGTCGCCGTCGCCTGCGGGAACGGTGAAAACATTGCCGTCGGAGCTTACGGTCAGAGGATCCGCCTGATAAAGCGTGCCGCTTCCGGCGGTGACGGTGCTTCCGTCCGCCGCGTCGCCGTCAGTCGTGTCCGAATATCCGTTTATGCGGAATTCGGCTGAAAATGCGGAAATGTTTCCGCAGCCGTCGGTCGCGACGGCGGTGAAGGTGTGCGTCTTTGTTTTCGAAACAAACTCCGAAACGGGCTTGCCTTCGGCATATTTTCTGCCGTCGATCCGCATTTCAAGCGTATATCCGCTGTCGTCGCTCACACTGACGCCGACCGTGTCTTTGCCGTCGATGAGCGCGCCGCTTGTGATGCTTCCTGTGATGACCGGCGGCGTGTTGTCGAATATCGCCGTGACCGAGGT
>FR892236.1:25474-29370 GCA_000433115.1 Ruminococcus sp. CAG:382
ACGTATGCTCTCCGTCTGCATATTTTTCAGTGTCAACGCCCGCACGTAACGTCCTGCCCGCTCTCTTTGTCAGATCTCTTCCAGATATGTCAAAAACGACGTCGAAGCATACGGGTACATTCGGAGTCGTTCCTCCGAGCCCTGTTTCGGCACTCCAACCGTCGCCCACCGAAACCTTGCTGCCGGAATAATCGCTTTCCTTTGCCGAAACTCCCGCCTGCCCCGTTGTCGGATAATATGAAACAAGCCGCGACGGACGCACATATTCGCCTGACGGCAGTGCAATGCGAACGTCCGAAATGCTCATGTCGTCGATGTTGTATGTGCCGTAGATCTTTGATGTGTCGAGCACGCCCGTTTTGCCGATTGACGGAAGGAAGCTTAGTGTCAGCGTGTCGCCCGGCAGCAGTGAAGCGTCGAGCGGAACACGCTTTTCACCGTTGCTGTCAACCACGGCGATATCCGTATCTCCGATGCGGAACACCGAATTGTTGTAGTCAACGCCGTCGGCGGCAAAAACAAGCTCCAACGAGCCTGTTTCTTCAGTCACAAGCGGATTGCCGTCAAGCGTTACCGTCATGTCTCCGCCCGACGGCGAATTGAAGATGATATCCGCGGTTCCGGACAGTCTTTCAGCCGGCAGTATGACCGACGGTGCTTCGTCCGCATATGCGGAAAGCGCTGCGGGAAGCAGCATCATGACGGCTGCAAGCAGAGCGGCTGCGCGCCGTATGACCGATTTTTTTTGATTTTTCATAGCTTTTCCTCCTGTCTTTGCTTTGCGGCGGCAATAAACGCCGCAAACAGCTTCCGGCTGATTTCACTTTCGTGCATGAGTTCGGGATGCCACTGAACGCCGAGGACAAACCGCCGCTCCGGCATGAAGAGCGCTTCGATAACTCCGTCTGACGAAGTCGCCGCGACCTCAAACCCCGAAGCAGGCTCTCTGACCGACTGATGGTGATAGCTGTTGACCTCGTGAACGCCGCTTCCGATGATGTCGGCAAGAAGTGTGCCGTGTTTCACCTCAATGTCATGCACCGACTTGTCGTGGGTAAGCGGTGAAGCGATATCCGTCGGAATGTCCTGAAAAAGACTGCCGCCGCAGAATACGTTCATCGACTGGATGCCGCGACATATGCCGAATACCGGTTTGTCAAGCTCCAGAGCAAGCTCAAGAGCGGTCTTTTCGAAGGTGTCGCGCACGGGAACGATCTCTCCGCATTCCGCACGGACGTCCTCACCGTAAATGTGCGGGTCCACATCGGGACCTCCCGTGAACAGAATACCGCCGCAAAGCTCCGTCCACTGACGGATACCGTCGCAGCCCTCGTCGGCTGCGGGCATGAGCGGCAGCGCACCGGCACGGCTTATCATGCGCGGGTACCACGGACGGGTGAAAGTCTTTTCGCCGTCTGTGCGGTATTGTGGCACAATGCCGATAATAATCTTTTCATCTGACATAAAAATTCTCCGTATTGCCGTTTGACATTGACGGCGGATAGTATTATAATCTGATTATAATATTGCATAAGTGAAAAGTCAAGGAGAACAAAAGCGTCATGAACAAAGATCTGACCGTAGGAAGCCCCGCGAAGGTGCTCTGGACATTCTGTCTTCCGCTGTTCGGCAGTATAATTTTTCAACAGCTCTATAACCTTGCGGACAGCTTTGTTGCCGGCAAGTTCATCGGTGAGGACGCGCTCGCGGCTGTCGGCAACGGCTATGAGATAACGCTCATTTTCATCGCCTTCGCCTTCGGCTGCAACATCGGCTCGTCCGTCGTGATAAGCCGTCTGTTCGGTGCAAAGCAGTATGACGACCTCAAAACCGCCGTACACACCACCTTCATTTCCTGCGGCGTTCTCTGCCTCGTGCTGATGACCGTCGGCATACTGTTCACGGACGGTATGCTTCGCCTTATCAATACCCCCGAATCGATAATGGCGGATTCCGCGCTCTACCTTGATATCTACATCTGGGGTCTCCCTTTTGTGTTTTTCTATAACGTCTCGACCGGCATATTTTCCGCTCTCGGCGACTCGAAAACGCCCTTCATATTTCTCGCCGCATCGTCGCTTGCGAACATCGGTGCGGATATCCTCGCCGTGACAGCACTCGGCATGGGCGTTGACGGCGTTGCGTGGGCAACGTTTATTTGTCAGGGAATCAGCTGTATTCTTGCGGTGATTTTCGTGCTGAAGCGTCTTAAAACGATTCCGACCGACGGCAAAACACGCATGTTTTCGACAAAGCTGCTCGGTCAGAACGCCCGCATAGCCGTCCCAAGCATACTCCAGCAAAGCTTCATTTCCGTCGGCAATATAGCAATACAGGGCGTTGTGAACACCTTCGATACCGGCGTAATGGCGGGCTATTCCGCCGCAGTCAAGCTGAATAACCTTGTGACGACGTCGTTCACCACACTCGGCAACGGCATTTCGAACTACACCGCGCAGAATATAGGCGCCGTAAAGCATGAGCGCGTAAGGAGCGGCTTCTTTGCGGGGACAAAGCTTGTCTGGGCGCTCTGCGTACCGATGTTCGTGCTGTATTTCTTCTTCGGCAAGGAGCTTACGTATATCTTCCTCAACACTCCGACCGACGCCGCGTTCGGCACTTCGACGCTGTTTCTGAAAATAGTTTCGCCGTTTTATTTCGTGATAGCCCTGAAGCTCGTTGCCGACGGCATACTCCGCGGCGCGGGTCTCATGGCGAAGTTTATGATTGCCACCTTCACCGACCTCACGATCCGCGTGATCCTCGCCTATGTGTTCGCGGGGATGTTCGGCTCCGACGGCATATGGGTTGCGTGGCCCGCCGGCTGGGTAATCGCGACCGTCATATCCGTGATATTCTGCTTCGGCGACAGAACCCTGAAAATGCGCGAAAAAAAGCCTGTTTCCGAAAAAGTATAGCTCAATATACGGCATAAAAGCCTTCAAAAGCGCAAAAATCAAAGGCGTACACGTTGCAAACGCGGCGGGTACGCCTTTTTTTGACGAGTTTATTTGATTTTGTTCATAAAAAACGCTAAAAAAATAAATATTGGCGTTGACAAGCGGAAACAAACAGTGTATAATGATTTTAACTTATATTGAAAAATACGCGGAAAGGAGGATAAAAATATGGAAAAATCCAAAAAGGATTGGACAACAGCGCTTTTGCTGTCAATTTTTCTGGGCGGACTCGGAATCCATCGCTTTTATGTAGGCAAGACCGGCACGGGCGTTCTCTGGCTCCTGACGGGCGGCTTGTTCGGAATCGGCGCGCTGGTTGACCTGATTATAATCGCCTGCGGCAATTTTACCGACAGTGAAGGAAAGATAGTTTCCAAAGACTGATTCACTGTTTGACGATGAGAGCCGCAAAGCCTTTTTGCGACCGGAAAAACAGGGCAAAAAAAGCTGTCAGCCGACAGCTTTTTTGTTTGTGACGGAAATCAAAAGCGTACACGTTGCAAACGCGGCGTGTACGCTTCAATTAAATTATGTTGCGGAATTATTTTTCCCACGGGAAGACGTAATCGAGCTTCAGCTCGTCACGAACCTTGGACATTTCGCCCTGTACGGCTTCGTTGATCGGAACGCCGCTGTCTTTTCTCTGCTGCCAGATCTCCCATTCCTTTTCGCCTGCGGTGTAGATACGGTCATGACCGGGAGCCTTCTGGGAGCCGCGGAGCTCACGGCAGATGTCGCCTGCGGTCTTCTTGAATTCTTCAAGACCCATGAACGCTTCGGTGTCGATGGCGATGAAGAAGTGACCGAGGTGATAGGGAACAAGCTTGCCGTCCTTCTTGCCGGTGAGCATACGGAGGTAGTTGCCCTGCTGGAGCGCTGCGGAAAGGATTTCGACGACCGTTGCATAGCCGTAGCCCTTGTAGCCCGCAAGCTCTT
>FR892236.1:29465-33258 GCA_000433115.1 Ruminococcus sp. CAG:382
GCGCGGAGCCGTCTCTGCCGATAACCATTCCGGCGGGGGTGTCCTTGCCGATACGTGCGAAATATTCGATCTTGCCGCGCTGTGTGATGGAGGTCGCGCAGTCAAGGAGGAAGGGGAAGTCCTCATCGGTGGGCATACCGACGGTGAGAGGATTTGTACCCAGCATGTTTTCAACACCGAATGTGGGCGCGATGGAAGGACGGGCGTTTGTACCGGTAATGCCGATGCAGCCCGCGTCGGTCGCCATTGTGGCGTAATAACCGGCGATGCCGTAATGGCAGCTGTTTCTGACGGCTACCATGCCCATGCCGTATTTCTTTGCCTTTTCGATAGCCATGCTCATCGATTTGTAGCCGATGACCTGACCCATGCCGTCGTGACCGTCAACGACCGCCGTTGTGGGCGTTTCGCGCACGATTTCGAAATTTGTCACGGGGTTCTGGATGCCCGCCTTGATACGGTCGATGTAGATGGGCTTGAAGCGGTTGACACCGTGGCTTTCAATGCCGCGCTTGTCGGAGGCGAGAAGCACGTCGGTGCAGATTTCGGCGTCCTTGCGGGGCACACCCACGCCGACAAATGCGTCGGTGATGAAGCTGTAAAGAGTTTTCCAGTCGCAGATTACTTTTGCCATTGGTTTTGTTCCTTCCTTGGAAAAAAGTTTCCGTATTCACCGCGGAGCGTATCCGCGGACGCTTTTTTGCGTCTCACAAATGGTGTGACGACATATCTTTAGCATATTCTAACGTGTCATATCGCCTTTGTCAATGCTTTTTTTGAATTTCAAAGAAAATTTTTTGTAAATTCCCTTGACAAAACTTGATTTCAATGATATTATAATAAACTGCACTACGTTGCCCGTAGTGTTTGTGTTGTTGCACCCAAAAACCGAAACCCGCTGTCCCGACTCGCAAATGCGGTATTTGCGGCAGGACTGTCTAATAATAAACAAGGAGCGTATGATATGTGGTATGATTCCATGGTAAAACCCCAACATCTTGGGAAAAACGTTCGGATGTCATTTGCAAAGAACGAAGAAGTACTTGAGATGCCGAATCTTATCGAGGTCCAGAAAAAATCGTTTGAGGACTTTGTGAAAAACGGTGTTTCGGAGGTACTTAAGGATTATTCTCCCATGACGGATTATTCGGGTAACCTGATCATCGATTTCGTCGGCTATTCGCTTGACGGTCCGTCGAAATATTCGATTTCCGAATGCAAGGAAAGGGACGCCAACTACGCTATCCCCTTCAAGGTGACAGTCAGACTGACAAACAAGATCACCGAGGAGGTCAAGGAGCAGGAAATCTATATGGGCGACATCCCGAAGATGACCGAAGGCGGCACGTTCATCATAAACGGTGCCGAGCGTGTCATAGTATCTCAGCTCGTCCGTTCGCCCGGTGTCTATTTTGAGGATGCCGACGACAAGACAGGCAAGAGGATGTTCACCTCGACGATCATACCGTATCGCGGTGCATGGCTTGAGTACGAGACCGATTCGTCCGATGTATTCTATGTCCGTATCGACAAAAACCGCAAGCTCCCGATAACCGTGCTGCTCCGTGCGCTCGGTCTCTCCGAAAACAGCGATATTTACGAGATGTTCGGAGACGAAAAACTGATAAAAGCGACTCTTGACAAGGATCTCATGCCGCAGGAAGCCGAAAAGATCCCGGGCAGCAACCCCCGTGATGAGGCGCTCAAGGAGATATACCGCAAGCTCCGCCCCGGCGATCCGCCCATCGTGGATTCCGCCATCACACTGATAAAGAATCTGTTCTTTGACGAGAAGAGATATGACATCTCCACCGTCGGCAGATATAAATTCAACAAAAAACTGGCACTCGCCAAAAGAATAGAGGGCTTCCGCCTCGCAAAGCCCGCGATCTCGCCGATAACCGGCGAAGTTGTTGTTGCCGAAGGCATAAAGCTCACCCGTGCCGATGCCGAAAAGATTGAAAAGTCCGGCGTATGGTCCGTTCAGCTTCTTGTCGAAGGCGAAGAACACGATGAGGAGATCAAGGTCTTTTCAAACAAGGCTGTCGATGCCGAAGCAGTCCTCGGCTTCACAAACGAGGAACTTGAAATCGACGAAAAGGTTCAGTCCGACGTTCTTCTTGAAATAATGCAGACCGTTGACTGCAGCGACCTCAAGGCGGTGAAGAAGGCGTTCCGCGAGCGCATGAACGAGCTTATTCCGCCGCATATCACCATCGACGATATTTTTTCAACCGTCAACTATCTCATCTGCCTTTCACACGGCGTCGGTACCGTTGACGATATCGACCATCTCGGCAACCGCCGTCTGCGTTCCGTGGGCGAACTGCTCATGAACCAGCTCAGGATCGGCTTTTCGAGAATGGATAAAATAGTCAAGGAAAAGATGACCACGCAGGATATCGAGACCGTGACTCCTCAGTCGCTCGTCAATATCCGCCCCATCGTTTCCGCAATACGTGACTTCTTCGGTTCTTCGCCGCTGAGCCAGTTTATGGATCAGGCGAATCCCCTTGCCGAGCTTACGCATAAGCGCCGTCTGTCCGCGCTCGGTCCCGGCGGTCTGTCGAGAGACAGAGCCTCCTTCGAGGTACGAGACGTTCACTATACCCATTACGGCAGAGTATGCCCCATCGAGACTCCCGAAGGACCGAACATCGGTCTTATTTCCTGCCTTGCGACATATGCAAGAGTCAATAAATACGGCTTCATCGAAGCCCCCTACCGCGTTGTCGAAAACGGCGTGGTGACAAACGAGGTGAAATACCTCACCGCCGACGAAGAGGACGAGTTCACCGTCGCAACGGCAAGTGAGCCGCTTGACGAAGCCGGACACTTCCTGAACAGAAAAATCGCCGGCAGACACAGAGATGAGATCGGTGAATTCGAAGCCGAGGATATCGATCTCATGGACGTTTCCGCCAAGATGGTCGTTTCCGTCGCAACGGCAATGATTCCCTTCCTTGAAAACGACGATAACACCCGTGCGCTGATGGGCTCCAACATGCAGAAGCAGGCTGTCCCGCTTATGACCGTCGAAAGCCCGATAGTCGGAACCGGTATGGAATACCGCGCAGCAGTGGACAGCGGCGTTGCCGTTCTCTGCCGCGAAAACGGTATCGTCGAGTCCGTGACCGCCGACCGGATCGTGGTCGTCACCGATACGGGTAAGGAAGATATCTACGACCTCATCAAGTTCAAACGCTCCAATCAGGGCACCTGCGTCAACCAGCGCCCTGTTGTGAATAAGGGCGATCGCGTTGAAAAGGGCGACGTTGTCGCCGACGGCCCCGCGACCGACCACGGTGAAGTTTCACTCGGTAAGAACGCTCTTATCGGCTTCATGACGTGGGAGGGCTATAACTACGAGGACGCCGTTCTTCTGAACGAGCGCCTTGTAAGAGATGACGTTTATACATCTATCCATATAGAAGAATATTCCTGCGAATCCAGAGACACAAAACTCGGACCGGAGGAGATCACACGCGATATCCCCAATGTCGGCGAAGATATGCTCCGCGACCTTGATGACGAAGGCGTCATCTCCGTCGGCGCCGAGGTTCATGCCGGCGATATACTTGTCGGCAAAGTGACGCCCAAGGGCGAAACCGAGCTTACCAGCGAAGAAAGACTTCTCCGTGCGATCTTCGGCGAGAAGGCGCGCGAGGTCAGGGACACCTCCCTCAGACTGCCTCACGGCGAATCGGGCATCGTTGTCGAGACCCGCGTGTTCAGCCGCGAGAACAGCGACGTTCTCCAACCCGGCGTCATCAAAGTCGTCAGAGTCTATATC
>FR892236.1:33327-39238 GCA_000433115.1 Ruminococcus sp. CAG:382
GGGTGTCGTTTCCCGTATACTTCCTCCCGAGGATATGCCCTTCCTTGCGGACGGCACACCTCTTGATATAGTGCTTAACCCGCTGGGCGTTCCTTCCCGAATGAACATCGGTCAGGTGCTTGAGGTCCATCTGGGTATCGCCGCAAAGAAGCTGGGCTGGAAGATAATGACCCCGGTATTCAACGGCGCAAACGAAGCCGAAATTGCGGAGTGTCTGCGTCAGGCAGGACTGCGTGATGACGGAAAGACGACGCTTTACGACGGCAGAACGGGCAAGCCCTTCGACAATCCCGTCACCGTGGGCATAATGTATTATCTTAAGCTGCATCATCTTGTCGACGATAAGATTCACGCCCGTTCCACCGGCCCCTATTCTCTCGTAACGCAGCAGCCTCTGGGCGGTAAGGCTCAGTTCGGCGGTCAGCGTTTCGGTGAAATGGAAGTCTGGGCGCTGGAGGCATACGGCGCCGCATACACCCTTCAGGAGATCCTGACTGTCAAGTCGGACGATATCAAGGGTCGTGTCAAGGCGTACGAAGCAATCGTCAAGGGCGAGAACATTCCCACTCCCGGCGTACCCGCATCCTTCAAAGTCCTTGTCAAAGAGCTTCAGTCTCTCGGTCTTGATGTCCGCGTGCTCGATAAGAACGATGCGGAGATCAACCTCAAGGATTATGAGGATACCGAAGCCGATGAAAGAAAGTTCAGCGACGAAGAGATCGGCGAAAGCATTTTCGACGATGCCAACCCCATGTTTGACGACGAAGAAGGCGTGGAGCACCGCGACGACGAGCCGGACGACGAGATACTTGAAGACGATATGTTCGGCACGGCGTTCGACGAAGGCGAGGACGACGAATGATAACCCGCTGTAACCTGCGTTCAGTTTGATAAGAAAGGCAGAATATTATGGACAATACAAATATAGAGTTTGAATCCATACAGATCGGACTTGCGTCTCCCGAGAAGATAAGAGAATGGTCCTATGGCGAGGTGAAGAAGCCCGAAACCATCAATTACAGAACCCTCAAACCCGAACGCGAGGGACTGTTCTGCGAGCGTATTTTCGGACCGACGAAGGACTGGGAGTGCCACTGCGGAAAATATAAACGCGGCGCACGCTACAAGGGCAAGATCTGCGAAAAGTGCGGCGTCGAAATAACGACAAACAAGGTAAGACGTGAACGTATGGGTCATGTCGAGCTTGCCGCTCCCGTATCCCATATCTGGTATTTCCGCGCGATCCCGTCCCGTATGGGTATGCTCCTTGACATATCTCCGAAGCTCCTTGAAAAGGTGCTCTATTTCGGCAGCTATATCGTCATCGATCCGGGCGATACACCCCTTGAAAAGAAACAGCTTTTAAGCGAGACACAATATAAAGAATATTACGAAAAATACGAAAACGATTTCCGTGTCGGCATGGGCGCCGAGGCGATCAAGGAGCTTCTTCAGGAGCTTGACCTTGACGCGCTGTCCGAAATGCTCAAAACCGAGCTTCAGACCGCACAGGGTCAGAGAAAGATACGCTTCATAAAGCGTCTTGAAATCGTCGAAGCGTTCAGACTTTCCGGCAACCGCCCCGAATGGATGATTCTTGAGGCAATTCCCGTAATCCCGCCGGATATCCGCCCGATGGTGCAGCTTGACGGCGGCAGATTCGCAACGAGCGACATAAATGATCTGTACAGACGTGTCATCAACCGTAACAACCGTCTGAGACGACTTATGGAGCTTGAAGCGCCCGACATCATCATCAGAAACGAAAAGCGTATGCTTCAGGAAGCTGTCGACGCTTTGTTTGACAACGGCCGCCGCGGACGCCCCGTGACCGGACCGAGCAACCGCCCGCTCAAATCTCTTTCCGAGATGCTGCGCGGTAAGCAGGGACGTTTCAGACAGAACCTGCTCGGTAAACGTGTTGACTATTCCGGACGTTCCGTTATCGTCGTCGGACCCGACCTCAAGATTTTCCAGTGCGGTCTGCCCAAGGAAATGGCTCTTGAGCTGTTCAAGCCCTTCGTCATGAAAGCGCTTGTCGCCGCAGGCAAATCTTCCAATATAAAAGACGCGAAAAAGCGCGTCGAAAAAGCAACTCCCGAGGTATGGGACGCGCTTGAAAATGTCATCAAGGAGCATCCCGTGCTCCTCAACCGTGCGCCGACCCTGCACAGACTTTCGATTCAGGCGTTCGAGCCTATCCTTGTCGAGGGCAGAGCCATAAAGCTTCACCCGCTGGTCTGCTCACCGTTCAACGCCGACTTTGACGGCGACCAGATGCCTGTCCACGTTCCGCTTTCGTCGGAAGCACAGGCTGAATCCCGCTTCCTGATGCTTTCCGCCAATAACCTCCTGAAGCCCGTCAACGGTCACGCCGTAACGACACTTTCACAGGACATGGTACTCGGCTCCTTCTATCTCACTCTTGACAAGGACGGAGAACCGGGCGAAGGCAGATATTTCACAGGCTATGACGAGGCTGTCCTCGCATATGAGCTCGGCGAAATAACACTCCATTCAAAAATCCACTGCCGCGTGTATCAGACCTATGACGGCAAGCCCGAACAGGGCGTTATCGATACAACGCTCGGCAAAATGATATTCAACCAGCCCATCCCGCAGGATCTCGGCTTTGTTGACAGAACGGATCCCGCAAACCGCTTCAAGCTGGAAATCGATTTCCGTACCACCAACAACGAGCTGTCACAGATCGTTGACCGCACAATCGAAAAGCACGGCAACGCAAGGACCTGCGAGGTGCTGGACGCCATGAAGGCGCAGGGCTTCAAGTATTCGACCCTCGGCGCGATAACCATCTCGGTGTACGATATGTCCGTCCCGCCCGAAAAGAAGGAGCTGCTTGAAGAAGCCGATAAAAAGGTCGACGTCATCACCGACTTCTATAAAAACGGTATGCTCTCCAACGCCGAACGCCGCGAGAGAGTCATCGCCATCTGGGATCGCTGCACCAAGGACGTTGCCGACGCACTTCAGAAAAACCTTGACAAGTTCAACCCCATCAACATGATGGCGGTTTCCGGTGCCCGCGGTTCAATCAAACAGATAAGACAGCTTGCCGGTATGCGCGGACTTATGGCATCCGCCTCCGGTGAAACGATCGAACTTCCTATCAAAGCAAACTTCCGCGAAGGCATGAAGATTCTTGAATACTTCACCGCCGCCAGAGGTGCCCGTAAGGGTCTTGCCGATACGGCTCTCCGTACCGCCGACTCCGGCTACCTCACAAGACGTCTGGTTGACGTTTCTCAGGACGTGATTGTCAGAGAAGAAAACTGCCACGATCAGCGCGGTCTCTGGGTCTCCAAGATCGTCGATGTCCTGTCCAACGGCAAGGAAGAAGTGATCGAGCCGTTTGCCGACCGCCTTGTCGGCAGATATACGATCGGCGACGTTGTCGACCCGAATACGGGCGCTGTCATCGTCCCCGATGACACAATGATGTCCGAAAACGACGCAAAGCGCATCGTTGATGCGGGAATCACCTCCGTCCATATCCGCTCCGTCATCAATTGCCGCGCAAAGCACGGCTGCTGCGTACACTGCTACGGCGCGGACCTTGCAACCAAAATGCCTGTCAGTGTAGGCGAATCCGTCGGTATCATCGCGGCTCAGTCCATCGGTGAACCCGGTACACAGCTTACCATGAGAACGTTCCACTCCGGCGGTATCGCCGGCGGCGATATCACTCAGGGTCTTCCCCGAGTCGAAGAAATCTTCGAGGCAAGACGTCCGAAGAAGACCGCGATACTCTCCGACTTCGACGGCACAGTCCACATAGAAGAGGTCAAGCGTACCAAGCAGATCACCGTCGTTGACGACGAAACCGGCAAAGCACGCTCCACCAGCGTTCCTTATACACTCAAGATAAACGTCGAGGAAGGCGCACACGTAAAGAAGTGCCAGAAGCTCACCGACGGTACGGAAGCACCTGCGGATATTCTCCGTATCAGCGGACTTGATGCCGTGTACTCGTACGTTATCAAGGAAATTCAGCGCGTTTACCGTCTGCAGGCGGTTGAGATAAGCGACAAGCACGTCGAGGTCATCGCAAAGCAGATGACAAGACGTATCAGAATCGACGACGCAGGCGATACAAAGCTGCTCGTCGGCTCAAACGTTGACATTTCCGAATTCTCCACCGCAAATGAAGAAATAGAAGCATATAACGCCGCTCATCCCGAAGAAACTCCCAAGCTGGAGGCAAAGGGCGAGGCGATGCTCCTCGGTATCACCAAGGCATCCCTGTCCACCGACTCCTTCCTGTCCGCCGCATCCTTCCAGGAGACCACAAAAGTACTCACCGAAGCCGCAGTGAAGGGCAAGCGCGACCCGCTGCTCGGACTTAAGGAAAATGTTATCATCGGTAAGCTTATCCCCGCAGGTACCGGAATGAAGGTGTACCGCGATGTTGAGCTTGATGTCGGAAACGGGGAAATATACGGCGACGAACCCGCCAGGATCTGAAAATCGCAAACCGGAAATGCGCAGGTCCTGACCGCACAGCGCATTTCCGCACATATGCAAGCCATTCGAAAAGGCAGATAATCTCTGCTTTTTCGGAGCGATTTGTGCATTTTCTCTCCAAATATATCGCTGCATGCGAAAATCTTAATTATATCGGGTATTGACAAAGGTCATATCTGCTGATATAATAATTCTGTTGCGGAATTTGCAACATATCCTTGAGGAAGGAGGAAAACAATGCCTACATTTAACCAACTGGTAAGACATGGCAGACAGTCCGCTGCGTATAAGTCCAAGGCTCCCGCACTTCAGACAAGCCTTAACTCAATCCGCAAAATATCTGTCGACCTGCCGTCTCCCCAGAAAAGAGGCGTCTGCACCAAGGTTGCGATCAAAACACCGAAAAAGCCGAACTCGGCTCAGCGTAAGATCGCAAGAGTCAGACTCACCAACGGTATTGAGGTAACGTCCTATATTCCCGGAATCGGTCACAATCTTCAGGAGCACTCTGTCGTACTGATCAGAGGCGGAAGAGTCAGAGACCTGCCCGGCGTACGTTATCACATCATCCGCGGTACTCTTGACACCCAGGGTGTGGCAAAGAGAAATCAGAGCCGTTCGAAATACGGCGCAAAGGCTCCCAAGAAATAAGGAGCAGCAAACAAGAAAATTTTTTCGGTGCTATAAAGCATATTATATATATCGCTTCTTAGCACTTACGGAAAGAAATTTTCGAGTACCTGTGAACTCATCTGAGCCTATTATGGCTATTAATGAAGGAGGGAAGAATAGTGCCGAGAAGAGTGCATGGTTTCAAAAGAGATGTACTGCCTGATCCGATCTACAATTCTGTTCTGGTGACAAAGCTCATCAACAACATTATGTATGACGGCAAGAAGGGCGTCGCTCAGAAAATCGTTTACGATGCCTTCGATATCGTCAAGACAAAGACGAACGAAGATCCTCTCGAACAGTTCCGCAAGGCTGTCGAGAACATTATGCCTAATCTTGAAGTAAAGGCTGTCCGCCGCGGCGGTTCGAACTACCAGGTTCCTATGGAAGTACGTGCCGACAGACGTCAGACCCTCGGACTGCGTTGGCTTACCACCTACGCAAGATCCAGAGGCGATAAGACAATGAGCGAACGCCTCGCAGCCGAAATTATTGACGCAGTCAATAACGCAGGCGGCGCAGTCAAGAAGAAGGAAGATACTCATAAAATGGCAGAGGCTAACAAGGCCTTCGCACATTATCGCTGGTAAAAACAAAGGAGTACGGTATGACCGCAGCAAACTATCCGCTTGACAAAATGCGCAATATAGGCATTATGGCGCATATTGACGCAGGCAAAACCACAACAACAGAAAGAATATTGTTCTATACGGGTAAGACTCATAAGCTCGGCGAAACTCACGACGGTTCAGCA
>FR892236.1:39285-46404 GCA_000433115.1 Ruminococcus sp. CAG:382
AGAGGTATAACAATCACCTCCGCTGCTACCACCTGCTATTGGAAGGATCACCGCATCACTATCATCGATACCCCCGGCCACGTTGACTTTACCGTTGAAGTCGAACGCTCCCTGAGAGTGCTTGACGGTGCGGTAACGGTTCTTTGCGCAAAGGGCGGTGTTGAACCTCAGTCCGAAACCGTGTGGCGTCAGGCTGATAAGTACAAGGTCCCCCGTATGGCATATATCAACAAAATGGACATCATGGGAGCAAACTTCTTCCATGTTGTTGATATGATGCATGAGAGACTCAAATGCAACGCCGTTCCGATTCAGCTTCCGATAGGAGCCGAAGCGGATTTCAAGGGAATCATCGACCTTGTAAAGATGAAGGCGTATATTTATAACGATGACGAGGGTAAGGATATTTCCGAGATCGAGATTCCCGCAGATGAGCGTGAACTCGCCGAGAAATATCGCCAGAACCTGCTTGAAAACGTCGCTGATTTTGACGATTCACTTCTTGAAAAATACCTTGAAGGTGAAGAAATTTCCGAAGCAGAGATAAAGAAGACTATCCGTGAAGCCACCCTGGCAAACAAGTTCGTTCCCGTGACTTGCGGCACTTCTTACCGTAACAAGGGCGTACAGAAGCTGCTTGACGCAGTTGTAGACTACATGCCTTCCCCGATCGATATTCCGCCGATAAAGGGCGTGAATCCCGTAACCGGTGAGGAAGAACATCGTGTAGCTGACCCCAAGGGTCCCCTTGCGGCTCTCGCTTTCAAGATCATGACCGATCCGTTCGTCGGCCGTATCTGCTATGTCAGGGTTTACTCTGGCACACTTCACGCCGGAGATTCCGTATATAACTCTTCAAAGGGCAAATACGAGAGAATCGGCAGAATCGTGCTTATGCACGCTAACCACCGTGAGGACGTTGATGCCGTCAGCGCAGGCGAAATCGCCGCAGTAGTCGGTATCAAGAACTCCACCACCGGTGACACGCTTTGCGACGATAAGAACGAAATCGTTCTTGAGAGCATGGTGTTCCCCGAACCCGTCATCAGAGTCGCGATCGAGCCTAAGACCAAGGCAGGTCAGGAAAAGATGGGCCTCGCCCTTTCCAAACTGGCTGAAGAAGATCCGACATTCAAGACCTACACCGATGAGGAAACCGGTCAGACCATCATCGCAGGTATGGGCGAACTTCATCTTGAAATCATCGTTGACCGTCTGCTTCGTGAATTCAAGGTCGAAGCAAACGTGGGCAAGCCTCAGGTTTCCTACCGCGAGACCATCCGCCGTGCGGCAGATTCGGATATGAAATATGTCCGTCAGTCCGGTGGTAAGGGTCAGTACGGTCACGTCAAGATCACCATCGAACCCAACGAAAAGGGCAAGGGCTTTGAGTTTATCAATAAGGTTGTCGGCGGCAACATTCCCAAGGAATATATCCCCGCAATCGAAGACGGTATCAAGGGCGCAATGCTTTCCGGTGTACTTGCCGGCTTCAACGTTGTTGACGTAATCGTCACACTGAATGACGGTTCGTATCACGAAGTCGACTCGTCCGAAATGGCATTCAAGATTGCCGGCTCAATGGCGTTCAAGGACGCAATGAGAAAGGCAGACCCTGTTCTTACCGAGCCGATCATGAAAGTTGTCGTGGTTTGCCCCGATGACTACATGGGCGCGATCATCGGCGACCTCACCAGCCGCCGCGGTTCCGTCACCGGCATCGAGCCGATGAACGGCTCACAGCAGATTTCGGCATTCGTTCCGCTTTCCAATATGTTTGGTTATGCGACCGATATGCGTTCACAGACGCAGGGCAGAGGCTCCTACACAATGGAACCCAGCCATTACGCCGAAGTCCCGAAGTCCATCGCGGACACCATCTGCTCGACCAGAGAAGCAAACAGAAGAGCCTGAGTAACGGCTTTTTAAACGTATTTCGGTCAAAATCGGGAAAAAGTTTGCTGAAAACACTTGACTTTGACCGGAATATCCGTATAATTAATTTCAGTATTATCATTCTGAATTTGGAGGAAATGTAAAAATGGCAAAGGCTAAATTTGAACGTAGCAAGCCGCACGTTAATATTGGTACCATCGGTCACGTTGACCATGGTAAAACCACTCTTACCGCAGCTATCACCAAATACCTCTCCCTCTGCGAAGGAAGCAACGAATTCCTCGCGTATGACCAGATCGACAACGCTCCCGAGGAAAAGGCAAGAGGTATAACAATCAACACCAGACACGTTGAGTATCAGACCGCAACCCGTCACTATGCACACGTTGACTGCCCCGGCCACGCCGACTATGTCAAGAACATGATCACCGGCGCTGCTCAGATGGACGGCGCAATCCTCGTTGTTGCAGCAACCGACGGTCCTATGCAGCAGACCCGTGAGCACATCCTGCTCGCACGTCAGGTCGGCGTTCCCGCAATGGTCGTTTTCCTCAACAAGTGCGACCTTGTTGACGACCCCGAACTTGTCGAAATCGTTGAAATGGAAGTTCGTGAGCTTCTCTCCGAATATGACTTCCCGGGTGACGATATTCCGATCATCAAGGGCTCCGCTCGTGAAGCACTCCTCTCCGAGAGCAAGGATCCCAACGCTCCTGAGTATGCCTGCATCAAGGAACTCATGGACGCTGTTGACAGCTATATCCCCACTCCCGAACGTAAGTCCGACCTTCCCTTCCTTATGCCTGTTGAGGACGTCTTCTCCATCACCGGTCGTGGTACTGTTGCTACCGGCCGTGTTGAGAGAGGTACTCTCAAGATGTCTGACGAAGTAGAAATCGTCGGTCTCACCACCGAAAGCAGAAAGACCGTTGTTACCGGTATCGAAATGTTCCGTAAGCTCCTTGACTCCGCTCAGGCAGGCGACAACATCGGTACTCTTCTCAGAGGTATCCAGAAGAACGAAATCGAGCGTGGTCAGGTTCTCGCAAAGCCCGGCACGATCCATCCTCACACCAAGTTCAAGGGTCAGGTTTACGTTCTTACCGAAAAAGAAGGCGGCAGACATAAGCCCTTCTTCTCCAACTATCGTCCTCAGTTCTATTTCAGAACCACTGACGTTACCGGCGTAATCACTCTTCCTGAAGGCGTTGACATGTGCCGCCCCGGCGACCACGTCACCATCTCCGTTGAGCTCATTACTCCTATCGCTATCGAACAGGGTCTCCGTTTCGCTATCCGTGAAGGCGGCAGAACTGTCGGTTCCGGCGTCGTTTCCGAAATTGACGCTTAATTGACGCTTTAACTGAATAACAAGCTTCGGGGCAGGGTGCGATTCCCTACCGGCAGTTATAGTCTGCGACCGCCTTAATGGCGCTGAACGGGTGTGATTCCCGTACCGACGGTATAGTCCGGATGATAGAAGCAATATTATCAATGCGTTTTTTGTGCGCCCCGATTTTTTGGGGCGCACATTTTTCTTTCAAACGTAATGCTGTTTACTATTTACCGAAGGGAAGGGCTCCGAATGAAAACACGAAAGCTGAGGCTCGTGGCGCTGCTTGTCGCGGCAATGTGTCTGCTGATTACCGGTTGTACGGATACAGGAATCAAAGACAACACCGAAAAAGAAAAACTGCTGATTGGCAGCGATATATATTCCCCTTATTTCTATCTTGACGACAACGGCGACTTTGCGGGTATCGATGTCGAAATAGCGACCGAAGCCTGCAGACGTCTCGGACTTGCGCCTGTTTTCATCCGGATTGAGTGGCAGAATAAGGCTAAGTATCTCGCCGATCATACCATCGATTGCCTGTGGGGCAGCTTTTCCATGAACGGAAGGGAAGATGATTATCTATGGGCTGGGCCGTATCTCAGCAGCCGACAGGTTGTTGTCGTGAACGCTGCTTCGAATATATACTCCCTGTCCGACCTCAGCGGAATGCGCGTAGCGGTGCAGAACGGCACAAAGCCCGAAAGCATTTTCCTGACAAACGCAATCAAAGACGTTTACGTATATAAAGTATACAGTTTTACGAACATTGCAAATGTCTTTTCCGCGCTGAAAAACGGCTATGTTGACGCCTGTGCCGGTCATGAAACCGCCTACCGCGATTATATAAAAAATACCGAAGGAAGCTACCGCATCCTTGATGAAGCACTTCTTACGGCAAACCTCGGAGTCGCTTTTGAAAAGCATACCGACAGGGAGAAAGCCGAAAAACTGTCAGCCGTACTGGAGGAAATGCGTGCCGACGGAACCATTCGCAAGATCCTTGAACAATACGACCTCGATGTCGATTTCGCACTGAACGGGGGCGATGTTCAATGAAATCCTCAAAATTTGAACAAGACAAACGGCTGTACGCGGCACTGCTGATCGGCGGGGTTCTTATAATGCTCGCAACACTGTATTTCGGTGCAATAAACAGCAAAGCGGAGGCGCGCAAGGCTGCCGAAAAGGATATCGCCGATCTGAAAAAGCAGTGCAACTATTATGACGATTTTCTGTCTGCGGACGAGGTGAAAAGTCTCTCACGGCTGGCTGAACAGATTGAGAATATTGCCGATGTACTTGATATAATGTCCGAAAGCGAGCGCAGCCGATTCCTCCGGCGATATATAGGCAACGACCGCGTGAGCTGTATTCTGATTCTTGACGAAGACCTGAAACCCGACAGCGATTATCCCGAGGTCACGGCTTGCTACAACGAGTGGAGCGCCGAGGTCTCGGAGAGCGCGATTGCCGATATAATCAGATATCCGCGTAAGATATATTCCGCGAGAATAAAGCACGACAGCCGGACCTATGATATAGCAGCCACCGCAAGGAAAGACAAGACGGGAGTGGTTTTCTCCGCCGTTTTGCAAAACGACGAAGACCTTGAGCAAAGCTACGACTCTGTCCGCAGCCTGCTCGGCGCAAATGAAACCGTTCTCGGCGGCTTGCTGTATATCACAAAGGATAACGAGCTTGTCGGATCAAACACAGATAATAAAAGCGTCGATAAGCACGAAGTAGACGAGCTGAACGCTTATATTGCTCAGAAGACCGACGGCGATCTGACAAGATTCAGATGCAACGGGAAGATATATTACGGCGCGGGCGCGAAATACCGCGAATACGAAGTTTTCGTCTTCTATCCCTCGGTTGAGGTGTATTCCGGTTGCCGCATCGCGCTTTTGGTGGCGTTCACACTGTGTATCATCACATCGTTTCTGATAATCACCGCATACTATCATTCACGCATCAGTCATAACCGTGAGATAGAGCGCAAAAACGATATCATCACCACCATAAGCTGTATTTATTTGCTCACCGTCGCCATCGACCTCCGCAAAGGAACCTACACACTGCTGAAATATCCCCGGGAATGGGGCAACGTCGCGGCGCAGGGATCGGCAGACGCCGCATTTTACGAAAGCCTTGTAAACAGTGCTGCGGCGGAATTCCGTGAAGGCTACCGCAGATTCAGCGATCCGGGAACTCTTGACGAGCGCATCCGTGAAGGCGGTTACCTGGAATATGACTATCAGAACATCCGTGGCGAATGGCAGAGCGACAGGATAATTCCTCAGGACATATACGAAAACGGAAACCTCGCTTCGTTCATCCTTGTCAGTAAAAGCACAAACGAACAGAAAAAAGCCGAACTGAAAAATCAGGAAAAGCTGAAAGCCGCAATGAAGGCGGAGCAGACCGCAAATCAGAGCAAAACGGATTTGCTGCGCCGCATAAGCCACGACACACGCACTCCCATAAACGTTATCCTCGGTATGATTGAGATCGCTTCCCGCAATCCCGACGACGCCGAGCTGCAAAGATCCTGCCGTGATAAGTGCCGGGAAGCGACCGAATATCTGCTCGACCTTGTCAACGATATATTGACCGTCAATAAGATCATTGACGAGGCAGGCGAAGGCAACGACAGCACCGTGTTCGATCCCGCGAAGGAAGCGGAAAAAGTCATCCGGGTCGCCGATGAACGCGCAAAAGCTGCCGGAGTGACGCTTACGGCTGAGTATCCGGATTGCACGGGCAAGCCTCTTGTCGGTGAGCCGCTGTATTTGCGCCAGATCATGATGAATATCATAACCAACGCAATCAAATACAGCAATAAGGGCGGTACGGTAAATATTTCCGTTTTCGAAGCTCCCGATCCCGAAAATAAAGACCGTGCGGAAATACGCTTTATCTGTGAGGATCACGGAATAGGCATGAGCAGGGAATTCCAGGAAAAAATGTTTGAACCGTTCTCCCGGGAAGGGCAGGCGGCAAACGGACGCTTCGACGGCGTCGGTCTGGGACTCGCCATCGTCAAAAAGCTGGTTGACGGGCAAAACGGTACAATAGACGTGCAAAGCGAAAAGGGCAAAGGCACCCGCTTTGAGATAACACTGTTATATAAATACTCCTCCGGTGAACTTACGGAACAAAAAGCCGAAACGCCGCCTCCCGCGGAATCACTTGAAGGGCTGAATATCCTTGTCGCCGAGGATAACGAACTCAGTATGGAGATCGTCGTGTATATGCTGACCGATGCTGGCGCAAACGTACTCGGGGCAGCAAACGGCGCAGAGGCGCTGAAAGCGTTCACCGATTCAAAGCCCGGAGCGATCGACGCGATACTCACCGATATGACAATGCCCGTGACGGACGGACCCGAGCTGGCTCGCCGCATACGCGCCCTTGACAGAACGGACGCGAAAACCGTTCCTATAATAGTTATGACGGCAAATCTGTTTGATGAGGACATAAAGAAATGCACCGATTCCGGCATGACCGGCTTTCTGCCCAAGCCGTTGAACCCCGCACAGCTCGTCGCAACGATTGCCGGACAGTGCAGACGACACAAATAACTCACGAAGCGAATTTCCGTTCGTGAGGAACCGAAAGGATGAAAACGATGAACACAGATCTGACGGAGAAATACGCACCTCTGAAAAAACGCGCCGAACAGCTCACCGCCGACCTCAATTCCGGCGGCTTTGATGCCGACCTTGAATGGATATGGAGCGATGACGCAGGCTGCCCGCTTCCCGCCGTCACCGTTGCCGGCACCGGCGTGCTGACCCTCGGCTTTGACGGCAGTGTATACCGCTTTGTGCTGCCGCGAAGGAAGGCGCTGACGTGCCGCTTCCCGGTTCTTGCCGCAAAATACC
>FR892236.1:46409-51228 GCA_000433115.1 Ruminococcus sp. CAG:382
CCTTCCCTAAAAATCCCGCCTGTCGGTATACGGCAGCGATTTCCCGGAGGATCGGCTTTACGAAGAGGGAAGCGACGGCAGTGATGTCGCGTTTGCCCTTGCGGGGAGCCGTGAGGCGTTCATAAACGTCGGGCTGAAAACCGACGCCGCCGCCGACATCCTGACATTCAGAACAATTCTTGCAGATATCGAAAGGTCAATGTATGATGAATAATTCCGTTGAAAAAGAAAAAAGAACCGTCTGGCGCCTGACGCTGACCGGACTCATGTCGGCACTCGGCTTTGTGCTGATGCTGATCGAAATACCCATCCCGTTCCTCATTCCCGAATTCGTGAAGTTCGACTTCTCCGAAGTGCCGGCGCTGATAGCGACCTATATGCTGGGACCCGTCGAAGGCATCGTCGTCTGCCTTGTGAAGAATCTCCTCAAGGCGGTGTTCATGAGCAGCACCGGCGGCATAGGCGAGCTCTGCAACTTCCTGCTCGGCGTCGCCCTTGTGCTTCCTTCCGGAATCGCCTTCAGACGGCTGAAAAGCGGCAGATCGATGCTTGTCGGCGGTCTGTTCGGTTCGGCGGTCATGGCAGCGCTCAGCCTTCCCGTGAATTACTTCATCTCCTACCCCGTGTATACGAAATTTCTCCCCATCGAAACGATTGTCGGAATGTATCAGAAAATTATCCCCTCCGTCGACGGACTTTTCGTCTGCCTGCTCGTGTTCAACGTACCCTTCACCCTCGTCAAGGGCATCATCTCCGTCATGATAGCATATCTGATATCACGGCGCATTAAACTTCGCTGAACCAAGGGGACGTTAAAAAAGCGCAGACCGAAACAGAAAACGCCATGAACAGGAACGCCGTGAAAAGAAATTGTTTATGTGCAGTGAAGCGGTCAACAATGTCGGAATTCTTCGAATTCCCTCAAAAGCAGTTAATTAATATTTCTGTTTCTATCGTCGAAATCCTCCCTCGACGTACCTTTGTACGCCGTCGGTCGACTTTCGGCGATTCTTCATCTTTTTTAACGCCCCCTTGCCATAAATATTACCTTGTTGACAAAATCCGAGAAATCGTTTATAATAAAAACAGGCTGCTTACCGAAACTGCCGCATAATACGTATGCGGCATATGGCGATTGATCGTATCAATTGATTGATAGGAGTAATATGATGAAAAAGTATTTGTCAAAAGCGCTTGCGGCGACATCGACCGCTCTGCTTCTGGTGTGCCTTTCCGCCTGCGGAGGCGCAAACGAAGCAGATACCTCCCGTATCGCCGCTCTTGAGCAAAGCCTTTCCGCTCTGGAAAGTGAAAAAAACGAGATTGCAAAGGAACGTGACCGCTATAACGGTCTGTATCAGGACCTTGAAAGACAGCTCTCCGCCCTGTCGGAAACCGAGAGCGAGCTTTCAAAGTGCAGGGAAGACCTGGCGCGCGTCACCGATCTGAACGAAAAGTCAACCACCCGCATAAAGGAACTTGAAGACCGCATCGAATCCCTTGAAAGCCGCAAGAAGGATCTCACCTCTCAGCTTGCCGACACTCAGAAAAAGCTTTCCGACGCCATTATAGAGCTTGCGTCCCCCGAAAGAAAGCCGGCTGAAAGGGTTTCGAGTGAATATGTCGATCCCGACGGAACATATACGAAATTGACTTCCGTAACGAAGTATCGTCAGAATGAGTTGCCCTGTAAGTCTTATCTCTTGCTTGACACACCCGACGTTAAATCAAAAAAGATTCTGGAATGCAACGAAATATACAGTTATTCGCTTTCACCCGACGCAACAAGGGTGATCGCCGATAATTTTAGCCTTGAAGGGGGCAGCACGACTGTATATATGTACGATATCCGTACCGACAGCCTGAGCGAGCTTGCACTGCCCGACCTGCCGATAGCCTATGCGCCTTCATACCTGGAATGGCTTGACGAAAGGTACTTCCTTTTCGTCCTGCAGCTTGACCACGGCACAGTCTCAAGGGGCGGCGATGTCTATGTCTACGACACTGAGACCGGCGAATATCGCCGTATAGTCGCAAATCCCGAAAAACGTTTCCAGATAAGCGAAATACATACCTACGGAAATGACTTCGTCGTGTTTGAGAGCGTTATGTATGATGAGACCATGAACTTCACCGTACCAAAGCATAATGTGCTTACCTGCGACGAAACAATGCAGCTCATCAGGGGAAAGAGCGAAATCGACCTCAGCGCAATGACCGCACCCGAAAAATAACAAAAACGCCGGAGCAGATAACAGCCTTCTGCTCCGGCAATTTGTTTACTTCACAGATGTATAACCCCATAAACAGCGCGCGTGAACTTATTCAGCGCGACCGCGCGGTCGGAGTATATCTGCGAACGTTCCTTGAACCATTTTTCGGCGATGATTTCGGTGGCGTTTTTTGCACGCCGCACGAAAAACACGTCCATGAGATCCTGCTCGTATTCGCTCAGCTCCGCCATGCCCTGTTCGATCATGTCAAGCTCGCGCCGGACGACGCGGCGGCGCAGCGAGGTGTTGTCGGAAATGAAAATGAGGTTTGTTATGTATTCCTCATATTTACTGCCGCCGCCCGCGGCAACGGCAGTGTCACCGACACATTTCCTGATAGCGAACTTCTCGTTTTCGAGCATCGTGATCTCGTCCCCGAGTGAAACGTACGCATTTTTGAGCTCAATTTTCTTTGCCAGTAATTCCTTTGCAGCTTCTCTGTAATCCATCAAAATTCCTTTCGTATTATTGACTGTCTTGTTGACCGTCCGTGGAGAACAAATGTTCTCTGCACTTTTTGGCGCTGAGTGAGCCATTCCGCATCCAATGCGGACACAACGCCGCTGTTTGACCGCAGCACCGAACATCTGTTCGGTGCTACACTTTTATTATATACCACGTTTTCCCATTTTTCAATAGGCATACTGCACAATTCTGACAGCGCTTTTTTGTGCAAAAAAACAACCGTATAATTGTTCATGCCGGGAGTTGCTGCCGCAATTCACTTCGCAGTATATTATCAACCGCATCCGCATATAATAATATTGCTCGGAGTGTCAACAAAAGGTATTGACTTTTTTTGAAAACATGATATAATATAACATAAGGAACGGGCTGATCGCAAGATCCGGGTCCACCTTCGGCGGGGATGTTCCCCGCCATTTTTTGTGAGGACATATGAAGACACTGAGCGTTTTTGTCGATGAATCAGGCGATTTCGGAGCATATCAGCCGCATTCTCCTTATTACATATTCACTCTGGTATTTCATGACCAAGGCAATTCCATTGAACATCCGATTGATTTACTTGAAAAAAGATTACCTGATTTCGGACTGCCAAAGAATCATTGCTTTCACGTTGGCCCTATTATCCGAAGGGAAGAAGACTACATTTCTTTTTCAATAAAGGAACGAAGAAAGATACTGAACTCGTTGATTACGTTTTTCAATAATGTTGAAATATCATACAAAACCTTTTATGTTGAGAAAAACCATCTTGACCCCTTAAAAATGACGGCATTGCTGTCAAAAAAGCTGTTTCTGTTTTTGTATGAACGGGCAGAATACTTTTCCCGATTTGACAGAATTGTGGTTTATTATGATAACGGTCAGGTTGAACTCGGGAAATTGCTTGCAACGGTTTTCGCAATAGCACTTCCGGGTGCTGAATTTCGTCGCGTTATTCCGGCAGATTACCGCTTGTTTCAGGTTGCGGATCTTATATGCACAATGCAATTAACGATGCTTAAAGACGGCAGGAATATATTGTCGAATTCCGAAGAAATTTTTTTCGGTTCTTTAAGAGACATGAAGAAGAATTATCTGAAACCGATTCTGAAAAAACAGATACCCGATTGATCTCAAAGATATGCCGGAGCTGCGGATACTTCCGCAGCTCCGTTTGCTTTTACCTGAACCCATATCAAAAACGTATCAAAACCATTCCAAAAAATACATAATATATAGCGGATTTCTTTATTGATTTGTTGCGCCGATAATAGTATAATAGGTATAAGGGAAAATAGGCATTCTGTAAATAGGAGACGCTATGATAGGCTACATAAAAAAGCACCGCGAGCTTTTCATCCTGCTGCTTTTACTACTGATACTCGTCATAATACCGCTTTCGTTTCTGCGCCTTCCGAGCGGACACGACTATAAATACCACATGGGACGCATATACCAGATCTCCGAAAATATCAGACACGGCAAGTGGTTTGCGCCTATTTACTATGAACAGCTGAGCGGCTGCGGCTATGCATCGCCTGTCTTTTACGGCGACGTATTTCTCCATCTCCCCGGCGCGCTTGTGACCCTCGGCATGTCTGTCGAAGCGTCGCTCCGCATCTATATAATGCTTTGCCTGACCGCGACGGCTCTCGTGACGTATTTCTGCGCCCTGAAGCTCACTTCGGAAAAACTTCCGGCGCTCGTCACCTCGGTTTTATATACCTTTTCCTCATACCTCGCGATTGATTTCATAACCCGCGTCGCCCTCGGCGAGGTGCAGGCGTTCATATTCCTGCCCATAGCGTTTACGGGCTTGATGTCGATCCTGACCGGCGACGCAAAGCATTGGCTGCTTCTCCCGACGGGGCTTTGCGGTGTGCTTATCTCCCACACGCTTTCTGCCGCCTGTCTCGCGTTTTTTTTCCTCGTGATCGCCCTTTTCTATATACCCGAGCTTATAAAAAACAAAAAGCGCATCGCCCTGATTGCCCTTTCGGCAGTGATATTCTTCGCGCTCTCCGCGTTTTATGTCTTCCCGATGCTTGAGCAGCTCTCCTTCGGCACGCTCCGCCTGAACGACGGCACTGCCGATACCA
>FR892236.1:51233-56207 GCA_000433115.1 Ruminococcus sp. CAG:382
AGACCGCCCCCCCTTCCGATACCATCTGGGGAACGCTTGCCCGTCGCGCCATGCCGCTTTATAAAACAATAAGCGATTTCAACCTCACGACTGCCAACGACCCGTGGATACCCAACGGAATCGGACTCGCGATCCCGCTTTCCGTCGGTGTACTCATATATCTTCTCATAAAAAAGGTCAGGGTCAGCGACAAAGCCGTGCTCTGCTCGACTCTTGCGGTCATTGCCCTTTTAGCCTCGTCAACACTGTTCCCGTGGAACGCTCTCCAGAGCATACTCGGCAAGCTTCAGTTCCCGTGGCGACTCCTTATGTTCGTGACGTTTTTCGGTGCCTTCGGCGCGGGCTATACTTTGAAATCGCTGACAAAAAAACAGCTCGTTCCGGTCTTTGCCGCGTGCCTTGCCGCCTTTTCGGTGTTCAGCTACTGCGTGACCGCAGCGCCCAAGCTGAAAACCATGATAAATAACGAAATACGAGGCGTCGTGCTTGAAGAAAACTGGCACGACAGTCTCGGCGGCGCGGAATATCTCCCGACGGGCACACCGTGGGGAACAATGATAAAAAACGGCGCCGTTTCCTATACAAACGACACCGGCATACGCAAAACTCTGAAAACCACCCGCGATTTTGATGTCACCACCGTATCCTTCACCGGAACGGCGGCAGACGACGCCTATATGAAAATACCTCTTGTCATGTATAAGGGCTACGAAGCGCGCGATCAGAACGGCGCGCTCCGCACCCTCACCTGTGAGCGCGGCTATGTCATTGCCGATATTGCCGGACTTACCGACGGCGTGATCACCGTGAAATATGTCGGCACGGCTATCCGAACGGTGTCGCAGATCGTGTCAATGCTCACATTTATCGGGATTATAATTTATCTCATTCTTCGGAAAACAGCCCTGAAACGGTGTCGAAGGAATAGCCCTCCGACAGCAGATAGGGTATCAGGATCCTGAGCGCCTCGGCGGTGTGGCTTTTGCCGACAACACTGTCGTGCAGCAGAATAACGTCTCCGCCGTGCATATTCTTTTCGATGGTGGAGGCTATCACGGATGCCGATGTTCCCGCCCAGTCGCGGGCATCGGTCTCCCATGACCAAAGTACATATTTGTACTCAAGCTCGCCTGCCTTTTTCAGCGCTTCCTCCGTGAAGCAGCCTCCCGGCGGACGCAGCAGCCTTGTCTCCACCCCGAATTCATCCTTAAGATACAAACGGTTTTTCTCCGCATCGTCGAAAAACCGCGCAGTACCCTTTTTCGAAAGAAGCGAGTGCGAATAGGTGTGATTACCGATCTCGTGACCCGCGGCAATCACCCGCCTCAGCACGTCGGGATACTTTTCCGCGTTTGTCCCGAGCACGAAAAACGTCGCCTTAACGCCGTATTCGTCGAGGACCTGCAATATCTCGTCCGTCTGCGTAGGGTGCGGACCGTCGTCGAACGTCAGCGCGACAACCTTCCGCTTTTCGGGATTTACCGTGTAAACCTCGCCGCTTTTCACATATTCGTCAATTGAAAACGCATCGTCACCGTTCCCGCGGAGAACGGACAGCTTCAGTTCATCCAGAGTACCGAAGCGGTATCCCTGCGATTCAATATAGCAAAGAACTCTGTCGAGTATCGCCGCATTTGTCGCCGATGTGGGATGAAGCAGCATCACCATTCCGTCGTGAAGATTGGATACGATTTTATTATAAGCCCTTTCGCAGTCCCACTGAGCTGAATTGTCCCAGTCGGCATATGCAAATGACCAGAACACGGGCGTGACTCCCGCACGGGTACAGTATTCAAGCATCTGCTCCGAATACGTTCCTTCGGGCGGACGGAAATATTTTGCCATCTCGCGCCCCGTGATTTCACGGTATATATCTTCAAGCCCCGTGATTTCCGCCTCAAACTCATCAAAGCTTTTCACTCTTGCCATGTTTCTGTGGCTTTTTGAGTGATTGCAGACAAGGTGTCCCTCGTCAGCCATGCGCAGTACAAGCTCCGTATTCTGCCTGACGAGATTGGGCAGAATAAAGAATGCGGCAGGCGCGGAATGTGCTTTCAGTACATCAAGCACCTTTGCGACATTTCCGTTTTCATATCCCGCGTCAAACGTGAGATAAACCGTCTTGTCGCCCTTGCTTCCGAGGTAAAGACAGCCGTATCTGTCAGGCAGGGAGCTTCCGTCCATGACCGAAGGCTGTTCACCCGACGCGCCCGACTTGAAGAACCATCCGTATTCCGCCGCGCTTACCTGTATACACAGAAACAGCGAGCAAAAAAAAATCACAGCCGCTTTTTTCAAAGCTTTCACTTTCTCATCTCCTTTCGCCGTTATTATCTCTTGCTTGAAATAAATTTATAACATACAAAATAAGGAAGTACGAATCATGGACATCAGACAGGAATCGCTTGCCAAGCATTATGAATGGGCAGGCAAAATCGAAGTTACCGCCAGAACTCACGCAAAGAGCCGCAAGGAGCTTTCCCTTGCGTACACTCCCGGCGTTGCCGAGCCTTGCGTGGTGATTCAGAAGAACCCCGAAGAGGTCTGGAAGCTGACCCGCCGCTGGAACACCGTCGCCGTAATAACCGACGGCACAGCCGTTCTCGGACTGGGCGACATCGGACCCGAAGCCGGTATGCCCGTCATGGAGGGCAAATGCCTTCTTTTCAAGGAATTTGCGGGCATTGACGCAATTCCTCTCTGCATCCGCAGCAAGGACCCCGACGAAATCGTCAACACCGTAAGACTTCTCTGCGGTTCGTTCGGCGGCGTCAACCTTGAGGATATTTCCGCTCCCCGCTGCTTCGAAATAGAGCGCCGCCTCAGAGAATGCTGCGATATTCCCGTGTTCCACGATGACCAGCACGGCACCGCAATAATCGTTTCCGCCGCAATGCTCAACGCCTGCCGCGTAGTAAAGAAGGATATTTCCGAAATCAGCGTGGTTATAAACGGCGCCGGAGCAGCCGGACTTTCCATCGGCAAAATGCTCCGCCGCATCGGCGTCACCGACCTCACTTATGTCGATAAGAACGGCGTGCTGTATGAGGGGAGAGAAGACATGAACCCCGCACAGGCTGCCGAGGTCGTCGGCACAAACAAATCCGGCGTCCGCGGCTATCTTGCCGATGCCGTAAAGGGCAAGGATGCTTTCATCGGCGTTTCCGCCGCAAACGTGCTCAGCGAGGACATGGTAAGATCCATGGCAGCCGGACCCATCATCTTCGCAATGGCAAACCCCAACCCCGAGATCATGCCCGACAAGGCAAAGGCGGCGGGCGCGGCAGTCGTCGGTACCGGCAGAAGTGACTTCCCGAACCAGATCAACAACGTTCTCGCATTCCCCGGCATCTTCCGCGGCGCACTTGACGCACGAGCAAAGGATATCACCGAGGAAATGAAGGTCGCAGCCGCGAGAGCACTTTCCGCAATCGTCACCGACGAGGAACTCAGCGACGAATATATCATCCCCGACGCATTTGACCCCAGAGTATGCCCCGCAGTCTCTCAGGCAGTGTTCAAGTGCGCGAAGGGTATCGAATAAAACGCGAGGAACATATAATACTATGAAGCTTTCAATTTCGACATACAGCTTTTACCGCCTCATCGCCGAAGGCAAAATGACTTGGTTTGACGCCATCGACAAAACAAAGGAGCTGGGTTGTGACGGCGTGGAAATCTGCTACTGCGACAAAACTCCCGACGGCAGCAGCGATATGGATTACACGACCCGCCTTGTCAATCACGCCCGTGAAATCGGGCTTGAAGTCCCGATGTACACCACCGGCGCGAACTTCCTTCAAAAGGATATCGCCGCCGAGGTAGAGCGCGTCAAGGGCAATATCGACATCGCGGCAGCCAACGGCATAAAGAAAATACGCCACGACATCGCGTGGGGCTTCTTCCCCGAATATGAGGGCATACAGACATGGCAGAGCGCCGTAAGATACGTCGCGCCAGCCATCCGCGAAGTTTCCGAATATGCCGCATCGAAGGGCGTGACAAACTGCAGCGAAAATCACGGCAGACTGTTTCAGGACAGCGACCGTATGCTCGCGCTGTTCGACGCGGTAAATCACCCGAACTACCGCTGGCTGTGCGATATCGGCAATTTCGGCGGCGTCGATGAGGACTGCGCGACAGCCGTTTCCAAGCTGCTCCCCTTCCTCACCCATGTACACGCAAAGGACTCCTTCCGGCGCTCCGGCATGATGCCGAATCCCGGCAGAGGCTGGAACAGGACCAGAGGCGGCAACTACCGCCGCCCCACAATCTGCGGCCACGGCGATGTTCCCGTACAGCAGATACTTGAAAATATCGCCGCAACCGGCTATGACGGATATGTTTCGCTCGAATTTGAAGGTATTGAGGACGTACTTACCGCAGTTGAAATCAGCGTCGAAAATCTTAAGAGGATGCTTGGAAAATGAAACCGGTAACAATAAAAAACGCCCTCATCGTAACGCCCGATGAGGTAAAAAAGCAGGACCTGCTCATAAAGAACGGCAAAATTGCCGATATCGGCAGCTTTGACGGCGGCGATGTTATCGACGGAGAGGGAATGTACCTCATGGCAGGCTTCATCGACACTCACGTTCACGGCGTATACGGAGTAGCGTTTGACGACATTGCCGCCGAATTTGACCCCGCACTGGAATATGAAGCCGCGCACGGCGTAACGACGCTTGCAGCCACGACAGGCACGCAGGACGGCTTCAACCTCTGCTCCGCCTTTGAGCATATCGCAAGTGAGGCAAAGCGCCGCACCCGCGGTACGAAAATCGCCGGTATCCATGCCGAAGGTCCCTGCGTTTCGCCCGCAAGAAAAGGCGCGATGAACGAAAAGTGCATGATAAAGCCGTCTGCTGAGGTAATACGCAAATTCTGCTCCCACGCAGACGGAATGATGAAGATAATCACAATAGCACCCGAGCTGGAGGGCGCACTTGAAGCCGCCGAAGAAGCGGGACGCCT
>FR892236.1:56347-57284 GCA_000433115.1 Ruminococcus sp. CAG:382
CGACCCCGGCGTACTCGGCGTTGCGCTCACCGATGACCGCCTGATGTGCGAGATGATATGCGACTTTGTCCACCTTGACCCCATAACCGTCAGACTCATCTTCCGCGCAAAGGGCGCCGACCGCATCTGCCTTGTCAGCGATACGGGTATGGTATCGGGACTGCCCGACGACGATTACCGCGTCTACGGCAAAACCCGCCGCAGTCATTGCGGCGCAATATATCTTGAGGACGGAACGCTTGCCGGAAGCTGGCATACGGTGCTGAAGGGCGTGCAGAATCTGTACTCTCTCGGCATACCGCTTACGGATATAACCCGTATGGCATCGGTAAATCCCGCCAAGGCGCTCGGAATCGAAAACGAAACCGGCGCTATACGGAAGGGGCTTGCCGCCGACCTTGTGCTGCTTGACAGCGCTCTCAATCCCGTTAAGGTATTCATTGACGGTATTCTTCAATAACAAACACGGTGAATCATATGTTTAATCTTGGCATTGATATCGGCGGCACGGCGATCAAATACGGCGTCGTCGCCCCCGATCATACAATAATCGAAAAAGGAAAGATCGTGACCCGCAAGGAGGACGGCGAGGGGGCGATACTCAGCGACATCGCAAGCCTCTGCCGCAATCTTTCCGAAAAATACGATATCCCCGCCGTGGGCGTAGGCTCACCCGGATCGATCTCCGAAGACAGCCGCTATGTCGTCGGTGCAGGCAATCTGCCCTTCCACAACACATATATCTGCGACTACCTTGAGCACGAGCTGAACAAGCCCTGCTTCCTTGAAAACGACGGCAACGCCGCACTCATCGGCGAAAAGGTCGCGGGCGAGGGCAAGGCGTTTCAGGATATAATCATGCTGACGATAGGCACGGGCATAGGCGGCGGAATCATGATCGGCGGGAAAATATATCATGGTCATAACAACCGCGCCG
>FR892237.1:0-1603 GCA_000433115.1 Ruminococcus sp. CAG:382
AACCACAACGAAGTTGAGTGCGAGATTAACTCTGTTTCCGCAACAATCGGCAGCAGACTTCTTAAAACTGCGATCTGGTCTGTTATTATCGCTATCGTGCTCATGCTTGTTTATATAGCGATCCGCTTCAAGTTCGCCAGCGCCCTCGCAGCAGTAACATGCCTCTGCCATGACGTCCTTATCATGCTGACGTTCTACACGATCTTCCAAATTCCTGTAAACACCAACATTATTGCGGCTCTGCTCACTATCCTCGGCTATTCCATCAACGCAACGATTATCATCTTTGACCGTGTCCGTGAAAACAGCCGCAGAATGGATACCGATTTTGCTGATGTTGTCAATGCAAGCGTCAGAGAAACCTTCACACGTTCTCTCAACACAACTCTCACGACTCTCTTCACCATCGGTATGATTTATATCCTCGGTGTTTCCTCGATTCGTAACTTCGCGCTTCCGATCATAATCGGTCTCGTTGCCGGCTTCTTCTCCTCTGTATTCCTTTCCGGTATGCTTTGGTATGTTTATGACAAAGCATTCTCAAAGTCTAAGGCGGAAAAAGAAGCAAAGGCTGAAAAGTAATCATATAATTCAACTGTAAAATAAACCGCCGGCACAGTTAAGTGTCGGCGGGGGGTTTTTGTCTTTTCTATTTTTTTTCGTGGTTTTGTACCTGTTCAATTTGTGCGCTCGGCTTCGTAATACGTCATTACGGCCGGTGGACAGCAGTAATCTACATCTTTCAAATGCAAGCCTTTTTCGTATGCCTCGCGGACAACTGCCATGGCAAAATAATTTGTCGCGTCACCGTATCGGAACAGATCTGGAACGGAGGTGAGGTGTTTCGGAACAGGCGTTTTCTTAGAGGAAACAAACGCGGAGAAATCCTCGCCGATAGCCGTTTTCAGTCTTTCGGTTGCACACCTGATTGCCACATTTACTTCCTCATATTCCGATTCCTTCAATACGGGAATGGCGACACGAAGCTTGTCTTGTGCGTTCCCGAGCATCCCGAACCGCTCGAGCGACGGAATATATGATATAAATTCATTCGGAATTTCGGACTCATTTTCAATTGTCTTATCTGTGTAAATGCGCCAAAGTAAAGGGATGATATACCTGAAATAGAGTTCAAACGCTCCGCCATAACGATGTGGGCTGTCCCACAACGTGGTGTCAAATTCGTAAAGGCGAACGCGCCTTGTACCGTCGTCAACAAAGCTTTCAGAAGTGCGGTGTCCGCCCTGTATGGCATATTCCGAAGCTTCATTGTATTCTTTTGTGTTGTATCCGGCGTCGAAGGCTGTCGCCTGTGCAAACCACCAGCCGCCATCTCTGCGTTTGGGGAAGTGCGGCGCTTCAATTTTGCCTGTTCCGCAGTGCTGAAAATCCTGCAATGCTTTCAGCACGGCATATCTGTCAAGTTCGGTCTTTTGTTTCGACTCCAGCGCAGAAACAAACCCGAAACCGGAAATCTCCGCCGACATTTTTGCAATGATATTCCATATCGTATCAAAATGCCTGTCGACAAAGTCAAGCTGCGGTTCGAAATTTTTCAGCCTGTCCTGCGGTTTTGTGATGAGAAAATCCGCATAAACCTTTC
>FR892237.1:1710-16334 GCA_000433115.1 Ruminococcus sp. CAG:382
GGTCGCTTACGGTAATCGGCTTTTCATATGCAAGAATCAAAAGATTTTGAGCTATGAGGTCATTTTCGACAAGCGATAAAGGTTCCATCTTAAGCCCTTCGGCTCCGCCGAATGATAAATAAAGTTTTCCCGGCAAATAGTTTTCTCTTGTTTCCATTGTTTCAAATCCTTTTTTCATCTGATTCCGACCTGACGACAGCCTGCTTTTCACGGTTCCCTCAGGAATATCGAGCCCTGCGGCAATATCCGAAACACTTTGCCTGCCGAAATAGTACCGAATCAAGACCTCGCGATTGATATATGCGAGATGATTAAGCTCTTTTCTGATTTTCGCCGCATCTTCCGAAGAGAAGCTTTCTTCCTCATCTGTAAAGATGTCAAGACTATCATCGAAATTTATCGTTATGGGTTCACGGTATTTTCTTCGCAGGTTGTCATTATATTTATGACACAATGTATTTGCAAGCCATGTTTTCGGATATTCAATCGTTCCGCCTCTTTTCATGTATGAAAAAGCAGCAAGGATGGTATCGCCTACAAGGTCTTCGGCATCTGTTTGCGAATCGCATTTTGATACAGCAAGCCGTATCAGGTCGTCGTAGTATTGAGTTATCGCATCTGCGTTCATTGGTTTACCTGCTTTCCGGAATGCTTTTGAGTACTCGCCCATATAGTCGTTGAAATCGGACATCGGTTCGGACATATATCGAAAAAACACCACGTTTTTTGAACTTCCAATGTATTTTGCGGAGGTTCAGTGTTTCCGTGGTGTTTTTGAAAGAAGTCCGGTACTCTTTATTTGCGTTTTTTCTTTATCAGCACGGCTGCTATTGCTGCTGCGCCGAGTGCGGCAGCGGCGCATATTGCGGCAATGATACCGATTTTTGAGCCGTTATCGTTTTGTGTTGCGCTGATGTCCGAACTTTCCGAAGCACTTTGTGAATTGTCGTATGACTCGTCATTACTCTCATCTGCATTGTCGCTGACGGCATCGCTTGATTCTTCACCCGGAAGCGGGTTTTCGAGTCGGTATTTCTCTTTTGCTTCATCCCGTGAAAGGGAAGCGATTTTCAGCGCGAAGCGAAGATCGGAAAGCAGAGCTGCTTTTGCGCTTTCCTCGCAGTCGGATTTTTCAAGGTCGAATATTGCCTTTTCGATGCTTGCTTTGTTGTTTTCGGCATTGTCGCTTTGAATCAGACTGCCGAGGTTGTCAAAGAGAATATCAATAGTTTCAATGGAAAGAGCGTCTTCGCTGACAGAAGCGATCGAATATGTCCGGTTAAGTATATATTCGCACTGAGCTCTGAGAGCTGCCGCAGCATTGTACGTCGGCGAAAGCGAGCGCTTGGCAAGGCTTGTGGCTGCAAGCGTATCTGCGTAATTGCCGTTGACATACTGTGCGTATGAAAAGAATGCAAATCCGTCGGCTCCCGCCTCACGTGTTTCGTTTATCTGACGTCTGAAAACATCGGTACCGTAGTCGCCGACACCGATATAGCTGTACGCATTTTCGGCAGCGGCGGAAACGGTGAAACCGGCGTAAAGCGGAATAACATTTGTGCCGTATGCCATAGGATAGGCTATATCAATAAGTCCTTCGCTGAGCCATTTCTCGGCTTCCTGCAGATATTTTGTGTAAACGGCTCTGAAATCGGGGGCAACGTCCGCTCCCAGGTACATGTCGGGGCGCTTTTCGTTCATCATTCCGCGCACGCTGCGCACAAAATCGGTTACAAATGCTGCTCTGAACTCGCACCATGTCTTCCACAGTGCATCGTCTTTGCTGAGGGTGCGCGGATTTTTTCCGTATTTTTCTTCGAATAAAGAAAGCGTATAGTCGTCGTAGCCGTACATTTCGCCTTCGGCATACGGATAGCGGATATAGTCGAGCTGGAAGCCGTCAAGTGCGTAGTTGTCGAATATATATCCGTAAAGCTTCAAAAGGAGCTCACTGACCTCCGGACGCGCCGGATTGAGAAACCATCCGTTTCCGTATTCGTTGTAAACATAGTTCTTGCCAGATGCGGAAATGCATCTAAGATCTTCATGTGTCGCACCGACGGAAAGGGAAGCGTAAGTGCTGGTTTCGTATCCGACACGGTAAACCGACATCCAGCCGTGAAGCTCAATGCCGTATCTGCGGCATTCCTCAATGTATGCCTGAAGAACGTCGAAGCCGTTCAGCGAAGGGTTCTGCGAGAATCCGTATTCTTTCGTGTCGATCGGGAAAATGAGTGTGCTGTCGTAAAGAAGTTCAAGACAAATGATATTGAATCCCATGTCATAAACTTCCTTGACACGCTTTGCGACCTTTTCACGCGTTTCACTTGAGGTAGGGCGCATCCAAAGCGCGCGTGCTTCCACTGCGGGATATTCAATCATCGATATCTCTGTGTCGGAAAGAAGCTTTTCGAAGTCCCGTTTTGCAAGTAACGCATCGGCGACAGAATCAATATTCAGGGCTTCCTCGGCTTTTATGATAATGCTTTCAAGGTCGGCGGAATACTCATGGCATTTTGTGTAATCGATAACCGCATAACGCTGTTTTGCACTTTCGACGCTTTGTTCAAATTCGGCAAGAGACGCCTGCATCGAGTTGACCACACTTTTTTTGCCATATTCAAAAGTAATAGTTTTAGCGCTTCTGTCAACACTTACGGACATACCGAGCTGTGCGGCGTTGTTAAGCTGCGCAATGCGTCCCCTGCCGACTGCGGAAATGACAAAGCCGCCTGCGGGGATTTTATTGTCGTTGCCGCCTATCGACGAAACAAAACCGTCACCGTTAACAACGACTTCGCTACCCCAGATATTTGTCTTACTGCTTTCGCCGGTGTCATAGATCTTGATGGTGTTTTCGGTTCTGACGCTGTTGAAGCCATCGAAGCTGATTGTCACGCTGTAAAACGGATCATAATTATCGTTTATAATGTAGAATACCTTTCCGTCGCCCGATAGCATGACTTTGTCGCCTTTTTTGGGAGACGCTTCATTTTTGACCCTTTCGATCATAGTACTGCCTCGTATTACAACGACATATCCGTCATCCGGAATCGTGTTTCCGACACTCTCGGTTGATGTTATCACATCTGACCGGACGACTATTTCCATGATTTTTCCGTCACTGCTCATACCGGTGCTGTCTTTTGAATATGCGGGGGTAAGAACCGTGATGGCGCCCGGCTTCGGTGTCGTGTCAACACCCGAAATTTCGAAACCATTCGATTTTGCCGATACGGAAAACGGAATCAGACAAAGCAGAAATGCCGATATCAGAATCAGCGCAAGGATTTTCTTCATAGCATACACCTCAGAATATTTTGTTTCAGCTTGAACGTGTTTTTGTAATAATCGATTATGCCGTCCTTTCTCAGGCTGGAGAGCTCTCTTGAAAGGGCTGAGCGGTCGGTACAGAGAAAATCCGCAAGCGCTTCACGGTCGAGCGGTATGTTGAACGGCTCTTTGCTGTGCCCTCCCACAGTTACGAGATAATACATTATCTTTTCTCGAAGACTGCGGCAGGCTATGCAGTTTATGCGGAACTGCAGTGCGAAATACTTGTCGCTGACACTGTGGATGAGATTTTTCAGTACCTTCGCGTTCACCTCGCCGCCGATTCCGGAAAAAAAGAGGTCAAACGGGATGAATACAACATAGCTTTCGGTACGTGCAATTACCGTTACCGGTGATCTGCGTCCGCCTGAAATAGCAAGAACGTCGCCGAAAACATCACCTTCGGTAAGAACAGCTGCTACATCGCGGAGTCCGTCAACAAGATAGCGCACGCCCTCAAGCGTTCCGCTTTCGATTATGCAGAAATCATTGACCTTTTCGCCTTCCCGAAGTACGACTTCGCCTTTTTTGAAGCAGATTCGCTTCGTGCCCTCAGCTTCCAAAAGCCGCATTGCCTGACTTTTGGTCAAACCGGCAAACAGTCTGCACTTGTCGATATACATATAACACTCCGGATTTTTTGTTGCACACGCAACATATTTATAACGGTATTTTAACGTATAATATCGGTAAAGTCAAGTAAAAAAAGGAGTTTTTTGATGAAAAAATTACTCGTATTTCTCGTTCTCGTCGCTATGACAATATCATTGTTTGCGTGCGCGGATACAGAAGCGGAAAAAGAAACTATCCGCATTGCGGGACTGAAGGGACCGACCTCAATCGGACTGGTCAAGGTCATGAATGACAACGCAGACGGCAAAGCCGCAAATAAATACGAATTCACCATAGCCGGTTCGGCAGATGAGATTACGCCCAAGCTCAACAAAGGAGAGCTTGATATGGCGGCGATTCCCGCAAATCTCGCCTCTGTGCTTTACAATAACACAAACGGCGCAATAAAGGTTCTGGCAATCAATACACTCGGCGTGCTTTATATTGTGGAAAAGGGCGATACTGTCAAAAGTGTTGCCGATCTCAAGGGAAAAACCATATATGCAACCGGAAAGGGCTCAACGCCCGAATATACACTTCGCTATATTCTTTCCAAAAACGGTGTGGACCCCGATAACGATGTGACAATCGAATGGCAGAGCGAGCCCACCGCCGTTGTACCGCTTCTCAAAGCGAACGACAATGCAATTGCAATGCTGCCTCAGCCTTATGTCACCGTTGCTCAGTCAAACGTCGAGGGACTCAATATAGCGCTCAACCTTACAGATGAGTGGGGAAAGATCGAAGGCAGCGGTGCGCTTGTCACCGGTGTGCTTGCCGCAAGAACTGAGTTTGTTGAAAAGCATCCGGACGCAGTGAAAAAAATGCTTAACGAATATGCGGCTTCATCGGAGTACGTGAATGCAAATATTGACGATGCCGCAGCTCTTGTCGAAGAGTTTGACATTTTCAAGGCTGCAATTGCGAAGAAAGCGATTCCGTATTGCAACATCAAGGTTATTACCGGAGACGAAATGAGGACCTCTCTTTCGTCATACCTTGCGGTCCTTTTTGAGCAGAACGCAAAAGCCGTCGGCGGTAAGCTCCCCGATGACGCATTCTACTATGTCAAGTAACAAAAAAAGAATTATCAGAAATATCGGCGCGACGCTGCTTGCTCTCACTGTGTGGGAGCTTGCGGCGTTGCTTTTGCGCCGTAATATCCTCGTCGCTTCACCCGTTGACGTGCTGAAGGTTTTGCCGTCCCTCTGGAGCAGCGGGGATTTTTACGCATCGGTGTGGTTTTCCATGTCGCGTATCATTGGGGGTTTTCTCCTCGGCACTTCCGTCGGCTGTCTGCTTGCTGCGTTGGCATCGCGTTTTGCGGTTGCCGAGGTACTTCTCATGCCGTATATGGCTGCCGTCAAGTCGGTACCGGTTGCATCATTTGTGATTATTGCGCTTATATGGCTTTCGTCGTCACAGCTTTCCGTGTTCATAACGTTCCTGATCGTCCTGCCCGTCATCTATTCGAACATATTGAAAGGGTTACAGAGCACTGACAGAAAAATGCTTGAAATGGCTGATGCGTTCGGAGTGCCGGTAATCAGAAGGCTTATATATATACGACTTCCGCAGATAAAGCCCTACCTTATGTCGGCATCGAGTGTTGCGATGGGACTCGCATGGAAGTCGGGTGTTGCGGCAGAAATAATCGGTATACCGGACGGCTCGATCGGTGAATCGTTGTATTTTGCTAAGGTATACCTGAATACACCTGAGCTTTTCGCGTGGACACTTACTATCGTAATACTCAGCGTCGGCTTTGAAAAGCTTTTCTGTTTGCTTTTGAAGCTGTTTTTCAGGGAGGTCGAAAGACTGTGAATGATATAACCGTTAAAAATCTGACTGTCTCATTTGACGGAAAAACTGTGCTTGACAACTTTTCCTACGTATTTCCGGCCGGTCACACCACCTGCATTATGGGTGCTTCCGGGTGCGGAAAGACGACACTGCTTAATGCTTTGCTCGGCTTTGTCAAACCTGATACCGGAGAAATATCGGACATGCCGAAGAAGAAAGCATGTGTTTTTCAGGAGGACAGGCTTTGTGAGGAGTTTTCAGCCGTTTCAAATGTGAGGCTTGTCGCTCACAAAAGCTTTTCAAAGGCGGATGCGGAAAATCTGCTTTCCTTGCTCGGAATCGATGACTTCAAAAAGAAGGTGCATGATTTTTCGGGCGGGATGAAACGACGCGTGGCTATTGCGCGCGCCATTGCCGCCGACTGCGATGTGATACTCCTTGACGAAGCATTCAAGGGACTTGATGCCGATACGCGTAAAAACGTTATCGACGTATTCCGGAGATATACCGAAGGGAAAACCATCATTGCCGTGACACATGATTATGAGGAAGCGGTTTTGATGAATGCGGGGATTGTGAAGTTCTGAAATACAATTATTTTGCTTTCATATTGCAAAACGTTCCGCTTTGTGATATAATCACCGTGTAAATGATTGCATCAGAAAAGGCGGAACAGTTATGAAAGCAGTAATAAGTGTAACAGGTAAGGACAATATAGGCATCATTGCGAAGGTAGCGAGCGAATGCTCACTTTACGACGCGAATATTCAGGATATTTCTCAGACAGTGCTTTCTGAGTATTTTGCAATGATAATGCTTGTTGATATAACAAAGCTGAGCATCGGTTTCGGCGATTTTGTGGATAAGCTCCGCGCCCTCGGCGACGATAACGGACTCGTTATTTCTGTCATGCACGAGGATATTTTTAATTCAATGCACAGAATATGAGGCTGAACGATGATCAATACCAATGATATTTTGGAAACAATAAATATGATAAGAGCGGAGCACCTTGATATTCGTACAATAACAATGGGCATTTCGCTTCTTGACTGTGTTGACAGCGATTCCGGTGTCTGTGCCGATAAGATATACGACAAAATCACACATCGGGCAGAAAAACTCTGCGAAACCGGTGAAAATATTGAAAAGGAATACGGCATTCCGATTATTAACAAGCGTGTTTCCGTCACGCCAATCGCGCTTGTAGGCGGTACTTATCGGTGTGAAAATGATTTTTTGAAGCTTGCAAAGGCTCTTGACAGGGCGGCAGCGACGCTTGAAATCAATTTTATCGGCGGATATTCCGCACTGGTTCAGAAGGGTATGACACCTGCCGACAAGGCGCTTATTAACTCCATTCCCGAGGCGCTGAGTACAACGGAGCGCGTATGCTCTTCAATTAACGTCGCTTCCACAAAAGCGGGCATCAATATGGATGCTGTCGCACTGATGGGGAGGATTATCCGCAAAACAACCGAGGAAGGATTATCCGCAAAACAGCCGAAATAACGGCTGATCGCGATTCGATTGGCTGCGCGAAGCTTGTCGTGTTTGCAAACGCGCCCGACGACAATCCTTTCATGGCAGGCGCTTTTCACGGAGTCGGCGAGGGAGACACGGTCATCAACGTGGGCGTTTCCGGTCCCGGTGTTGTCGGCGCGGCTGTCAAGGCACATCCTGAGGCTGATTTCACTGAGCTTTCGGAAATAATCAAAAAGACTGCTTTCAAAATAACACGTGTCGGTCAGCTTGTCGCACGTGAAGCGGCACGGCGTCTTGATGTTCCGTTCGGTATAATTGACCTTTCTCTCGCTCCCACTCCGGCTGTCGGTGATTCCGTTGCGCGTATCCTCGAAGGGATGGGTATTGACATATGCGGCGGTTACGGAACAACCGCGGCGCTTGCTTTACTTAACGATGCGGTCAAAAAAGGCGGTGTCATGGCATCCTCTTCTGTCGGAGGTCTGTCCGGCGCATTCATTCCCGTATCAGAGGATGAAGGCATGATAGCGGCTGCAAAGAGCGGTGCCCTCCGTCTCGAAAAGCTGGAAGCGATGACTGCGGTTTGTTCGGTCGGGCTTGATATGATCGTCATACCGGGATGCACGACTGCTGATGTTATTTCGGGCATAATTGCCGACGAAATCTCGATCGGAGTTGCGAATACCAAGACCACTGCTGTCAGGGTTATTCCCGCTATCGGAAAAAAGAGCGGAGAGATGCTGACGTTCGGCGGACTTCTCGGTGAAGCTCCGATCATGGAGATCAATCAGACCTCGCCGGCAAAATTCATAGCACGTGGCGGACATATTCCGGCACCGATTCATTCGCTCAAAAACTGAATAAGAGATTTTACGATGCTGCTTCGGCGTTGTGCAATCAATGAATATTATTCGTATTTTTATTCATGTATCGCATGACGCCTTTTTTGCGTCTTTGTACGGTAAATACAATAACTACGGCACACCGCAAGGAATGTTTGAACAGTATTGCAGATACTACCCCCTTGACAAATCACTTTTATGAGTGTATAATTAATGCATACTTAATGCATATATGCATCTGGAGGGCTTAATTATGAATAAAAAGAATATAAAAAAGGTCGTGCTTGCATATTCGGGCGGACTCGATACTTCAATCATAATTCCGTGGCTGAAGGAAAACTACAATAACTGTGAAGTCATTGCCGTTTCGGGTGACGTCGGGCAGGGAACAGAGCTTGACGGTCTTGAAGAAAAGGCACTGAAAACCGGAGCTTCAAAACTTTATATCGAAGATCTTAAAAAAGAATTTGTTGAGGATTATATTTTCCCGACTATGAAGGCGGGGGCAGTTTATGAGGACGATTATCTCCTCGGCACTTCGTTCGCACGCCCTGTGATCGCAAAACGGATTGCGGAAATTGCGCTTGCCGAAGGTGCTGACGCTATCTGCCACGGCTGTACCGGAAAGGGAAATGATCAGGTTCGTTTTGAGCTTACAATAATGGCTTTTGCGCCTCAGATGCAGATAATTGCACCGTGGCGTGAATGGTCGATAAAGTCTCGTGACGAAGAGATCGACTATGCTGAGGCGCATAATATACCTCTCAAGATAAATCGTGAAACCAATTATTCAAAGGACAAAAATCTCTGGCATCTTTCCCATGAAGGTCTTGATCTGGAGGATCCCGCAAATGAGCCTCTTTATAACAAAGACGGCTTCCTTGAGATGGGTGTTTCTCCCGAAAAGGCTCCTGACAAGCCCACGTATGTGACCATTCACTTCGAAAAAGGAATTCCTAACGCAATTGACGGAAAGGCTGTCGGTGCTGTTGAATGCATCGAAAAGCTTAATAAGCTCGGAGGTGAAAACGGTATTGGTCTTGCCGATCTTGTCGAAAACCGTCTTGTCGGTATGAAATCACGCGGAGTTTATGAGACGCCCGGCGGAACAATTCTTTACCGTGCGCATCAGGTTCTCGAAACCATCTGCCTTGACAGGGATACTCAGCATTATAAGGCGCAAATCGCTCAGAAATTCGCCGAGCTTGTATACTACGGTCAGTGGTTCACACCTCTTCGCGAAGCGCTTTCTGCTTTTGTGGACAAAACTCAGGAGACTGTTACCGGTGATGTTACTCTCAAGCTCTATAAGGGCAATATTATCAATGCTGGCGTAACCTCGCCGTATTCTCTCTATGACCCCGAAATCGCAACGTTCGATGCCGATAACCTTTATGATCAGAAAGATTCGGCAGGCTTCATAAAGCTGTTCGGCCTCCCCCTCAAGGTTGCGGCAGCCGTCAGGAATAAGAATAAATGAGCGCGGAAAAGTTGTGGTCCGGTCGCTTCTCGGGATCGACCGACAGTCGTGCGGACGATTTCAATTCCTCTATCGGATTCGACAAACGTCTTTATCGGCACGATATTCTCGGTTCAATTGCCCATGCGAGAATGCTCGGCAAAAAGGGAATAATCGCTTCCGAAGAAGCGAACCTCATTGAAAGCACCCTTTCGGATATACTGCAGGAAATTGAAGACGGCAGTCTTGATTTTGATTACGGATGTGAGGACATCCATATGTTTGTCGAGAAGGTGTTGACAGACCGTATCGGTGACGTCGGGAAAAAACTGCATACTGCGCGCAGTCGTAACGATCAGGTTGCGTTTGATTTCAGATATTGGCTCAGAGATGAAGCGCTGTGCGTAATTTCACTGACGAAAGAACTTATGCGCGTGCTGTGCAATCAGGCTGAAAAACATTGCGAAACCATAATGCCGTCGTACACGCATTTACAGCGCGCTCAGCCGGCTGTTTTGGGACACCACCTCATGGCGTATGTATTCATGCTTTCGCGTGATGTGGAGCGCATGAACGACGCCATGAAACGATTGAACATATCGCCGCTCGGCAGCTGTGCTCTTGCGGGTACTACGTTTGATACCGACCGATTCATGACAGCGGAGCTTTGCGGATTCTCAGCTCCGTGTATGAATTCGATGGACGGAGTTTCCGACCGCGATTTCTGCATCGAATATCTGTCGACGTTCGCAACCGAAATGATGCATCTTTCACGCCTGGCGGAGGAAACAATCATCTGGTCTTCGTTGGAATTCCGCGTCGTTACTCTTGATGACAGCTTCACCACAGGCTCAAGTATTATGCCGCAGAAGAAAAATTCCGACATGGCAGAGCTGATACGTGGTAAAACCGGACGTGTTTACGGCGATCTGATGTCTATCCTCACGGTGATGAAGGGATTGCCTCTTGCGTACAATAAGGATATGCAGGAGGACAAGGAGTGCTTGTTTGACGCGGTTGACACTCTGAAGCAGTGTCTGACCGTTGCGGCACCTATGTACGCGACTGCGACATATAATGCCGAAGTTCTGCGTAAAGCAGCATCTGACGGGTTCATAAATGCCACAGACCTCGCGGATTACCTTGTGGGCAAGGGATTACCGTTCAGAACTGCTTACAAGATTGTCGGAAACATTGTCGGAGATTGCGAACACAGCGGTAAGAACCTCGAAACGCTGACGCTGGACGAGTATAAGAATTATTCCGAAGTGTTTGATGAAAAGCTGTTTGACGCAATATCGCTTGAAAATTGTGTTAAGCGCCGTACATCATACGGCGGAACGTCGCCGGATTCGGTAAAAAAACAGATAGATTTTGTGAAGAAAAACTTTCTCACAGATAATTGAACCGTATTTTATATTAACGGCAGGAGTGCTTTTTGCAGTCAAAGGGCGCATCTGCCGTTTTGTTTCGGAAAAGATTTTTGGGGAGTTTTCGAAAATATTGGGTTTTGCTATTGACATTTGCCTTGAATTGTGATATAATCTTCAACGCGTCGGGGCGTGGCTCAGCTTGGTAGAGTGCTTGGTTCGGGACCAAGAGGCCGGAGGTTCAAATCCTCTCGCTCCGACCAATTCGGATATTCATAATGGCGAGTTATGAATATCCGAATTTTTTATATTTTTTATTTTCATGAAGAAAAAAATTTTAAAAGCGCAGACCTGTCTATCGGAATAAGACAGGCCTGCGCTTTTTAAAGTTGAATTGGTTGTTAAGATTAAGTAATTCGTTTTGCGAATTTTACAGGGCACTCTGTTAACAGACTCAGTGAACTATTATCTGTTCGGTATCCTTATCAAAGAAGTGGATGCGAGTGGTATCGATAGCAATCTTGATCGTGTCACCGCCCTTTGCAGTAGAGCGAGAAGAGACACGGCTGATGACGTTGGTTTCTTCATCAAGAGAGAGATACAGATAAATTTCTGCGCCCATTAATTCGGTGAAGTCAACGTATGCTTCGATAGTGCTGTCGGGGAACTGACCGAGATAAATCGGTTCGTCGTGGAGAAGCTCGGGACGGATACCGGCGACAACTTCTTTGCCGATATAGGGCTTAAGATTTTCATCCTCAGCTTTATCCTTAGGCAGCTTGAAGCGTCTGCCGCAGAATTCGAAATAAACATCTGAAGAACCCTTTTCCTGAGTAAGGGTACCGTTGATGAAGTTCATCTGAGGAGTGCCTATGAAGCCTGCGACGAACATATTGCAGGGATAGTCATAAAGGTTCTGAGGAGTATCGACCTGCTGAATGAGACCGTCCTTCATAACAACGATACGGGTTGCCATGGTCATAGCCTCGACCTGGTCGTGGGTAACGTAGATGAAGGTTGTCTTGAGTCTCTGGTGGAGCTTTGTAAGCTCGCTTCTCATCGATGCACGGAGCTTAGCGTCCAGGTTGGAGAGAGGTTCGTCGAGCAGGAATACCTTAGGTTCACGGACGATTGCACGACCAAGTGCGACACGCTGCTTCTGACCGCCGGAAAGAGCTTTGGGACGTCTGTCCAGGAGGTGAGAGATATCAAGAATTCTTGCGGCTTCTTCAACGCGGCGCTTGATTTCTTCCTTTCTTACCTTGCGGAGCTTAAGACCGAATGACATGTTGTCGAAGACGGTCATATGAGGATACAGAGCGTAGTTTTGGAACACCATCGCTATGTCTCTGTCCTTAGGAGCGACGTCGTTGACGCGCTTGTTATCGATGAAGAGTTCGCCTTCCGTGATTTCTTCAAGGCCGGCGATCATTCGAAGAGTTGTACTTTTGCCGCAACCCGAAGGTCCGACGAGAACGATGAATTCCTTATCCTTGATTTCGAGACAGAAATCCGAAACTGCGGTAACTCCGCCCGGATATCTCTTGTAAATGTGTTTAAAGAGAACACTTGCCATATGTAAAGTTAACCTCCTGGGGTGTGGGTTCTTGACCTCACTTTTGTACTGCTAATATAATACCAAAAAAATCACAAAAAAGAAAGAGCTTTATTGCATAAAAATGAGGCTTTCAATTTGGCGATGTTGCATAAAAATGTGGGAATTCTAACCCTTTTGTGCCAATATAAGGGATTTGGCTTCAGCGTCAGTGAGGAAACGATAGCGCCCCTCGGGAAGTGAAGAGTCAAGAGAGAGCGGACCGAAATCTGTTCTTTTGAGATAGGTTACTTTATTTCCGGTAGCTTCAAAAATGCGCTTTACTAGGTGGAACATTCCTTCCGTAACGGTTATGTAGCCTTCGCATGGGGATGTTATTTCAAGACTTGCGGGTTTTGCCGTAGCGTCGCCGTCCAGCTTTATACCTTTTTCTATCTCTTTTGTGAAACGGCTGTCATACGGCTTTTCAAGGCGGAAGAAATATCTTTTCGGGACGTGTTTCTTCGGTGAAAGCAGATCGTGTGCAAGTATTCCGTCGTTCGAGATAATCAGAAGCCCTACGGTATACTTGTCCAGTCTTCCGACAGGGAACATTCCTCTGCGAAGATCGGCTTCGTCAATAAGAGACATTACGGTCGGAGCTGTCGGGTCATCGGTTGAACATATGCAGCCGGCAGGTTTGTTCATCATAATATAATAAAACTTCTGCCGGTTGACCGGATTTCCGTCCAGTTCCAGTATATCGTCGTCGTTAATTTTATCATCGGCACTTTTTACAGCTGTGCCGTTTACGGTTATACGATGTTTCTTTGCCGCTTCCTTTGCGTCGCGACGCGACATAAGTCCGGCATTTGAAAGGATTTTGTCGATGCGTTCCATATTGTTATCCGCCCAAAAATTCGCTTATATTATGATATATTATTATCAGATCCGGATACATAAGCAGCCCGATAAATGAAAGAATGAGTATTACCGCGATTGCCGCGGCAAATCCTGTGAAAAATCCGCGCATAAAAACCACCTTGATTATTATGCGCGGATCTCCGACAGGTCATTCAGATATCTGCTTTCTCAAATCCGTGCATGAAGCCTTCGCCGTCCACACCGCAGACATCGCCGCCGACAATACGGTTTTTGTACACGAGAAGGGTGATCATGACCTTACCGTCGTAGCCTGAATAGTCGGTCAGATAGTAGCTGTAACGCGTCAGACTTTTGCCGGCGTATTTTTTCAGGTTAAGTCCCTGAGAACGCTGAAGGTCATTGTATTTTGTGTATACCGCGTCGAAATCATCGGGTACGCGTACTTCGCATTCGGAAGCAAGCCCGACGACGGTGTATCCGAAGGATTCAATAAAGCCGATCCTGTCCTCGTCGGTCTTGATGTTGTTATAATCAATTGTCACTGCAGCAACGGTACCTGCGTCGCCGTAACCGGGAACAAGCGTTATCAGCGCAAGCAATGATGCGACTGCGAGAAGTACGACGGCAAAAAACTTTATTTTCGATGCTTTGAAGGTGTAAATGAACATACAGACGCGCTCCTTGATATAATGTCATATAACATTATAATACGCGCCGTGTTTTTTTATTCCCCGTATTCTTCGGCTAAAGCGAAATATTCTTCGTAGTAGCATTCAAGCGTTTCCTTGATTTTGGCGGTTTCGTCGGAAAGCTCTGAAAGAAGTTTGTAGTCAGATGACTTTTCAAGCATTGTGACTTCGATCTCTTTTTCGCGCTTTTCGAGGCGTTCGATTTCTTTTCCGAGGAAAGCATATCTCTTCATCTCGGAACGCTTTTGCGATTTTTCGCGCTTTGCGGCGAGATAATCGCTTTTTGCCGCACTTTCGGGAGCTGCTTCGGTTACGGTCGGAGCTGACTGTTTGCGGCGGCATGCAATGTAAGCGTCATATCCGCCGTTGAAGACGGCATAGCCGTCGGCAAAGCCGATTTTGTCAATTTCAAGAATACGTGTTGAAAGCGAACGTATGAAATATCTGTCATGCGATACCGCAAGAATTGTACCACCGTATGAGAGAAGTGCGTTTTCAAGTATTTCTTTCGAAGGTATATCGAGGTGGTTGGTCGGCTCGTCAAGGATCAGGAAACTGACGCTCTGCATGACAAGCTTGCATATTGACAGCCGCGCTTTTTCACCACCGCTG
>FR892237.1:16370-25857 GCA_000433115.1 Ruminococcus sp. CAG:382
TTGAAAACGTCGTCACCGTAAAATCCGTATTGGGCAAGGCGGTTCCGTGCGTCTCCGGTCGTCATATCGGGGTCTGTTTCAAGCAGTTCTTCAATGACCGTATTGGCGGGATTGAGCTGCTGAATCTCCTGATCGTAATATCCGACGGTCTGCGAATATCCAAGTTCACAGACGCCGCTGTCGGCTTTGAGCTGCCCGTTGATTATTTTCAGCAATGTGGATTTTCCACATCCGTTCGGACCGATAACGAGCATGCGGTCGCCCTTCTTAAGCTCAAACGACAAATCGGAAAAAAGACTGTTACCGTCAAAGCTCTTTGAAAGATGGCGTACTGAAAGCACGTCGCTGCTTCCGGATACGCTTTGAACCACAATGTTTATACTCTTGGGAGGAGCCTTCGGCTTTTCAAGCCTGACCATTCGGTCGATAGCTTTCTGACGACTTTCGGCAGCGATTATGTTCCGCTCTCTGTTCCATTTGCGCTGATTCTCAATAAACGCTTCAAGACGCTTTATTTCCTTTTGTTGCTGTTCGTAATGTTTGGCAGCATCTTCTGTCAGCTTGCGTTTCTTCTCCTTGAATTCACTGTATCCTCCCTGATATTTTGTCGCGGTGAGATTTTCGATTTCAAGTGTCGTGGTCGTAACGCGGTCAAGAAAGAAGCGGTCATGCGAGACGATCATGAACGCGGCTGACGATGAACGGATGTAATCCTCCAGCCATTCGACGGTTTCGATGTCAAGATGATTGGTTGGTTCGTCAAGAATAATTAGCTTGCTGTCGGTCAGAAGAAGTGTTGCAAGCGCAAGTCGCGTTCTTTGACCGCCCGAAAGATTTTCGGCAGGAAAATCATACATATCAGCACGGAATCCGAAGCGCGCCAGAAACGATTTGGTTTTTGTTTTGTATTCGGCGCCGCCTTTCAGCTTGAAATCGTAAAGGCGTGAGGTATACTGGTCGGTAAGCGACGGGTCATCCTTAAGACGGTCGGCAAGCTCCTCGAGTTCGCGCTCTGTCCTGATAAGCGATTCGAAAGCAGATACGGCGTATTCATATACGGTTTTGCCGATAAAATCCGTATCTATAATCTGGTTGAGCATACCGACAGTACAGTCCTTACGTATGCTGACGGTTCCTGAGGTCGGTTCGGTTTTGCCGCAGATTATATTCAGCAATGTTGACTTTCCGGCACCGTTGACTCCGATTATGCCCATTTTTTCGCCGTCATTCAGGGAAAACGTTATATTCTTAATTATTTCTTTTGTTCCGTAAGAAAGCGATATATTATCGCAGTTTAAAATACTCATATACGCATTATATCATGTTCAGCACGGGAAATCAACAACAAAAAGTGCCGAATATCGAAATATACTATTGTAATACGTATAATAATGTGTTATAATTATAAAAAATACAACAGGAGCAGACATATGAAAAAAATTATCGCAACAGTTCTTATGCTTACCATGCTTCTCGCCTCCTTTGCGGCATGTAACAACGATTCAGATGAATCGTCCGCGCCTGCCGGAAGCCGGACGGAAAGCACGACATCCGATGCGGTATCTGCCGATTTGTCCTCCGGCGAGGAGGTTTCCGAAGGATTTCCGCTTGAGGCAAAATTTTATGACACTGAAATCACAATTTTAGTCCGTTCCAATCACACTTTCGGCGCTATCCAGTTTGTCGGTAACGAGGATGACGATGAGGTCAAATATGACCGCATCAGTGACGAAGTAAAATCACGTAACGACATTATTGAAACCGAATACGGAATCACAATCAACGCCGTCAAGAGCTCAACTCCCGGCGTAACAGCACGTGACTACGCACTTGCAGGTGATGATACATATGATCTCGTATGTGAATCTGCAAACAATCTGCTCCCCGGCGTTCAGGATAAGTGTTTCTGGAGTCTTGACGATCTGCTTCAACTTGACAGACCGTGGTATGACCAGAGCGCACGCGATAACCTTTCCATCGACGGCAGAACCTTCTTCGTCGCGGGCAACATGCTTCTTACGGACGACGATTATACCTACTGCTGCCTTTTCAACAAGAAGATGTATGAAGAAAACCCGGAGCTGTTCGGCAGATACGGCAGTATATATGACATCGTAAAAGAAGGCAAATGGACATACGACACATTCTATGAAATGTGCAAGGTTGTTTCGGCTCCCGATGAAGACGGTCAGTGGGGCACAGATGGCGGCACATACGGTAATATCTCCGAAGGTTATGTTACCGCCATCTGGGTCAACGGTGCAGGCGTCAGAACCGTCGAAAAAGACGGAAACGGCGGACTTTATCTGAATGTCGCAAGCGATCGCAGTGTAAATGCCTTTAATAAGGTGTTTGAAATTATGGCTGACAAGACAAATACGATCCGTGTTGAGCAGTTCAGCTCCGACGGCTGGAAAAAGACATCTCGGATGTTTATGACCGGTAAGGGTCTGTTCTACGGAACCACCATCACTGCTATTCTCAATATCAAGAACGCAGAACTTGAAGATAAGGTATATACCGGCGTTCTTCCCGTTCCGAAGCTTGACGATGAGCAGGAAGAATATTACTGCGGTATCAACGCATACCAGTCATCCGTGATCGGAATTCCTTCATCAAACAGTGCAAGACTTGAAGCGAGTTGCTATCTCATTGAGCTTCTCGGTTATTACAGCGACAGAGTTTCTCAGGCTTACTATGAGGTTACCATGAAGAACCAGGCTCTGCGCGACGACGAGGACAGCGAAATGCTCGATTACATCACCTCTCATCGTCTCTACGACCTTGGTGCGCTTTTCAACTGGGGAGGCAGACTCATCGGCATTTACAGCGACGTTATGCGCAGCGGGACCAATACACTTATATCCTCCTTTGAGGGAATTCAGGATTCCGCACAGAGCGCCATGGATGATACTCTTGAGGCATATCGCGAGATATTCCAGTAATAATTAATATCACGGAGAGAGGACTGCTTTGCGGCAGTCCTCTGTTACTGTCAGCAGGCTGAATATCGAGGCTTTTTGTCGTATTATGTGCCGTTTCGGATCTGTGCAAGTTTTTGAAAATAAAATCGAAAAAACACTTGACAAAGAGTCGCAGACATGATATAATACAAAACGTTGTGAGCGCCGCGAGGTGTCTTGCATGAGAATATCAGAATGGAGAAGTCGCCTAGTTGGTCGAGGGCGCACGACTGGAAATCGTGTAGGCGTCAAAAGCGCCTCCAGGGTTCGAATCCCTGCTTCTCCGCCATAAAGAGACTATAAAAAAGATATAGCCCGTGAAAACCCCGATTTTATCGGGGTTTTCGACATTTATACGGCGAAATTCCGGCAAACGTTTATGCAGATATAAAAGGCGCTTTCCCTTTGTAAGAGGGCTTGACTTCTTTCACAACCGAATAATGCTTCCGACGAATTGATTCATCGCGGAGTTTTATGCAAACCCGACCGTGAAAAGCCTTTGACAAACGGGGTGTTCTGTGTTGAAGGGAAGAGAATTAACCCTTAAGATAAATCCAGAACAGAGAGTAATCTCGTGATATCTTTTTTGCGGCGTTGTATAAAGACCTTCCCGTGCAAAGTTCGGGAAGGTCACTTATACGTGTTTCACAAAACGCCCTGCGAGGCGACAGGTGTGGTAGTGCCGGAGAGATTTCTGTTCCGCAGCGGGCAAAAGAATTCGATCTGCCGAATACCTCATTCACTTCAAATTCGAGTTTGATTCAAAAAACGCGTTATTGTCTTCGTGGAATTTTTATGGTATCATAAATACACCGAGCCGGAACGGAATCAATTTTCAAAGGATAAACGTTATTATGAAGTCAATAGGTGAAAAGATAAAAGAATACAGGCAGAAAAAACAGATGACGCAAGAGCAGCTTGCTTCGTGCCTGAATGTCACATTTCAAACGGTTTCCAAATGGGAGACCGGCATATCGAGCCCGGATTTATCTTTAATTGCTCCTCTTACAAAAGTTTTTCATATATCCGCCGATGAGTTATTGGGTATCAGTGATGTTGAAGCCGACAAAAGATACGAGGAACTCAAACAGGATTACGAACGCACCTTTAAGACAGAAGATTTTGTAAGGCGTCAAAGAATATGCGAGATTGCCGTATCAGAATATCCCGGTGATATGGAGTGGTTGAACAATCTCGCCTGGGTGGTATCTAACCGTTCCTTTTCATACGAGGACAACGACAGATATATTGCAGAGCAGGAAAAAGCAATAAAACTGTTTGATGCCGTCATTAAAAATTGCAAAGATGATCTTATCAAAGGCAGCGCCATACAAGGAATTACTCAATTACTTGGTTGGAGAGGACGCCGGGACGAGGCGAGAAAGTATGCCGAAATGATTCCGGAGCAGACAATGATTTCGCGCGATGCGGTTATGGAAAACATTTTGGAAGGCGACGAGCTGCTCCTGTTCAGACAAAAAAGGATTAAAAGTCACCTTGAAGGTATCCTCGGGAACTTGTCAGTGATGCCTGCGGTGTATGCTCCACTTATGCAGGATATTATCAACGTAATTATTCGCGACGGAAATTACATTGCATTTAACGACTGCTTGTACCGCTCCCTAAAAAGGCAGATCAATCATATATTGAAGCACGAGTCCAATGCCTCAAAAGACGGGATTTGTAACCTGCTGAAAGAAATGAAGTCATATGCGAAAGCATATGATGAAATTGTTTTTTCAAAACCGGGAGTTTACAAATATACTGCACCTTGTTTCGATCATATTGAAGAAGACACACGAGAGTGGTTCGGAAATGAGGGCGAGCCGATGATGCAGGACTTCTATAAATATCTTGAAAGAGCACAGTTTGATTTTCTGCGCGATGATGAGGAATTTACTGCCTTGGAGAAGCAGGCGGGTTGATGCAAAAAATGAAAGCGGAATCCGTAAATGCTCATAAATTTATAAGTCCGGATTCATGAATGTGCGGAAGTGAAAAACAAATATCTTTTTCAGCGGCGCGATACAGAAAAAGCACCTTGAAACAGGTGCTTTTTCTTTTGCCCTTGACAAGCAGATGATGTTATGATATAATCTGTAATACAAGAAGAAACAATTTAATATTCATGATTTAACGTTCTGCAACGGAGGATACGGTCATGACACCGAAGTTTTATTCAACCTGTCTCTTGTCCCCGCATTTTCTTTCAGTCCGCTTGATTTTACTGATATATCGCGCATAACCCGATTTTTTAACGGTCGGATTATGCGCTTTTTTTGTCTCTTTAATGAAAAATAACCGAGAAGAAACGGAGAAAACTATTTATGAAACGTTTTATAATTTCGATGCTGCTTTTGTTTGCGGTGTTGCTGTCGGCGTGCGGCGGAGTGACACAGGATGACAGTAATCAGAGCAGCGAACCCGAAATCCTTGAAGATATCGACGATGCAGGTGTGCCGTATTCGGTGACAAGAGCATCTTTTGAAGCCGAGCTTACATGTAACGGTCAGACAGTCGTGCCGGACAGTGTTTTTGAAGTTGAAAATCTTGTTGAACACAGACTTGTGCTGAAAAACAAAACAGGCAGGCTCTGTATGGGAATGATGCTGTTTGCGGACGGTATTCCGCTTGACTTTACCGTCGGCGGCGAGACAAAGAGATATGTTGAATTTTCGTTTACGGAACGTAAAACGGTTGACTTCACATATTCGGCATCGGATATCCCGGCGGACGGTTCCGATGTCCATGTGGTACTGCTCACAAACCGCGACAACGAGGCGAGAACAAAGGACATACTCAAAAATTACACTTTTTCGATTTCTTACACCGCAAAGGGAAACGGTGAAAAGCGTACGGCGTCAAAACCGATTGAGATCGTCTATGAAAGTATTGCCGATAAGATCAATGCGTCCGATGCCGATGAGACTCAGAAGAAAAACGCGCTCAGCCTGCTTGAACAGAATACGCTTGTTTCGCATATAGGCGGTTCGATGTTCATGAATGCCGGATACGTTGACAGCTCAAAGGCGTATGATGAGAATGTGCAAAAATCACGGCTGTTTGTTTACGGAAAAGCCGGAGATTACACTTCGACCGTGTTCTGCGACGGGAAACAGCTCGGAGATACATTCGCATTCAGTCTCCCCGACAGCGAGACGCTTTGCAAGCTGCAGTTCGAAAAACCCGATCTTACCAAATCGGGCGCGGAAAGAACAGTGTATGCGCTCACTTATTCCCATTCTGAAAAGCGTTTTTATGATACACAGGAATATCTGTTTGCGGATCCGTGGGCAGCAAAAGCCGATAATGATGGACAAAGGTTTTATATTAACGGAATCGATACTGCCGGAGAGAAAACGCTTGAATATACAGGCGGGGAAATCGAGTGCAAGATTGAACGCAATGTAAATATGTCCATAGAGAAATATGATGTGAAATTTGTACTTCTGGTTGATGGAGTACCGTGTGAATTCACGGTTGACGGAAAGACATCATATGTGCATCAGTATACAGTCAAAAGCAAAAATGTTTTCGGCTTTTCGTTTGTTCCGAAAACGCGCGGCGGCGACGCCTTTACTGTGACACTTTTTGCAATCAACAGCGCTAATCCATATTTGCCTAATTTGTCGGCAGGAGCAGCCACGTGGGCTACGACATCAGTCAAATGTGCTGACGGTGTCAGACCACAAGAAATATCCGGGATGAGAAAGCCAAGCCTGATCGAGGAATATGACAGTCAGGGAAGTTCCGGAATGTTCGGACGCTATATCATAAACGGCGTTTCAAACGGCTCGTCCGACCGCACAATAACAATTGAAAAAAACAGCGGAATCGAGGTTATACTTGAGCTGCAATTTGCCGATGGAAGGCGCAAGAACCCGATAGCATTCCTTTTGCTGGATGACGAACTGATCGACATATGCGATATTTCATGCGATTATACGTCATTCAAGACCGACGTTCGTTTTGTCGTTCCCGCCGAAAAAGTAAAAAGCGGTGAAATGTCCTTTGTACTGCTTACAACCGGAGACGGTCGCTCCAATCTCATCACGGACACATGGATGGTTTATGCCGCTGATGATGATGTCATCGATGACTGCAGCATTATGTATGATGATGAAAAGCTGACATTCAGACATTCGGGCGACGGATGTGTTTTCATTATGACTCACACGCCAAATGATCCTTTGAAGCTTTTGCGGAAGCCCATTGTGTATTCGTTTTCGGGAAGAGATGCCGATGCGGCGCTTGTGATTAACGGATCGCAATACCGAAACGCAACAATTCAGACATATTCCCATGAAAACGGAATATACCGCTTCACTCGCAGAGTGATAACACCTTATGATAAGTGATTGACGGGGGACGGGAAAAACACTAACACATTTTGAAAAGGAGATTTGGCAACATAAGAAGAATTTTACCGTTTTTAGTATTGATCGTTTTGGCAATTCAGCTTCTTGCCGCATGTGCGCCCGTATATTACGACGAATCGAGCGGCGATGCGAGCATTGCGAATGAGTCGTCACAGTATGATTCCGTTTTTGATGACATGACTTTTCCTGACAGATACAGGGAGATCTTGCTTGACGCATACAAGGGCAAAACGGATGAACAGCTTGAGGCAGAATTCGAATATGATCCCGACAATTGCAGCGGCATCTGCATGGCTCAATCGGCAACGAGCATTTATTTTTTAGATCGCAGGCTTATGAGATATGACAAGGTGACGGGAAAGGCTGTGCCGGCATGTGCAGATCCGCTGTGCGACCCTCAAAACTGCATACTTTCAGGTTCTTTCTTTGTTGCCACAAGCAAAACGAAGCTGTTCACAGCAAGGCATATGGATGACAAAATCGCGCTTTGCGTTACGAATGCCGACGGTACGAATCCGAAAATCGTATATAAAGCGGAAATTGGAGAGTTTATGTTTCCGTTCATCCTGAACGAAAAAATCTGTTCTCTGAATGTCTCTCTTGATTCCGACGGAAACACGCAAACCGTGCTTGACATGGTGGATGCCAACGGAAATTTCAAAAGGCTGATCCCGCCCGAAAAAGATATGCGAATGAATATTATCGGAAATGATGTGTATATCTCCGGAAAAACGGGAATATACCGGGTCAAAGGCGATGAATTCGTCCGGATATACTCGGGGAATGCCCTTTATGTGAGCGCCGTATGCGGCGGATATATTTATTTTTACCGTACATCGGATGAAGACATGATGCGTATGCCGGTCGATGGCGGAGAAGCGGAAGAGGTTGAAAGATATCCCGTCGGCACGATCTACCGCGGCTATGCATATTCCTTGGCGACACGCGATGACCGCACAGCGATTACGCGCACAAATATTGAAACAATGGAAAAAGAGGATGTTTTTGACCTGACCGGCATGACAAAAGGCGACAATTTATTCATTGACGGTGATTATCTGTTTTTGACCCTCACAGATGAATATGACGTGAAAAAAGCCGAAGCACTTTCGGAGAAAAAGGGAAAAAAAGTGAATCCGAAACGGCATTTGGCGATATTGGACCTTAAAACAGGCAAAAGATATATCCTGATTACGGATCAATAAACGACAGCATTTTTTATGGGGGGAAAAGAAATGAAAAGAATAACCGTCGCATTGCTTCTTGCTTTTCTGATTATTTTATCAGGATGCACAATGAATTCGAATGACCCACCTATTGTAGATTCTGATGATCCGACTGCGGAATATACCGAAAACCCCATAGCTTTCACTGCGGAGCTTTCCTGCGGCGGTGACGTTGTTCTGCCGGACAGCGTTTTCGATGTTGAAGGAGTGGTTGAAAATGTACTGACGCTGAAAAGCGAAACCGGACGGCTTTGCATGGGAATGATGCTGTTCGCAGACGGTATTCCGCTTGAATTCAATATCGACGGAGAAACAAAGACATATATTGAATTTACATTTACCGAGCGAAAAACTGTGCGCTTCAGCTATATGTCATCGGGAATTTCTTCGCTTGGTTCGGATGTTCACGTTGTTCTTCTGACGAACCGCGACAGAAAAATATATTCCGATTCGACTCTGAAAAATTATACATATTCAATCTCATATACCGCTAAGGGAAGCGGCGGAACACTCAGCGCGAAGTCTGCGGAAGGAGTTGAATATGCGGAGCTGAACGAAAAGATCAATTCATCCGATGCATCCGCCGCCGAAAAACAACAGATTATAGATCTTCTTAACCGCAATAGTGTTGTGACCGCGCTGCTTTCCCCGGATATGCCGGAAACGTTTTTATACTCAGGAGAAGATTACGATGAAAAGCTCAAAGAAAAGAAGCTGTACGCTTACGGTAAAGCCGGAGAGTACGTCACGACGGTATTTTCCGATGGAGAAAAGGTCGGAAGCAGCTTTTCATATTCGCTTGAAGAAAACCGCATTTCCGCGTTGCCGTTTGAAAAACCGACGTTTGAAAACATTAATCGAGCGGGCTGTGTCAGGCTGTTCGCGTTGACATATTCAAAGACGGAAAAACGCTTTTACG
>FR892237.1:25909-26978 GCA_000433115.1 Ruminococcus sp. CAG:382
TATACAGCCTTTTTGATGCCGCTACGCCGGAGTATTATGTAGACGGCAGCGTGTTGGAAAATTACGATCCCGAATATGAAGGCGGCACAATTTCGCTCAGAATCGAAAGAAACTATAAGATATATTACAATGCAAGCGCACATATTGTTCTGTTGGTTGACGGAGTCGCTTCCGAATTTGAAATCGGCGGTGAAACAGTGACCTCATATGTACACAGCTTTACGAACGGGAAGAATGTGTTTGAGCTGTCGTTCACACCGAAGCTGCGCAAAAAGGGCGGATTCATTGTTTCGCTTGTTTCTGTGATTGACCCCGTTGAGAGTCACCCCGAAATGAACCAATTCGCGACCGGTTCGATCGGAACTCTGCGATTTGAATGCAGCGACGATTGCAGTCCGACTATTATTCCGGAGGATGAGTATATCCCGGAGAAGGTAGTTCCTTCGACTGACGACGGGTATAATTTCCACTATGATCTTAACGGAAAAACAAGCGGTACCGGCACACGCGATGTGTATGTGCAGGGTGACAAGGAGACCGTTATCGAGCTGGAATTTGCGTCGGATGATATCCGGAACGGTTTTTCGTCGTTTCTTCTTCTAAACGACGAGGTTATAGGCAGCCGCTATGTTTCATTTGAAGAGCCGTCGAAATGCGTATTGAGGTATGTGATTCCTTCGGAAAAGCTGAGCGCCGAGAACATCGCAACGATGTATTTCTGCAACGAGATCGGTAGAGGTATGCGTGTCAGGGACGTCTGGCGGATCCATAAGAGCGATGTTTCGCCCGATAAGTGTGATGTGAAAAACGAAGACGGAAGAATTGCGTTCGATATTCACGGAGAAGGAAGCGTATTCGTTCAGCTGAACAAGGGGAGCGTAAACAGCATTCTTTCATACGGATTGTTTGCCGTGTCGCATGATTTTGAGGAGGCGGAAGCCGCACTTGAAATACAAAACACCGATTACCGTATTGCGGTCATCCAGAGCCGATTTGTGGAAAACGGTGTGTATCGTTTTACCCGCAGGGTAACAACCGGTTTTGACAGATAGGAGGACGGCATGAAAAA
>FR892237.1:27016-27624 GCA_000433115.1 Ruminococcus sp. CAG:382
CCGTACAATCAATGCCGTCGTATGACGGCATTTAAGTCAAAAAACATTGTCAAAATAAATTATAAAATGGAGATATAAAAGATATGAAAATAAATAAAAAACGCATTATTGTAATGGTAACGCTCGTTGCAATTATAGCTTCGGTTATGACAGTGAGTGTTTTAGCAGAAGAGACAAATGAAGGCTTTATTTGCAAAAAACCCACCATGATTAATGTAACACACTTTGAATTGCAAACTGAAATTAACATTGCTACACACTGCTATTATGTTCACTTGCATCGTAAAAACATTAATGGAACAAATTTAAATTTTCGTTTCTGCAAAGATTATCTTGCACGGTACGAAAACGGGGATGATTTCAAAGTTGTAACGTCGTTTGGAAATGATTACAGCACAAACATACCAAACGAAGGCAAACAAACCGACTTCCTGTACACAAATGTTCTTATCGGAGCTTGCGGTTATGTAATGGCTGACGTCTATCTCAATCAGTATGATTTGAATGGCAGGCTTTATGTCGATAATACCAATTTAACATCAATGGATATTACTACATACTCTGCCTTTGGCAGATACGCTCAGTAAACTTTGCAATTGGCTGAGCAC
>FR892237.1:27664-38372 GCA_000433115.1 Ruminococcus sp. CAG:382
GCAGTGCTCAGCCGGCAACAGAATTAAAATTTGAGGAGAATATCACATGAAAAAACGTCTTTTGCTGGTTTTGTTGTCGTTTATCCAGCTGACCTCATGCGCTCCGGCGTATATTGAAGAGTCAAGTGCGGTCGTGTCTGAAAATTCGGATGAAGCCTCAGAACATGATGAGCTCGAAGCGGCGGAATTTCCGGACAGATATCAAAGATATGTCCTTGATGTATACAAGGGGAAAACGGAGGCGGAGCTTGAAGCGGAATTTGACTATTCGCAAACAAGGAACTGCTATTACGAGTTGTCACAGAGCGCCACAAATGTCTATTTCGAAAGCGGTGATATTTTATACAGGTACAGCAAGCAGAACGGTATTGTTACGCCGCTTTGTCCCGATCCGCTTTGCGATCATTCATCCTGCATATATTCGCAATGCTATCAATTTCCTTCTTCGGGAAAAAACGTCTATCTGGAACATAGTATTCACAACGATGACTGGTCTTCATGGATTTCGCAGGTGTACAAGTGCAATGCGGACGGAACCGAGCCGAAGCTGCTTGGAAGCTTTGAAAGCAGAAGTATCGGAGAACTGCTTTGTGTCGGTGATGATCTGTATGCACGGTTCCAACGTTTTGATGATGAAAACAATTCAACTTTCTACTCAATTGTGAAGTTCGGTTCCGACGGAAAGCTCAAGCAGATAACCGACCCGGAATTATCATGCTGGCCGTTTACCGACGGAGTTAATCTTTTGATGAAATGCGGCGATGACGTGTATCGTATTGTTGACGATGCTCCGGTTCTGATTCGTAAAGGCGTCGCTACGGGAGTCCTTCTGCTGAACGGATATATCTATTTTGCGTATCTGGAAGAGAATGAAGGCAAGAGCGAATATGATTATGTATATAAACGTGTGTCGATTTACGGCGGAGAGGACGAAGATGTCAGCTCGCCTTTGCTGTATGATTCCGTTGTGTCGGGAGACTATGTTTATTACGGTGTTTCGATCGACGGAGTCACAAGCATCACAAAGAGAGACCCCAAAACCCTTGAGGTTATAAAAAGCTTTGAATTTACCGATGGCGGCAAGGCGCTTGCGTACATGGGAGTACACAAGCCCATCGTTGATAAGGGATATATATTCACATTGTATTACGACGATTACGATGTAAGGAAAGCGGCGGCTCTCGCAGAAAAAAAGGGAGGACGATATTCACCGCGATATCATCTTGCAATACTTGATATTGAAACCAATAAAAAATACGTCATTCTCCACGAAGAGGACACAAGGTCATGAAAAGAATTGCTTTTGACTATGCTCATATTTCTAACTTATGTTTTCCGACAGTCAAGAACCGAAAGGAGTAAGTTGAATGTCATTAATAAGATATGAATTCAGAAAGCTGATCTCATATACCTATGTCCGCGCGGCGTTTGCTTTGTTGCTTGTGATCACGGCGGTGCTGTGTGCATTCGAATGCAGCCGCGAAACCGTCGAGTTACGCGACGATACAATAACGGCGCTTGAGCTTTACGGTGAAAACAGGGATTTTTACGACAAATACGCGAATGAGCTGAAAGCGCTGAATGATGAGTACATCAAAGTTGAAATTTCGGAAATAAAAAAGGGGAATTTTGATTACAAATCTCCGGATCTTCCGACGACTTTGTTCCGCAACCAGCGTTTCAACGATTTCACGCTGCTGAATGCGGTAAAAAAACAATACGCATATGCCGAGGGGTACGGTGACCGCATTTCCGAAATAATCAAAAAGGCCGAAAAACAACTTGAAAGCGCGGAAAGCGCAAGCGTCAGGAATGACTTCAATATCAGATATCAGAAAGACGTTATTTCCGTTTATTCGCGTGTCGGAAAAATCCGTTTCGCTCCGGCTGTTGTAAAAGGGTATGATACATACTTTTCATTCACGGCAACAGATTATATCCTTCTGCTGCTTATGGCTCTGGCGGCTCCCTCTCTGTTTCTCGGCGAGTATTCGTCAGGTGCGGCGTCTGTTATACGTGCAACCAAGAACGGCAGATGGAAAACGGTTGTCTCAAAAACGGCGGCGATGCTGATTTTCGATGTGACGGCGGTATTTGTATTTTCCGGCGCAGTGGCTTGTGTTGTCGGATTTTACAAGGGCTTTTCGCCGCTCAGTTGTCCTGTTCAGGCGGTGGAGCTGTTTGCAAACTGTCCGTTTCTCATAAGCTGCGGACAGCTTGTTGCGCTTTCACTTGCGATAAAGCTGTTCGTGATGTTCTCTTTTTCAATGCTTACAGCGCTTTTTGCTCTGCTGTTTCGCTCGTTCAAGCTCTCGTTCATTGCGTCTGCAGTATTCGGCGGTGTGAATTACGCTCTTTACAGTGTGAACTATATCGATTCGCACAATCCGTTTGGTCTGTTCAATATATTTGCCATGGCAGATGCGACTTCGCTTTTTTCAAGATTCAGTGTCGGGAACGTATTCGGAATATATGCCGAGCGTGTTGCTGCGGGATGCCTTATTTATGCTTTAATTGCGGTCGTTTCATTTGCGATTTGCGGCAGGCGCTTCGCCGCATCCGCACCGTTTGTCGTGAAACCGATCGGGCTGAAGCTGAAGCTGCCGAGCGTTACACTTCCGGCAAAGACGCTTTTCGGATATGAATTCAAGAAAATTTCGGGAAACGCGTTGTCGGTTATCGCTATGTTGCTTCTTGTCGCCGTAAAACTTATCACCTCGGCACAGAGCTATGCCGCACAACCTTCATTTTATGATTCAATCATGAAATATTACATGACAACGCTTGAAGGCGAATGGAATGAAGAAAAATCGGCGTATATTTCCGAAATTCGCAATGAGATTGACAGTAAAATCGGCGGTTGGGAAGCAATTGAGGAAAAATATCGGGCGCACGAGATTACGTATGACGAATACATTCAATGCCGTACCGAATATGAGGATGCAAAGGCAAAAAATGAGCCGTTCAGAGAGGTTGAAAAACGCGATTTGTACTTGCGTGAACGCAGCGAAAGCGGGCTGAAAGCCGAATTTGTCTATGACACAGGATATAATAAGCTGTTCTTTTCACCGTTTGACATAATTTTACTGGTATTGCTTGCGGCGCTACTGTCCGGAGTGTTCGCAGACGAATATTCATCGGGCTTTATTCACATTCTTCGTTCCACTCCGAACGGACGCCAAGCTGTATTCGGAGCAAAGCTTGCGGCATCACTTTCAATATGCCTGCTCTACTTTATCGCATTTTCGATAATCGATTTTGTCAATCTGCAAAACAACTTTCTCCTGCCATCCGCGTCGTATTGCCTTGCGTGTATGCCGTGTTTTGAGTGTATCGGTGAAATGTCTATCGGTGCTTTTGCAGTGCTCTATCTCTTGCTGCGCCTGATCGCTTTTGCTGTCGTAGTGCTATTGATATCCGCATTGTCCGAGCTTTGCAAAAAGACATTGCCTTGTCTTTGCGTTGTTTCAGCTGTTATGTTGCTCCCGTACGCATTCAAAAGCGTCGTCAGCAGTACATTCGAAAAGTTCGATATGACAACACTGCTTGCTCCGGCAGAACTGATGGCAAAGAGCGATGGTATCATTACTTATGCAATTACGCTGATAGCGTTTTCCGCCGTGTCACTTGTGCTGCTCGCGGCATCGGCAATTAACTACAACAAATCGAAAGGAAAGAATTGATATGTCACTTTTAAGTATACATAATGTCTGTAAATCCTACGGAAATGTAAAAGCACTTACGGATTTTTCAGCGGAGCTTGACTGCGGTGTATATGCACTGCTCGGTCCAAACGGAAGCGGAAAATCGACGCTGATGAATATTCTTACCGATAATCTGGCAATGGATTCCGGTGAAATACTCTATAACGGAAAAAGCATATATTCGCTCGGCAAGGAGTATCGCGCTGCCCTTGGGTTTATGCCGCAGTATCCGGGCATGTATCCTACATTTTCGGTCAATGATTGCCTGAAATACATGGCTGTACTGAAAGGGGTACCGCGCAGGGAAGCTAAGGCACAGATCGCCGGGCTTCTGGAACGTGTTGAACTGAGTGATGTTGCAAAGCATCCGGTCAGAAGTATGTCCGGAGGTATGAAACAGCGTCTCGCGCTTGCACAAGCGTTCATCGGAAATCCTCGGATCGTTATACTTGATGAGCCGACGGCAGGACTTGATCCGAAACAGCGAATCAATGTGAGGAATTTCATTTCGGAAATGTCGCTTGACCGATGCATAATAATCGCTACACACATTGTCAGCGACGTGGAAAACATAGCTACCCGCGTCATAATGCTGAAAAAAGGGATTATTCAGGTGAACGACGCACCGAAGGAAATTATTTCAGAACTTGACGGCAGGGTATGGAATGTACCGCAGAACGACGGAGTTACTGACGGTATCATTTCGGTGAGAAACGACGGAGGCAATGTTGTACTGCGCGTACTGAGCGATGTGAAGCCGTCGCCGAACGCAGAAAAAGCGCCCTCGACACTTGAGGACGCTTATTTCACCGTTTTTTCGAAGGAATGATTCAAATAAGACCGCAGAGCAGATTGTCTTTGTTGTGGCAATCGGAATTGCAGACAACCTTTTTTCCGCTTTGAAGAATCACATCAAGGAGCCGTTTTTCCGGGTAAGGAGTTTTGCGGTAGCCGCGAGCAATCGCGCCGGTGTTGATTTCAAAGATTGCCGGTGTCGCAAGCAGCTTTTGCAGCGCTTTATCAGAAGCGGCAATATAACGGGGATGGTTTGTGTCGAAAAGCGAGCCGTCCTCGTTGAATTTTGTGACGAGGTCAAAATGACCGACGATATTACACTTTGTTTTACTGTATATGTCGCCTATCAGTGCGTAATAGTCCTCGATGTATGTGTAAAAATCACCGCCGTAATGGTTTGCGACGTCTCTTTTCTGTGTTTCGGCACTTTCGTCAACCGTAAGATAAGCTCCGTCCTTTTTTATGTAATGTACGGAACCTATTACATAATCATATCCGTTTGTCGGTGCGTTTGAAAAATAGTCCTGTTCAACGCCGAGAAGTATGCGTATTCTGTCGCGATATTTCTCCGCAAGTTCGCGGATGCATTTTTTGTATTGCTTTGTGCCTTCAATGCTCATGCAATACGTTTCGTCAAAGTCGGTATATGAGTGCCCCGAAAATCCTATTTCCGGGCATCCGAGGCGTATAGCCTCAAGTACCATTTCTTCCGGAGTATCTTTGCCGTCGCAGAACGTTGAATGTGTGTGATAGTTTGAAGGGATGTTACTCATTTCGTATATCCGTCCATAAATTCGTTTACCGACGCTTCGCAGTCGCGCATTGCAAGGAGTGTCTGTTCGAAAAGTCTGTCGAGTTCCCATCCAAGCCTTTCCGCACCAGTACGAATAATATCACGTGAACATCCTGCGGCGAATTTTTTGTCCTTGAATTTTTTCTTTATGCTTGAAATATCCATATCGGAAACGCTTTTTGACGGGCGCATGAGCGCTGTGGACCATATAAGACCGGTGAGCTCGTCGGCGGCAAAGAGTACTTTTTCCATTTCGCAATTCGGCTCAGCATCGCAACATATACCATATCCGTGTGAGCATATCGAATGGATCATATCCTCACCGACGCCGCCTGCGGCAAGCAGCTCCGGCGCCTTTTTGCAATGTTCCTCTGGATAAAGTTCAAAATCAATATCGTGCAGCAGACCGACAATACACCAATATTCTTCCTCGTCGAGATAGCCGAGCGATTTCGCAAAAAAACGCATTACGCCTTCAACTGTCAGTGCATGTCTGATGTGAAATGGCTCTTTATTGTATTTTTCAAGAAGCAAAAAAGCTTCTTCTCTTGAAATTGTACTTGTTCTCAAAACGGTACACCTCTTAATATAATACTGCATGCAGTATACCATACCGAAAAGGAAAGTTCAATATATTTTTCTGATAAAAAACAAAAAAAAGATTGAAAACTGTCGCTCGAAATGGTATAATCTTTACAACTATAATAGCGTACTGTATGTGCGCTTCAACGGAGGAGAAATCGTGGCAGAAACACAGGAATACAAATGTCCGTGTTGCGGCGGCGCAATAGCGTTTGACAGCGCATCGCAGAAAATGAAGTGCCCGTACTGCGACACCGAATTTGAAGTGGAAACTCTCAGAGAATACGATGCAACGCTTAAGAATACACAAAACGACGATATGAACTGGGAAGAAGCATCGGGCGGCGAGTGGCAACCCGGCGAAACAGATGGTCTCAGGGTATATTTATGCAAATCGTGCGGTGGCGAAATTGTCGGTGACGAAAATATGGCGGCAACAGATTGCCCGTTCTGCGGCAATCATGTTGTCATGATGGGACAGTTCAAGGGCGAACTTCGTCCGGATTATGTTATCCCTTTCAAACTTGACAAAAAAGCGGCAAAAGAAGGCCTTATGAAACATCTTTCGGGAAAAAGGCTTCTGCCGAAGATTTTCAAAGACAAAAATCACATTGATGAAATCAAAGGCGTGTATGTTCCATTTTGGCTGTACGATACCGAAGCCGATGCGTTGCTGAATTTCAAAGCCACAAAGGTGCGTTCGTGGAGCGACCGAAATTATAACTACGTCGAAACAAGTCATTATTCAGTGACGCGTGGAGGTACGATCGCATTTGACAATGTTCCGGTTGACGGTTCGACAAAAATGCCCGATGACCTTATGGATTCAATCGAACCGTATTATTATAAAGAAGCGGTGGATTTTCAGACCGCATACCTCGCAGGTTATCTTGCCGATAAGTACGATCTTACCGCAAAAGACTGCGAGGAACGTGCCAACGCACGAGTTAAAAAGTCAGCCGAGACAGCATTTGCCGCAACCGCAGAGGGCTATACAACGATAACTCCGGAGAACACATCGGTGAAGCTGAACGCCGGCAAGGTCCGATATGCTCTGCTTCCCGTATGGATACTCAATACAACTTGGAACGGAAATAAATATATTTTCGCAATGAACGGTCAGACCGGAAAGTTTGTCGGTAATCTTCCTGTTGACAAAAAAGCGGCATCGCTGTGGCGCCTTGGGCTTACACTCGGCATCGGTGCCCTTATATATGGCTGCGCCTGGTTGCTTTGGCTTGCTAACATACTTTGAGGGAGGAGAACATCAACATGAAAAAAATTTTTTCAATTGCACTTCTTTTGCTTTTATGTGTGTCACTGGTGATTCCGTCCGCTGCATCCCCCGATCTCGTTGTCGATGATGCAAATCTGCTCTCCGATGTCGAAGAATCATCGCTTCGCTCAAAGCTCGGCGAGATTACGAAAAGACTTAAATGTACTGTTGCGGTTGTAACTGTAAACGATCTTAACGGAAAAACTGCGCGTGCTTTTGCCGATGATTATTACGACTATAACGGCTATGGCTACGGCGAGGGATATGACGGTGTGCTTTTGCTTATCAGCATGAGCGACCGTGATTGGTACATAACCACTTACGGCTTGTGTATCGACGCAATAAGCGATTATGATCGCGAAAGCCTTTCCGATGAGTTTCTCAGTTATCTTTCGTCGGGTGCTTATGCCGAAGCTTTCAACATATTCGCCGATGGTTGTGATGAGCTTATAACCGATGCTCTCGATACAACACATTACCCGCTTTCATTTGCATGGATACCTATTTCACTTGTTGCCGGATTCATAATTGCTCTTATATCTGTTGAATCAATGAAGCGCAAGCTCACTACGGTTCAGCTTGGAACGGAAGCTAACAATTATGTCAGAGAAGGAAGCATGAGCATGAAAACAGTGAAGGATATTTTCCTTTACCGTAATGTTTCAAAAACAGCAAAGCCAAAGGAAACTTCATCCTCAGGCAGCAGTACCCATGTATCGTCATCAGGAAGAACGCATGGCGGTGGTGGCGGGAAATTCTGATCTACGTATTAAAGAGAGTTTTGTTATGATATATAGTGATTTCCATGGTGAAAAGCTTTCGCGCCTCGGACTCGGAATGATGCGCCTGCCGACAAATGCCGACGGCACGATCGACGAAGGACGTACAGCCGAAATGATTGACTACGCCATAAAAAACGGAATCAATTATTTTGATACTGCTTACCAGTATCACAGCGGTGAATCCGAACGCATCGCAGGAAGAATACTGTCGCGTTATCCGCGTGATTCATATAACCTCGCGAGCAAATTTCCCGGACATGCGATTGCGGAAAGCTATGATGTGAAGGGTATTTTTGAAGAACAGCTTGCAAAATGCCGGGTTGACTATTTTGATTTTTACCTTTTCCACAATGTCAATGAGACCTCAATCAAAGTATATACCGATCCGAAGTGGGGTATCGTCGATTATCTCAAAGAGCAGAAAAGGCAGGGAAGGATTCGCCATCTCGGCTTTTCCTGCCATGGACTTATTGATAATCTGCGTGAGTTTTTGACTGTCTATGGCGATATAGTCGAATTCTGTCAGATTCAGCTCAATTATCTTGACTGGACTCTGCAGGGCGCAAAAGAAAAATATGAACTTCTGAAGGAATACAATATTCCGGTATGGATCATGGAGCCTGTACGCGGCGGCAAGCTCGCTTCGCTCAATCCCGAGGATACAGAAGCTTTGATTGCCCTCAGACCATATGAAAAGATACCTGCATGGGCTTTCCGCTTTATACAGGGACTTGACAATGTTGCCGTCACTCTGAGCGGTATGTCCGATATGCAGCAGCTGAAGGACAATATCGAAACATATTCCTGCGAAAAGCCTCTTGACGAAAAAGAGCTTGCAACGCTTTTTAATGTTGCCGAACACATGAAGAGAGGCGCGCCATGTACGGCTTGCCGCTATTGCTGCGAAGTCTGTCCGATGGGACTCAATATACCGCGGCTTATTTCCGCATATAATGATTTCAACTATCAGCCTACATTTTCCGTAAGCATGATGATCGATTCACTGCCGGAGAATAAACGTCCTTCGGCTTGCATCGGCTGTGGTTCGTGCAGCGCAATATGCCCTCAGAAGATCGATGTGCCTTCCGTAATGCATAGCTTTGCATCGTCGCTCGAAAAGTTCCCTTCGTGGGCTGAAGAATCAAAAAAACGTGAAATTGCTCAGGAAAAAAATCGCCTTGCGGCGGCTCGCAAACGTGTCAATGATTTTTTGAAATCGGCAGAAACGTATTTCCTGGCAACCGTTGACGAGAATGGTGAGCCGCGTGTTCGTCCTTTCGGAACGATCAATTTGTTTGAAGATAGGCTTTATATACAAACTGGCAGAAAGAAAGATGTTTTCCGACAGTTAATGAACAACGAGCATTTTGAGCTGTGCGCCTTCAAGGATGGCGAATGGCTTCGTGTTTCCGGACGCTTGCTTGAAGACCCGCGTCACGAACCCGGTATTGCAATGCTTGACGCATATCCGGAGCTGAAATCTATATACAATGTCGATGACGGAAATTCCGTTGTTATGTATATCAAGGACGGAACCGCAACATTCTCGTCATTTTCAAAACCGGAGGAAAAAATCAGATTATGATGAAAAAAACTATTACAATAATTCTTCTTGTATCACTGCTTCTTCCGGCAGGCTGCTCCCATACCACAGAAGTTTCACACGGATCGTCTGATGATGCAACTGTTTCAGCAAATGAATCTTCCGAGACGATAATGGTATTATAAAAAAGTTTCATCACGTGACATTTGGTGATGGAAGGATCCGGAAAATTTTGTGAGTCCGGTATGTTCACACGGATCGTCTGATGATGCAGCTGTTTCAGCAAATGAATCTGCCGAGACGATATCTGAAAATCCGATTTCGCAGGCGGAGCCGGATGCGGAGCCGGATACAAAAAAGCCCAAAATAACGTTTAGAAGCGGAACCGAAAACGTTATAATAAAGCAACACACAGACTATGATCTGCTTAAAGGCGTTTCGGCGCGTGACAATGTTGACGGCAATATAACCGACAGAATTGAAATTGATAAAGGAGGCTTTGATCCGGCAATTGCCGGAGAATATGTTGTGACGTATTCAGTCAGAGACAGCGCAGGCAATGCTGCAGATGAGAAAAAAAGAACAATAACAGTACGGCAAACCGAGGTGCTTGAAGCACCTCCCGTATGGAGCGGCGCAATTGATGGCGAAGCCGGAAAACCGGAAACACCGAAAGTTTTCGGAGGCGCATGGTATTATAAAAGAGTTTCATCACGTGACATTTGGTGTGGAATTGAAGCCACTGTAACGTTGCCGTCGTTCAGAATAGCGCGTTATTCCGGCGATTTCAATCCCGATTTAGCCGTTGATCCCGATGCCACTGCTTTGGACAATCCGTCGGTGTATTTCGGCGGCAGTGCAAAAACCGAATCTGATGTCGGTCTTTCCCTCTCTCGGGCACTTGTTGACGTCAAAGCAAATAAGCTGAGCAATACCATCCTTATATTCCGTCCTTTCTGGAGATATATAACAGCAACGGGTCAGGACTTGGGCGATTATGACATACATAACGGCGAATATGCGGTGAGCGCAACCGGGGATAATTGTATTGCCAATTATCACTGGAGGTATACCGAGTATTATTATCTCCCGGGTGACACTCTGCGCATTGTTGTGTATTCACCGGCGCCGGATAAGCTCCAGATGCAGATCGAGGTGATTGCAAAATCGGAGCTTCCCGAATCAGTTGAAATGCGTAAGAAATACGGATGGAAGGATCCGGAAAATTTTGTG
>FR892238.1 GCA_000433115.1 Ruminococcus sp. CAG:382
GAGGAAAAGCTCAAGGTGCTGATTGCGGAGATGAAAAAGGAGATTGCGGAAATCAAGGCAGGAAAATAAAAAACAATATTTTCGTGCTTTGATTATTCAGATATATCTTGAAAAAAGCAAATATAATGGTATAATAAAAATGCTGTCACGCGGTGCGTGACAAACTTCCATGCCCGTTTGGTAGACAAACAATGGACAGAGCTGGTATAATTATATCACACCATACAGGAGGTATAATGCTATGACAATGGGGCAAAGAATTCAACAAATACGTCTGGAGCTTGGACTTTCGCAGGAAGAATTCGGCGAGAAGCTCGGAACGACAAGACAGACAGTTTCACGGTGGGAGCTCGATCAATCATATCCGGAACTTGCAAAAATCGTACTCATCAGCAAATTGTTTTCTGTAACAACCGACTCTATTCTCAAGGACGGGATCAGCACGTTTGATACCGAAACAGAAGTGTTTGCCTGCGGCGTATATCGTTCGTCAAATGCCGAGATTGTCGAAACTGAAAAATATGCGCTGAAATATTATTGTTCACCCGACAAAAGCCTATTGGGGACTAAGCTGTATACCGGTTACGAAAGTAAAAAACGCTTGGTCGCGGTTTGCGAGCGCAATCAAGCGGAAAATATAACGCAATATGCTTACTTTCTCAAAGGCAGCGATACCGTAATTTCAAACTGCGACCGATTTGGCACAATGCTCGGGGAAACTTATGACACAAGTGCGGTGCGAACCATGCGACGCCTTGAAAAATTTTATGTCGATCACAGCGGAAAACCGCTCCCCAAAGTAAAGGAAGCGGGGATTCCCAAATGCCTGACACTTTGGAGAATGGCGGACAGCTATCGGGCAAGCGTAGATTGGTTCAATTTTTATCTTTGCACAGGTAAAACAGAGTACATTTTTTCTGTAAGACCGGAGGATACCAATATATATTGCGGCGCGTCATACAACATTGTATTTGACATCGGGTTATTTTCCGGCGGGCAGTATTTCAGAATACGCAATTACAAGGACAACAGCGAAAAATATTGCCGATTCTCATGTGATTTTTCATATGAAGCGAAAAATATCGAAATACCAACTGAGCAATGCGAGCTTGGAAAATGCACCATAACCCAACGAGGTCTTGCGTGGACAATAAAACGATATACCGATGATGTGATTGTGCTTCAAGGGTGTGGCGATGACGAATACAAATATCGCCGCCTCGACAGGAGAGACGAACAGTTCATGATTGGCGAATAAAAAGCGAGGGCTGACCGAGGTCAGCCCTTAAATTTTGCTTCGCAGTAGTCAAAGAAAAAGCCTTCCGAAAAAGGAAAGCGGCTTGTGCTGTAACTATGGCACAAGCCGCATT
>FR892239.1:0-3224 GCA_000433115.1 Ruminococcus sp. CAG:382
CGAATTCTGTTGTCTTCCCGTCATATCCTTTATATCTCTTCCGTCCTCTTCATTCCCAGCAAATCAAGGCACTTGCCGACAACCTTTTTCACCGCGGCGGTGAGCGCAACGCGGAACGCCTTTGTCTTGTCATCTGCCTTCATGACGGGGCAGTCGTGGTAGAAAATATTGAAGCTGCTGCAAAGCCCCAGCATATAGCGGGTCACAACGGACGGTTCATAGTCACTGAGCGCCTGCTCCACCTTGTCGCCGAAGCTGAGCATCTGCTTGATGAGCGAGATTTCAGCCTCCACAGGCTCGTAATCACCGAAATTGTCGGAAACATTTCCCGCCTTGCGCAGAACGCTGGATGCACGCGCATATGTATACTGAACATAGGGACCGGTGTTACCCTCAAACGAAAGCGCGGTATCCCAGTTGAAATCGGTATCTCTCATACGGTTGTTGAACAGCGCGTTGAACACGATTGCCCCACAGCCGATTGCCCTTGCCGTTTCTTCCTTGTCGGGGAGCGCGGCGTTCTTTTCCTCAATAATCGCAAGTGCCTTTTCGGCGGCGGAAGCGAACAGCTCGTCAAGGTGAATGATATTTCCCGTTCTGGAGGCAAGCTTCTGACCGTTGAAGCTCATCGTGCCGTAGGGTACGTGAACAAGATCCTTTGCCCAGTCGTAGCCCATCAGCTCCACAACCTTGAACCATTGTGCAAAGTGCAGGCTCTGACCGGCGGATGTGACGTAAATGCACTTATCGAAATCGTATTCCTGCTTGCGCCACTTTGCCGCAGCAATGTCGCGGGTCGGGTAAAGCGTTGAGCCGTCGCGCTTCAGTATCAGTGCGGGCGGCATATTGTATTCGCTGAGATCGACGACATACGCGCCGTCGTCCTGCTTCAGAAGATTTTTTTCCTTAAGCTCCTCAACGATTGCGGGCATCTTGTCGGTGTAGAACGCCTCGCCGTTGTAGGAATCGAATTTAATGCCCAGAAGCTCATACGTTTTTTCATATTCCCTCAGGCTGATTTCACGGAAATAACGCCATATTTCAAGATATTCCTCGTTGCCGCTTTCAAGCTCATGGAATGCGGCTCTGCCCTTGTCGGCAAGAGTGGGGTCGTTTTCGCATTCGCGGTTGAAGCGGATATAGATGTCCTCCAGCTCCGAAAGCCCGCGCTTTTCGACTGCCTCGCGGCTGCTCCACATTTTGTATGCCACGATAAGCTTGCCGAACTGGGTTCCCCAGTCGCCGAGATAGTTTATGGCAACGGTTTTGTAGCCCTCAAAATCAAACATATTGCGGAGCGCGTTTCCGATGACAGTCGTACCGACGTGTCCGAGATGGAAGCGCTTTGCGATGTTGGGAGAGGAAAAATCAAGGCAAATCGTTTTGCCCTGACCGCTTCCCGTGCTGCCGAAATTCGGATCGGCGTTGATTTCTCTGAGTTTTTCGGCAAAATATTTCTTTGAGACAAAGAAATTCAGATACCCGTTCACAGCCTCGACTTTTTCAAATGCGGAGTCGGCTGACAGCTCATTTGCAAGGTCGTTTGCAATAAGCGGGGGCGCTTTTCTGAGCAGCTTAGCAAGACGGAAGCAGGGGAAGGATATATCGCCGTTTTTCGGGTCGGCGGGATGCTCAAGAAGCTCGGCGGAGGAGAATTCCACACCGCGCGCGGCGAGCAGATTATCGATTTTTTCGGATATAAGCGTTTTGAATTCTTTCATAACGTAAAAACCTCATCCTTTGAGACGGGATTTGAATCGTTTCGTTCAAGTCTCATCTGTATATGATATCACATTTTTGTCCTTTTTTCAATAGGTTTCGGCTCGTGAAACCGCCGTTTTCAAAACTTTTTTCGCCTTGTTTGCTGTTGAAAAGGGGCAATTTCCCGCAAACTTATCTCAGCCCCGCCGGAGCTCCGCCCGAACAATTCTTTCTGTGATGCCTCGCGGGACGGCTGAAATCCGCGGTAATGCCTTGATTTTTTTTTGCCTTTGTGCTATCATTGGAGCATGACTATATGTGTGGAAATTGCCGCAGAAAATGAATACCCGGCTTGCATTATGAATCGAAATCGGGAATAAAGCTTTCTTTTGCGGCACTGCCTTCCTGAAAATAGCCGTGTTTCAAGCCGATAAGCAGGGCATAAGAGGTCACTTTTTCGTATTCCTCCCGCGTTACGGTGCGGTAAAACTCGTCGGGCAGGTTTTTGCCGAACGGCGTGTACTGGCTCATTATGCTGATGAGCTGGCTTTTTCCGAGATTTTTCTTTATTTCGTCAAGCACGTCAAGGCTGTCGTCGGTGCAGCCGGGGAGTACGAGGTGGCGGACAATCATGCCCTTTTTCATAAGCCCGTTTTCGAAAATATCATCGGGCTGAGCCTCGCGCATTGCCTTCAGAACGTTCAAAGCGACCTCAAAATAGTCGCCGGCGACCGAGTATTTACGTGAAATTTCACTCGAAACATACTTGAAATCGGGCAAAAAAACGTCAAAAATTCCGGCGGAATTCCGGAAAAATTCCGGTGTCTCATATCCGCTGCTGTTCCACACGAACGGAACGCCTATTCCTCCGTCCTTCGCTTTTATGACGCTTTCCGTGACGACCGGTGCAAAATGTGTGGGGGTGACGAGGTTGATGTTGTGCGCGCCCTGCCTCACAAGGTCGAAATAAATGCCGACAAGCTCATCGGCGGTAACGCTTCTGCCTTTTTCGCTGCGGGAAACGGCGTAGTTCTGGCAGAAAACGCATTTCAGCGAACAGCCCGAAAAAAACACCGTTCCGGAGCCGTTTTTGCCTGAAATACAAGGCTCTTCCCACATATGAAGCGCCGCCCTCGCGATGCGGGCTGTCGCCCTTTCGCCGCAGAAGCCCGCTTTTTCGGTTCTGTCTGTCCGGCAGTTTCGCGGACAGAGGGTGCAGCAGTGCGCCTGCTCTGCCGAAAATTCCGATATATCAATGGTTTTCATGCTTTTTTGCCGCCTTTCTCCGCGCTGTTTTTTGAGGTGTCGGACCGTGCAACGTTTCAATTGCACGGTGCTTCCTCAGTATTGTATCACAACGCGGCGGGGAAGTAAACAGGCGGATTAAAATACTGTTTACAATACATAATTTTCCGGAGATTTTTTATGAAACGTGTTGTTGTTTGTCTTTTGTTTTCGGCGATCCTGCTCGCCGCCTGCTCAAACGAAAAAACGGAGGAAAGCCTTGCGCCGTCTGAAGATGC
>FR892239.1:3296-9031 GCA_000433115.1 Ruminococcus sp. CAG:382
TTCATCCGACGCGGAGGAAAGCAGTATGAACGAAAATACAAAAAAAGTGCTTGACGGCTCGAAGCTGGTGGTTTTCGGCGATTCGCTGACGGCTCTCGGCAGCTGGGGCGAAACGCTTGCGGATGAGCTGAATATGTATTATTTCAACGGCGCCATGGGCGGAATAACCTCAGAGGAGGGGATCGGCAGATTCGGTGCGTTTGTTGCAAACCGCGAGCCGGATTTTGTGACCCTCTGCTTCGGTATGAACGACCTGCTCATGACGGCTGAAAACACGCCCAAGGTCAGTGTCGGGGACTTCAGACGCAACATGATAAAGCTGGTCGGTATGGTGCGCGAAGCGGGCGCCGAGCCGGTCATCGTGACGACAAATCCGCTTGTAAACGAAGTGTTTTTCGCAAGTCAGGGTCAGAATCCCGATTGGTACAAAAGCGTCGGGACGCCGCTGGAATGGCTGGACCGCTATAACGAAGCGGCAAGGGAGGCTGCTGCCGAGACAGGCTGCCTGCTTGCCGATGTGAGGAAGGCGTGTGAAGGGCTTGACCCGAGGGAGACAGATGCGCCGGACGGAATCCACCTCGGGGAGAAGGGAAACCGCATTTTTGCCGAAACGGTGAAAACTTGTCTTGAAGCAAGCTTTGAGCGCGACGAAACGATTTTGCCCGTTGAAAGAAACGTATATAGCGAAGTGAAAAGCGGGTCGGCAAGCGTTATTTCGTTTGACGGAAACGATTGGTACACCCCGAAATCGGGCGAGATGAAATTCGTTACAAAGGACGGCGCGCTGAAAATCTCAAACACGACGGGACTCTGGCCCGACGGGCAGTATGTGCCGTCGGTACCCGTTGCGATTGACCCGGCAAAAGGCAGTCTGCATGTTAAAATGTCAACCTCGGGAGCGAGTGCAAGCGTGCTGCTTTTCTTCGGTTTTGCGACTCCGTCGGCATACACGGAGGGAAAATATATTGTTATAAACGAATATCTCGGCGTGGAGAGAGACGGCTATACGGGTGATATCAAGCCGGCTCAGAGCTGTGATGTCAGCATTCCGCTGTCGTCTCTGAAGCTGTCGGAGGATTGCTATGCCGATGACGGGCTGCTTGTCATTTCGGGAGTCAAGCTGTTTGTCGCGGGTGCGGCGTATCAGCCCGTTACGGTCGAAGCGCTTGAGGTCGTTTGGGGTGAATAAGGTATTATGAAAATTCAGGCAATCCAGAAGCTGACCCTGCTTGATTTTCCGGGCAGAGTCGCCTGCACGGTCTTTACGGTCGGCTGCAATCTGCGCTGTCCGTTCTGCCACAATGCGTCTCTTGTCAGGGGCGGCGACGGCAATTTCCTCACCGAAGATGAGGTCTTTTCGTTCCTCGGAAAGAGAAAAGGCGTGCTTGACGGCGTGTGCATCACGGGCGGCGAGCCGCTTATCAATGAGGATATCGGCGCATTCACGGAAAAAATACGGGCTGTCGGCTACGCGGTCAAGCTCGATACGAACGGAACATTCCCCGATAGGCTCGAAGCGCTGATTTCGGGCGGGCTTATTGATTACATTGCGATGGATATAAAGTCGTCGCCCGACAGCTACGACACTCTATGCGGAGTCGGGGTCGATATCGAAAAGATAAAAAGCTCGGTTGCGCTTATTAAAAGCAGCGGTATTCCGCATGAATTCCGCACAACGGCGGTCAAGGGGCTGCATACACCGGAGGACTTTGAAAAAATCGGTAAATGGCTGGACGGCGAGCCGTATTATCTTCAGGCGTTTGTCGATTCCGGCGATATACTCGGCGGTGAAAACGGATTTTCGGCGTTTTCGGCTGATGAGATGAAGCGGCTTGCGGCGTCATGCGGCGCAAGCGTCAGGGGAGTCGGTTGATACGGTATTATTGATTTTGTTATGTCTAATTTGTTTTTGAAACTCAAGTCAAGGCTCAATGCCGCGCCGTCGTCGACCGACATGACACAGGGAGAGCCGTGGAAGCTGCTGACCTCGTTTGCGCTTCCCGTTTTGTTCAGTCAGATATTCCAGCAGCTTTACAACACCGCCGACAGCCTTATTGTGGGCAGGACGCTGGGTATGGAGGCGCTTGCGGCGGTCAGCTCGTCGGGCAACCTCATTTTTCTGCTTGTCAGCTTCTTTATGGGTATGTCAACAGGCGCAGGCGTTGTCATTGCAAGGTACTTCGGCAGCGGCGACAGGACGCGCGTCCGTCTCGCAATGCATACGAACATCGTGCTTGCGGTGACTGCGGGCGTTCTGCTTTCCGTTATCGGCGTAATCGCGACGCCTGCTCTGCTGGAGCTTATGGACACCGACCCGGACGTATTGCCCGAGGCGATCGAATATTTCAGATTCTATTTCATGGGCGGGCTTGCGGTCGTCATGTACAACTTCTGTACGGGTACGATGAACGCGCTGGGCGACAGCCGCCGTCCGCTCGTTTATCTGATATGCTCGTCGGTCATAAACGTGCTGCTCGATCTGCTGTTTGTGGGCGTTTTTCGCTGGGGCGTCTGGGCTGCGGCGTTTGCCACCACTATTTCTCAGACGGTGAGCGTTGTGCTCTGCCTCTCAAACCTCTTTTCACGGAAGGATGAGTTCAGACTGTCGGTGAAAGAGCTGAAATTTGACGGTGCGAGCCTCAGAGAGATCGTACGCATGGGTGTTCCGAGCGGCATTCAGAACTCGGTTATCGGGCTTGCGAACGTCATTGTTCAAAGCAACATAAATTCCTTCGGAAAGGTTGCGACCGCAGGCTACGGTTCATATGCAAAGCTGGAAGGCTTTGCGTTCCTGCCCATCAACAGCTTCACCATGGCGATGACCACGTTTGTCGGTCAGAATCTCGGTGCGGGCAAGACGGAGAGGGCAAAGAAAGGATCGCGGTTCGGTATCACCACGGCGGTCATCATGTCGGAGCTTGTCGGAATCGTGTTCTTCATCACCGCGCCATTGCTTGTCGAGCTGTTTTCGGATGATCCCGACGTTATTGCGGCAGGCGTCAGACAGGCGCGCATAGAGTCGCTTTTTTACTGCCTGCTCGCGTTTTCGCATGCGGTCGCCGCAGTCTGTCGCGGTGCCGGCAAGGCGTTTGTGCCTATGGCGGTCATGTTCTCGGTCTGGTGCATACTCCGCGTCATATACATAACGGTGATGATGCACTTCATTCACGAAATCGGGCTTATATTTTGGGCGTACCCGCTTACATGGGGCATCAGCTCTGTCATATTCGCAATATATTACAGGTTCTGCAACTGGGAGGGGGATAAAAAATGAAGCTCGGTATTCTCATTCATCCCGACGAGCTTTCGGAAAGCTGGGTCAGGCGCATATGCGGCTCGGAGCTTTCGCTTTTCGGGCTTCATCCCGTCGGCGGAAACGACGCTCCGGCAAGTATGGCTGAGCTTATACGCGACAGGGAAAGGCTTGAGCCGTATCTCGCAGAGATACGCGGAAGCGGCATCGGCATTGAACACGAAATGCACGCGCTGAGATGGTTTGTTCCTGCCGGACTTTCGGAAAAGCATCCCGAATGGTTCAGGATGAACGGCGACGGTTTGCGCACGACCGACCACAACATCTGCGCGACAAACGGCGAGGCGCTCGCATATGTCGAAAAGCGCGCGGAGGAGGCGGCAAGGCTGCTGCCGTCGTCCACGCACAGGTATCACTTCTGGATCGACGACGTTGACAGCGCGAAATGCCACTGCGAAAAGTGCGCGGCGTTCACTGCGTCGGATCAGGCACTTCTCATATACAACGCAATTGCACGGGGAGTCAGACGCGCCGACCCGTCGGGCAGGCAGTGCTATCTCGCGTATCACGGTACATTGGCGGCGCCGACTCACGTCATGCCGGAGGGAAATATTTTCCTTGAATATGCGCCCATGGACCGCGATTTCACCCGTCCGATCGGCGATGTGGGCTGTGAAAAAAATGTGAGGCAGACAGAGGTCCTCGATGCGCTGCTTGATCTTTTCGGCTGTGAAGATGCGACGGTCTGCGAATACTGGCTGGACAATTCGATGTATTCGGGCTGGAAAAAGCCGCCGAAGAAATTCACATGGGATGAGAGCATATTCCGCGCGGATGTCGGATATTATGAGTCAAGGGGATTCGGCACGGCAACGACATTTGCCTGCTATCTCGGTGACGAATACCGCGAGGCGTGCGGAGAGGATGCGGATATTGACGGATATTTGCACAAAATTTCACTCTGAGACGTGAAATGTATTGACTTCTGTGAATATACATGATATACTTGATGCAAGAAAACTTTGAATGTGAGGTTGCTAATTTATGAAATTCTGTTCCAACTGCGGCGCACAGTGCGAGGACAACGTTGTTTTCTGTCCCTCCTGCGGCAACAGCTTCGATCCCGCAAAGGCTTCGGCGGCAAGCGCAGATCCGTTTGACCACACTGCCGAATTCGACCCCAAGGATATTTCCGATAACAAGGTCATCGCAATGCTTTGCTATCTGCTCGGCTCCATCGGCGTCATTATCGCCCTTCTTGCGGCGAACAAGTCCGATTACGCCGCTTTCCATGTGCGTCAGGCGCTCAAGTTAACGGTTGTGAACGTTCTGCTCGGCATTGTTGCGATAGTTCTCGCCATTACCATTGTCGTTCCGATCGCTGCTGCCATCTGCGTGGGTATCGTTTCGGTACTCAGAATCATCGCGTTCTTCCAGATCTGCTGCGGTAAGGCGAAGGAACCCGCTATCATCCGTAATCTCAAGTTCCTCAGATAAGACAAAAAGCAAAACGACTGCCGGACGGCAGCCGTTTTTTATATTCGGCAGATCTATTTGTTGCTCATTTTTTCCTTCATACGGGCGGCGTTATCAAGGATACGCTTGCGGATGCGGATGCTTTTGGGCGTTACTTCGATAAGTTCGTCGTCATTGATGAATTCGAGCGCTTCTTCAAGCGAGAGCTTACGCGGAGGGGTCAGCTTCAGCGCTTCGTCGGCGCCGGCGGAACGGATTGCGGTGAGGTGCTTTTTCTTGCAGACGTTGACGACGATATCGTCGCCCTTGGAGGAGATGCCGACGACCATGCCGCCGTATACCTTTTCGGCGGGAGAAACGAACATCGGTCCTCTGTCCTGCGCGTTATATATGCCGTAGCTGGTGCATTCGCCTTCCTCATATGCGATAAGGGAGCCGGTGAAGCGCTTGGTTATTTCGCCCTTCTGCGGTTCGTAGCGCTCGAACACGGAGCCCATTATACCCTCGCCCTTGGTATCGGTCATGAATTCTGTCTTGTAGCCGAAAAGTCCGCGGGTCGGGATGAAGAATTCTATGTGCATACGCTGCTCGACGGGGTGCATATCGACAAGCTCGCCCTTACGGTAGCCCATCTTTTCCATTACCGTGGAAACGCAGCCCTGCGGTACGTCGATGACGAGGCGGTCAATCGGCTCACAGAGCTTGCCGTCGATTTCTTTATATATTATGCGGGGGGTGCTGACGGTGAATTCGTAGCCGTCGCGGCGCATGTTTTCCATGAGTATCGAAAGGTGCATTTCGCCTCTGCCGCATACGCGGTAGCTGTCCGACGAATCGGTTTCGTAGACGCGGAGGCTCATGTCCTTCATGGCTTCTTTGAAGAGGTAGTCACGGATGTGACGCGTGGTGACGTATTTGCCTTCTCTGCCGGCGAACGGAGAGTTGTTGACACTGAAGGTCATTTCGATGGTCGGTTCACCGATTTTGACAAAGGGCAGCGGCTCGG
>FR892239.1:9067-11132 GCA_000433115.1 Ruminococcus sp. CAG:382
GGTGTGGCCGATGGCGATATCGTCAAGTCCGGACATACAGATTATGTCGCCGACCATTGCGGTTTCGGTGGGTACGCGCCTCAGACCGTCGATCTGGAACATGGCGGTGATGCGGTTTTTGCGCATGAGATCGGTGTTATGGTAGTCGCAGACGGCAATCTCCTGCTTGAGGTTGAAGGTGCCGCGCTCTATTCTGCCGATGGCGATTTTGCCGACATAGTCGTTATAGTCAACGGAGGAGACGAGCATCTGTGCGGGGGCTTTTTCGTCGCCTTCGGGAGGCGCGATGTGTGAAAGTATGAGGTCAAAGAGGGGAGAAAGGTCAGTGCCGGGTACGTCGGGCGACAGCGATGCAAAGCCGTTCCTGCCGGAGCAGAAGATAACGGGGGAATCAAGCTGCTCGTTTGAAGCATTCAGCTCCATCAGCAGCTCCAGAACTTCGTCGGGAACCTCGTAGCAGCGTGCGTCGGGGCGGTCAATCTTGTTGATGACGACAATTATGCGGTGCCCCAGCTCGATTGCCTTCTGAAGCACGAAGCGTGTCTGGGGCATGGGGCCTTCGGCAGCATCGACAAGAAGGAGCACACCGTTGACCATTTTGAGAATACGCTCGACCTCGCCGCCGAAATCGGCGTGACCGGGGGTATCGACTATATTGATCTTGACGCCCTTATAGAACGTTGAGGTGTTTTTGGCGAGGATGGTTATTCCGCGCTCTCTTTCAAGGGCGTTGGAGTCCATCACGCGTTCTTCGACGACCTGATTGTCGCGGAAAAGTCCGCCGAATTTCAGCATCTGGTCGACGAGCGTCGTCTTGCCGTGGTCAACGTGGGCGATTATTGCGATGTTTCTGAGATCGTTTCTTATCAAGTTATATCATTCCTTATACAAATTTATCTAACCGAATCATTATATCAGCTTTTCTTCGATATTTCAAGGGCTTTGAACACATTTTTGCGCACAGAGGCATAAAATATTGCAGAAGGGAGCTTGATTCGAATGGACAAAAGCAACAATTTCGGCACTTTCAGAATCGTGCTGAGCAAGATAAACGACAAGACCCCCGCAGTCGGCGCGAAGGTCGAGGCGGGGGACAGGCAGTCGGCGCGAAGGTCGAGGCGGGAGACAGCAGAGGTGTTGTGGCGTCGGTTTACACGGACAGCCAAGGGGTCGCAACGATACGGCTGGGGTGTCCGAGATACATATCATCGCAGAGAGCCGATGCTGTCGGCGAGCCGTACAGCGTGTATGACATTATGGTCACGCTGGCGGGGTATACGCCGGTTCTTTTCAAGGGGGTGCAGATATTTTCGGGAATCACGACGACGCAGTTCTACACCATGATAAAAAGCAGCGTAAATCCCCATACCAAGGTGTTTGTCTGGCAGACGCCGACGCACAAGCTGAATTCTCCGCTTCCGGCACTGAAGGCGGGCGTGCCCCAGCCGGCAGTACGGGCTGCGGCAATCACGGCAAACCCTGTCGTTGTGCCCGAAAACATCACGGTGCATCTCGGCCCTCCGAATTCGGATGCGGAAAATGTGACGGTGCCGTTTATATACTACATAAAAAACGTCGCGTCGAGTGAGATATATCCCACATGGCCGGAGGCGGCGCTGAGGGCAAACATTCTGGCACAGATCACGCTTGCTCTCAACCGCATTTATACCGAGTGGTACCCGTCGCAGGGGTATGATTTTGACATCACGTCATCGACGGCGTATGACCAGAATTTCATCAACGGCAGGGCTGTTTTCGACAGCATTTCTGCGATTGTGGATGAGATTTTCACAAATTACGTCGCACGTGCGGGAAGCGTCGCGCCTGTTTACACGGAATACTGCGACGGTTTCATTGCGCAGTGCGCAGGTATGTCGCAGTGGGGGACGGTGGAGCTTGCGAACCAGTATTACACGCCGCTTGACATACTGAGATATTATTACGGCGACGATGTTTACATCAAAAAAGCGGTCGTTCAGGAGTCGGCGCCGTCGTCGTTCCCGGGCGACCTGAAATACGGCGACGAGTCAGAGGATGTTGCGTTGCTTCAGGCACGGCTGAACCG
>FR892240.1:0-15036 GCA_000433115.1 Ruminococcus sp. CAG:382
TGCGCTTTTGAATTTTTTGATTATTTATTATAACACAAACGCTCGTTCTTTTCAATCCTTCAAAGACGAAGCTCATTATCTGCATCAGTCCTTGCCGGCAATGACAAAAAGCTGCGGCAGGTATTGCTCCTGCCGCAGCCGATTGAACTGCAATATTCTTTTCGTGATAAAACAGCCTTGAAAATACAGCCGATTATCTCTTGGAGAACTGGCTTGCGCGACGTGCGGCTTTGAGACCGTACTTCTTTCTTTCCTTCATACGAGGGTCACGGGTAAGGAGACCGGCTTTCTTGAGAGCAAGACGGTATTCTTCGTTTGCCTGAAGGAGAGCGCGTGCAACGCCGTGTCTGACAGCGCCTGCCTGACCGCTGATGCCGCCGCCCTTGACGGTGCAGATGATATCGAACTTGCCGTCGGTGCCGGTTATTGCGAAGGGCTGACGGACGATCATTTTCAGGGTTTCGATTCCGAAATAATCGTCGATGTTTCTGCCGTTGATGGAGATGTCGCCCGAGCCGGGGACGAGACGTACTCTTGCGATGGAGAACTTACGCCTGCCGGTGCCGTAGAAATAAGGTTTTGCGGATGTATAGTTCATTTTATGTTATCCTCCTCTTACTTTACTTCCAGAACGACGGGCTTCTGTGCCTGCTGTTCGTGTTCGGCGCCTCTGTAAACCTTGAGTCTGCCGAGGCTTGCAGCACCGATTTTGTTCTTGGGAAGCATTCCCTTGACGGCAAGCTCAACAGCCATTTCGGGCTTGGTTGCCATAAGGGTGCGATATTTGACGGACTTGAGACCGCCGACATATCCGGTGTGATGATAATACATCTTCTGGTCGAGCTTCTTGCCGGTGAGGACGATCTTTTCGGCATTGATAACAACGACGCATTCGCCGCAATCGACGTGAGGAGTGTATTCGGGACGGTGTTTGCCGTTCAGAACGGTAGCTGCCGCGACAGCGACATTACCGAGAGTCTTGCCTGCGGCGTCGATCACGTACCAGCCGCGGACAATGGCTTCTTTTTTTGCCATGGTTGTGGACATTATTTGTTCCTCCGATAATTATTTAACGTACTCCGCTATTATATCAGAAATTTTCGGCTTGTCAATACCTTTTGACGAATTTCTTTGAGATTTTTTCGTTTTCGTCGCTTTTTTCTCGCAAAAGCTCGTTTTTTCTCCGCTTTTATGAATCGCAAAGTCACATTTGCTCTTGCAAAGCGCCTTTCGATGTGGTATCATTATCGTTATAATCCGGGTGAAAAGAGCAATGGAATATGAGACGTTTTTCAACGATACAACCGCTCGTCGGACTTATGCGGCGGGCAATCGACAAATATGATATGATAAGTGAAGGTGAACGTATTGCGGTAGGAGTGAGCGGCGGCAAGGACAGTCTGACGCTGCTTTGCGCACTGAGATTGCTTTCGGAATTCCATCCGAAGCATTTCACCGTGACCGCCATCACGCTTGACACGGGGCTTCCCGGTGCCGACCTTGCGCCGATACGCCGCCTCTGCGAGGAGACCGAAACGGAGCTTATCGTTTCCGAATACGAAATATACAAAATAGTTTTCGAAATACGCAGGGAAAAAAATCCCTGCTCCCTCTGTGCCAACCTGCGACGCGGCGCGCTCAACAGCGTCGCCGTCGAAAACGGGATTCGCAAGATCGCGCTCGGGCATCATAAGGACGACGCGGTCGAGACGTTTTTCATGAATTTATATAATGAAGGACGCATCGGTTGCTTCTCGCCCGTGACGCACCTTGACCGCAAGGATGTGTACCTGATCAGACCAATGATATACGTCCCGGAAAAGGAAATAAAGCATTTCGTGAAATCCGAGGGCATCGAGGTGCTCCCCAAATACTGCCCCGCCGACGGAAATACCGAGCGCGAGCGCGTAAAACAGGATCTTGCGGAGCGTGAACGCACCGACCATGGTTTCAAGGACAGGATATTCGGCGCGATAGAACGCGGTATCTGGATGAACTCCTGAAACGGAGGCGATGCCGATGAGCAAGTATTCGCTTTTGTGAGAATATGTCAAAAGCAACGGCAAAGGCTTAATGAAGCTGATTTTCGATGCAATCGGAGATATCCTTGACCATTCCTTGACGCGTATATACAGTATGAAAAACGCACCTTCCGCTATCTCGGCAGGAAGTGAATTAATGCATACGGTATACATTCCGATGCATATTTATACGCGATTTACTGCATAAATATGCATAATTGATGCATAAAACATCAATACGCATTCATGCGACCCTAAAATAACTCCGATATTTGTACAATTTGCGTATTGAATTCGGCGTGCAACGAGCGTATAATTATTCCATAATCATTCACAACGAAAAAGAGGAAGAAAAAATGAAAAAAATACTGATCGCGCTCGTGGCAATCCTGATGGTATTGCCCGTGATGCTCGCTGCCTGTGGCAAGAGCGAAAAAACACTTGAAGACATCAAAAAAGCCGGCACCATCACAATGGCAACCTGCAGCGGCTTCGAACCCTTTGAAATTCTCGGCACCGACGGCAAAGTGACCGGCGTTGATGTCGATATCGCACAGGCAATTGCCGATTACCTCGGCGTAAAGCTCGAAATCGCCGATGTTGATTTCGATTCCATCGTTCCCGGCGTACAGTCCGGCAAGTTCGATCTCGGCGTTGCCGGAATCACCGCAGATGATACAAGACGTAAAAACGTCGATTTCTCCGCGGATTACTACTACGCAAGCCAGGCAATAATCATCCTTTCGACAAACACGACGATTACCTCTGCCGAAGACGTCAAGAAACTGACCGTCGGCGTACAGAAGGGCACCACCGGCGCAAGCTACTGCGAAAAAAACGGCATCAAATACAATTCCTATGACAACGGCGCCGCAGCTTGTCTCGCACTTGAAGGCGGCAAGGTCGACGCAGTCATAATCGACAAAGTCCCCGCGACCAAGCACGTGGAAGCAGGCGAAGGCAAGTACAAGCTTCTTGACGAGCCGCTTACCAAGGAAAACTATGCGATCGCCATCGCAAAGGAAAACAAGGAACTCAAGGACGCAGTTGACGCGGTTCTCAAGCAGCTCACCGAATCCGGCAAGCTTTATGAGATCTTCGACAAATATAACCTTGAATACGATAAATAATGTTTGATTTCATTACCGAATGGCTTCGGCAGCTCCATTCGACCTTCATCGAAACGGGCTACTGGGAGTTCATATTCATCGGACTCGGAAACACTCTGCTGATAACCGTCGGCGCCGTGGCGATCGGCTTTCTGCTCGGCACATTTGTAGCGATCGGCAAATACGCCGCCGCTCATAACCGCAGGCTGAAATTCATCGATGTAATCTGCAATGTCTACCTCGCCGTGATACGCGGCACCCCTGTCACCGTGCAGCTCATGATAATGTTCTTCATAATCTTCGCCTCCGTGAAGGAAGGACTTTGGGTCGCAATACTCACCTTCGGCATAAATTCCGGCGCATATACAGCCGAAATAATCCGCAGCGGTATATCCTCCATCGATCCCGGACAGGAAGAAGCGGGCAGATCGCTGGGACTTTCGTCGGCACAGACCATGATGACAATAATTCTCCCGCAGGCGATAAAGAACATACTCCCCGCCATCGGCAATGAAATGATTGCACTTCTGAAGGAAACGTCGGTTGCCGGATACGTTTCTGTCCGTGACCTGACGAAGATGGGCAGTATAATACAGACACAGACCTACGATGCGTTCAACCCGATACTTCTTGTCGCGGCAATATACCTCGTGTTGGTTCTCGGTCTGACCAAACTGCTGTCGGTCTTTGAGAGGAGGTTCAAAAAAAGTGATAGAAGTTAAGAAGCTCTGCAAGGATTTCAACGGCGGAGAGCTGAAGGTGCTGAAAAGCATCGACTACTCCATCGAAAAGGGCGAAAAGATTGTAATAATCGGACCGTCCGGCAGCGGCAAATCGACTTTTCTCCGTTGCCTGAACCTGCTTGAAACACCCACCTCCGGCGAGGTGTGGTTTGAAAACGTGCTGATCAACAGCAAAAAGACGGATATAAACCTCATCCGCCGCAAGATGGGCATGGTGTTCCAGCATTTCAACCTGTTCCCGCATAAAACGGTGCAGCAGAATATAACTCTTGCCCCCGTGAAGCTCGGACTGATGAGCAGGGAAGAGGCGGAGGAGGAAGCACTGAAGCTGCTTGCCCGCGTCGGACTTGCCGATAAGGCGGACGCGTACCCCGCACAGCTTTCGGGCGGACAGAAGCAGCGTATCGCCATAGTGCGTTCGCTTGCCATGAAGCCGGATGTGATGCTTTTTGACGAGCCGACCTCGGCGCTCGACCCCGAAATGGTGGGCGAGGTGCTGGAGGTAATGAAGGAGCTTGCCGAAATGGGCATGACGATGGTCGTGGTGACCCATGAAATGGGCTTTGCGCGCGAGGTTGCGAGCAAGGTACTGTTCATGGACGGCGGACAGATTCTTGAGGAGAACACTCCGAAGGAATTCTTCGCGTCGCCGAAGAACGCCCGCCTCTGCGACTTCCTGAATAAGGTGATCGCATAAAAATAACGCAAACCAAGCCTTGAAAAAATAAAAAAATACCCGAAAAAGGAGCCGATTCAACCGAATCGGCTCCTTTGCCGTGCTTTATCTGTCGGATGCGAAACCGTATTTCTCCAGCCCGACCTTGCCAAGCAGTGATTCAAATGTTTCCCGGCAACCGTTGCGGGGTTCGAATTCGATCTCGATAATCTTTCCTTCGTAAAGGAACGCAACCGTGTCTCTGCCTACGCCCCACATATTTGTGCATATCAGGGCGGTGTATTCGCTTCCGCCGACGTTTATCGTTTTGATTTCCGCAGAAGCACATACATGATTGATTTCGTCCTCCGGCATTTTGTCAAACGGCGTATCCGGACAGCCGAATTTCGACATCGCAAAGCCTTCGATTCCGTATTTGCTGATGTTTGTCGCGTTTTTGCCCTCCGGATACATTGCGTTGATTCTGAACATGCATTCTTTGGTGCTGAAGTCATACCTTATAGCTGTCAATATCGGGATGAAATCTACCTCCACGGGAGGATAATCAAATGCGTTTTTGGCGTATTCTCCGTTGAGTGTGGGATTGAACACATATCCGTCGCTGAGTATCTGTTCCATGCAGACATAATACGACGGATCGTATAGAGGAGCGGTGCCGTTTTTGAGCTGCTCATTGATTTCGATGAGCTTATCAACAAGCCCGGATGCATCGTATGCGCCGAAAATGGGGTAGTCCTCAGCCTGACCGTATGTGCAATCGGGTGTAGTGGGTGAATCGTCACCCGCCTGCCCGTCGAAATACAGCTTCTCCAGCTTTATTGTGTCAAGAATATCGTCAACGTCGTGTGTTGCTTTCAACTCATCACTCTTATAATAATATTCAATGAGTATCGGCATACCGTCGCAAATCAATATAAGATTGTTTTCTCCGTCACCTGACGGAAATTTTAATGTCTCATAGCTTTGACCGTCAATTACAATGTTGGCCAGAATTCCATTTCTGAACCCAATACCGGCGGTCTCTTTTTCTTGATCTGTCATTTGCGAAATGGGGCGGTCACTCTTTGAAACGTACATACAATAACCATCGACACCATATTGCGAGATGAGTTGGTTCATGCTTTCGTTGGGATAGGTTATTTGCAGCATTACTCGTACATCATCGTCATTTCGACAATAGTATATTGCTGTTACTGACTGATCGCCATCAAAAACCATTTCGATTTTTCCGTGCGCCTCTTCGGGATTGTTTTCGGCATAAATGCCGTCGACGGACGGATTGAAGATGAAGCCCTGCGCGAGAATTCCGCTGAGAGGCGCGAGATAATCAATGTCCTTCATGTTGAAGTCCGACGCCTTGTCGCCGTTGATTTTCTCGTTTGCTTCTTTCAGTTTATTGACAAGCTCCGCCGCACTGTGTGCCGAAAAGCGGCGATACGGAAAATCCTCGGGGTCAATGTGCTGTTCGGGATCTTTGCGACTGACCTCCTCTGACACCGGCTCCGAAATCTCCTCCGAAATCGGCTCGGAAACCTCGGCAAAACTGCTTTCATCTTCAAAAGACTGTTCATTCTGCCTTGAAATTTCCGTTTTGCTTATCTCCTGCCCCTCACTGCCGCTTTCAATATCGTCATTGCCGCACGCCGCAAAAGACATGATTGTAATGATTGCCGTGAACATACAAAGTATCTTTTTCATGTTGCACCTTCGCTTTTTTCGGAAGCGAGCCGACTGCAAAAATCGGCTCGCTCCACCGTCTATGGTTATTCTGCTTTGTTCAGATCATACCTGCCGAATTGAATTGCCGCGAGGACATCGTTTGCACCGCACGTCGCTCTGAGATCGAGGTCGTAATACAGGTAAGATACTATAATGACCTTGCCAGCATACATAAATGTGACCCGACTTGTTCCGTCGTGAAGATTGGTGCCGTAAACGATTGCTTCGCAGGCTTTTCCGCCAAACTGTACATTCTGAACCTGAATTGAATCAAAGCCGACATCGGCGATTTCCTGTGTTGTATAATCGCTGAGCTTCTTTTCGTTTCCGGCATAATACATTCTGAAGCCTTCGATGCCGTGTCTGAGCATCAGTGAATTGATTTCATCGTTTGTGTACGTTACCTGTATGCTTGCGCCGAGCTTCTCGGTTTCACATTGATATACGATTGAAACGGTGTGATCTTCGTTGAAATACCCTTCGATTGCGCCGTAGTGAAGTTCGGGATCGTTTTCCGCATGAACGCCGTTCAGAGTGGGATCGAGAATGTATCCTTCCTCAAAGATTTTTCGGAGCGGGGAATAAATCTCTCTGACATTATCGCTCATCTGAGCCGATCCTTCACCGTCGCTGTTCATGCGTCTCAAAACATCCCTGAACTTTGCCGCAAGGTCGTCAATGTTATGAGTCATAATGAGTTTGTACGATGGATTTTCGTCATAACTCTGCTGCGGGTCTTCGTGACTGGTCTCGTCCGACACAGGTTCAGAGATCGGCTCCGAAATCTCCTCCGAAACGGGTTCGGAAACCTCGGCAAAACTGCTTTCATCTTCAAAAGACTGTTCATTCTGTCTTGAAATTTCGGTTTTGCTTATCTCCTGTCCCATACTGCCGCTTTCAATATCGTCATTGCCGCACGCCGCAAAAGACATGATTGTAATGATTGCCGTGAACAGACAAAATAGTTTTTTCATAATTTTCCTCTTCTATGTGAATTAAAAGCGAATTAAAAACGAAAAAAGTGCGCAAACAAGCCTGAAGCCGCTATGCGCACTATGAAATGAAAATCAGTCGTTGTGACCCGAAATGGTCATAACAGAATTTGTCGCTGTAATGCGCATAGGGTATTATGTATGTATTGCAGTGCAAATTCTTCATGTCGTGTTCCGCCCTCCTTTCGTTGGTTTCTGTTACCATAATATCATATAAAGTCACGTTTGTCAACATAATTCTTCAAAATTGCGTAATATTCATCCTGAATGCAATATTTTGCATATTTATGCACATTCACGCCCGCCTTCCCCTCCGCGTGCTTGACTTTCGGCGGCGTTTGTGGTATATTCTATGTACGTCAATCAAAAGAAACCGCCACCGGAGAATTTATGTTTGAAATACTCAATCACACCGAGCTTGCATGGCTCGCCGCGATACATGACGCCTTTTCCTGCGCCTTCATGGACGCCGTGATGGGCTTCATCACCGCCACCGGAAATATCGGCATCATATGGATCGCCTGTGCCGTCCTGATGCTCTGCTTCAGAAAGACCCGCCGGACGGGGATAACGCTTGCCGTTGCCCTGATATTCACCGTTTTTCTGAACAATCTCACCCTGAAAAATCTCTTTGCCCGTCCCCGCCCCTTTCAGGTCGATCCCTCGATCGTGCTTGTCATCGACCCTCCCGGCGAGTTTTCCTTTCCGTCCGGTCACACCCTGTCGTCGTTTGCAGCCACGACCGTGATATGGCACGGACTCGGCAAAAAATACGGCATTCCCGCCCTTGTGTGGTCCTGCCTGATCGCTTTTTCAAGGCTGTATTTCCGCGTGCATTACGTCACCGATATCCTCGGCGGCATGGTGATCGGCACCGCTGTCGGCGCGCTTGCCTGCCTTGCCGTGAATATAATACAAAAGAAATACATAAAGAAAACAAACACCAAAGGAGAATAGAAAAAATGGCATTTCTTCAGGTAACCTTCTTCTCGCAGACTCTCGGCATGAATATGGACATGGATGTCCTCCTGCCCGAAAACCCGACCTCCGCACCCATCAAAACGGTGTATCTGCTTCACGGCATGAGCGACAACCAGACCAACTGGCAGCGCTATTCCGCCGTGGAACGCCACATACTCGGCAAAAATGTCGCCGTCGTAATGCCCACAACTCACCTCGCGTGGTATACCGATATGGAATGCGGCTACCTCAGATATTTCACATTTGTATCCGAGGAGGTGCCTGCCGTCTGCCGTCGTATGTTCCCCCAGCTTTCGTCAAAGCGCGAGGATAACTTCATTGCCGGACTTTCCATGGGCGGCTACGGCGCTCTCAAAATCGCACTTTCCCACAGCGATGCCTTCGAAAAGGTCGCCTGCTATTCCGCCGCTTTCGGACATGTCACCCGCGAATATACCCCCTATTGGAACTCCGTTTTCGGCGACACTCCCGAAAAGCGTGAAAAGCACCGTATCGAAACCTACATAGAAAACAACATCGCCGGCAATAACAGAAAACCGCCCGTATATATGTGGTGCGGCACGGAAGACGGACTTCTTCAGTCGAACCGCGACACCCGTGACCTGCTCATTTCAAAGGGCTTTGATGTCACCTATTCCGAGTCGGAGGGCGGACATGAATGGAGATGCTGGGACGAGCAGTTCAGAAGATCGCTCGACTTCTTCGGCATCTGAGAATTCAATTCACACAATGAATATATCGCTTGCCTTGCAATAATCGTTGAAATTGACATTGCACACGATACTCCCGTATGATATAATAAATAGGAAAAGAACAGCATAAAATGATGACTGGAACCGGCGAAAAATGATTAAACCGAACGACACCGCCCTCCGCCTGTTTGAAATACTTTCGGCATCCGGTATCGAAGCGTACGCCGTCGGCGGCTTTGTCCGTGACAGCCTGATGGGTCTTCCCGTCCACGATATCGATTTCGCCGTTTCCGCCTCTCCGGAGGAAACCAAGCGTCTTCTTTCGCCGTTTGCGAAAATGATTGATACCGGCTTGAAATTCGGCACCGTGACTGCGGTTTTTGAAGGAATTCCCTTTGAACTGACCACCTTCCGCGCCGACTGCGGCATAAAGGACGGCAGGCATCCGCAAAGCGTCAGCTTTGTCCGGGACATTGTTTCCGACCTCTCGCGCCGCGATTTTACGGTAAATGCAATGGCGTGGAGTCCCGAAAAAGGGCTTGTTGACCCGTTCGGGGGCAGGGAAGACATCGCAAAACGGCTGATACGCTGTGTCGGAGAGCCGTCGCTCCGCTTTGAGGAGGACGCGCTCCGCATTCTCCGCTCTCTGCGCTTTATGTCGCGTCTCGGCTTCCGCCTTGACGATGAAACCGCAAAAGCGTTGCGGCAGAACGCATTCCGGCTGAAAACGATTTCGCGCGAGCGCATATTTTCAGAGCTTTCGGGTATCATCTGCGGCAAAAACGCCTGTGATACCGTGACGGAATATGCCGATGTGATCTCCGTCGCACTTCCGGAGCTTTTCGCCGGAGGCGCTTTTATGCTGAAACGGCTTCCGGATGAGCTGCATCTCCGCTTTGCCGCCCTTTTCGAAAACGCAGACGACGCCGAAAACGGCATGTTTTCGTTGAAATCACCGCGTAAACTGCGTGAAAGGGTGGTCGCATTGCGGCGGCTCATACCTCTGCCCGACGACGAAAAGGCGATTCTCATACTGGGTATCGACACCCCGCCCGAAATCCTCCGTGAGGCGGCATACTGGAATTCCACCGGAAAAACGGCGGACATTATCGACCGTTTACGTATGCAAAATGCGTTTGTTTCGAGTAAAAATCTCGGTATTCCGACGCAGAAAATCATGGAGATAAGTCATGAAAAGGGCGCCCGTCTGGGTATCCTCATAAGGGAGCTGTGCATCGCCGTGATAAACGGCGAATGCGAAAACAGCGAAGCCGGACTTGAAGAATATCTGCAATCACATTCAACAATACAGGAGTAAGCAATGAAAAGAACGAAGATTATCTGCACCATCGGACCGTCCAGCTCCGATGAGCATACGCTTGAGGAAATGATCAAAGCGGGCATGAATGTTGCCCGTCTGAACTTCTCCCACGGAACGCATGAGGAGCATCTTGCGAAGATCGAGACGATAAAGCGTGTCCGTGAGCGCATGAAACAGCCTGTTCCGATAATGCTGGACACAAAGGGACCGGAATACCGCATCAGAACATTCAAAAACGGCAAGATAGAGCTTAAACCCGGCGACAGCTTCATTTTCACCTCGGACGAGGTCGAGGGCGACGAAACGAAGGTTTCGGTTTCATATAAAAATCTGCCTCATGAGCTTTATACCGGTGATACGATACTCCTGAACAACGGACTTATGGAATTCCGTGTCGATGTTGCGGAGGGAAATAACGTTCATACCACGGTCGTTGTGGGCGGAACGCTCAGCGACAGAAAGAGCATGAGCTTCCCGGGGAAGGTGTTCAAGCAGGAATATCTCAGCGAGCAGGATAAGAAGGATCTGCTTTTCGGCATTGAAAACGATGTTGATTTCGTTGCGTGCTCCTTTGTTTCGGTGCGCGAGGATGTTGACGTCGTGAGACGCTTCCTTGACGAAAACGGAGGAAATAACATCGACATCATTGCGAAGATCGAAAACAGCACCGGAGTTGAAAATATTGAAGATATCATCGAGGCATCCGACGGCATCATGGTCGCAAGAGGCGACATGGGCGTTGAGATACCGTTTGAGCAGCTCCCCGCAATTCAGAAAAAGATAATCACCGCCTGCCGTTTCCGCGGCAAGAGGGTCATCACGGCAACCGAGATGCTGGAGTCCATGATAAACAACACCCGTCCGACCCGTGCCGAGATATCCGACGTTGCGAACGCGGTATACGACGGAACGAGCGCCGTGATGCTTTCGGGCGAGACGGCAGCGGGCAAGCATCCCGTTGAGGCGGTGCGAGCCATGGCAAAGATCGCGGAGCAGGCGGAAAAAGACATAAACTACGTCAAGCGCTTCCGCAATTCCGACTTCATCATCAAAAATGCCGTTGACGCGCTGTCACACGCCTGCTGCGCACTTGCGATCGACATCAATGCGAAGGCAATCGTCGTCTGCACACGAAGCGGGGCGACCGCAAGAATGGTATCGCGCTTCCGCCAGCCGAAATATGTCATCGGCATGACGACCGACGGAAAAGTGTGGCGCAAGCTGGCGCTTTCGTGGGGAGTGCTTCCCGTGATGAGCGAAGAGTTCCAGTCGGCTGACGTGCTGTTTTATCATGCAGAGCGCGCCGCGAAGGAAACCGGTCTTGCCGTTCCGGGCGACGTCATCGTCATCACCGGCGGACAGACAAACGGCTGCTCGGGCAACAGCAGCCTCATCAAATTTGAAACAATTAAATAAGAATCCTGCACCGTACTCCCGCCCGGAGCGCGGTGATGTTTTTTGAGATTATGAATATCTGACGGATTTATGCGATATTTATTCGGTATGCGGCGGAGCGGGAACCGGATGCCACGGGGAGACATATATTGACGACAGAATGTGTTGATGATGTTTTTTGCGATGAGCAGCTGATGACATACCGTTTTCACGATGCATATTGAAACGGATATATTCAAAAGGATGCAATGACAGAATAGGGGGCGCCGGAAGGCTGTTTTGAAAAAATCAGCCGCTTTTTCGTCAAAAAATCTCATCAGATGCGAAAATAGTATTGACAACGCCGCGGATTTTTGGTATAATCAACGAGATGATAAGAGGGTTTTACCTCCGTCGCCTGTGTCTGATGAGCATAAAACGCGAAAAACTCAAAAACGTGTCTTTTGCCCCTGCACCTGCCGTCTGCCGACAGCATACGTTCCGGGTCATCCGAAAAAGCAAAAAACGTGTCGTTTTTTGAAACGAAACGTGTACAAACATCGCAAAACACGTCAAATGGGGTTGACAAACAAAAAGCGGTATGCTATAATCAACACAATTAATTATTGGTACTGTTTTTTTACTTTCGCTGCTTTTTCCGCTTTGAAATGGTTCTGTTACAGTCAGATGCGGGACGAAAAGCAGCGGGTAATGAAATCAGATATTGAAATTTCATAAATGGAGGAAATATTATGAACAAAAAACTCAGATCCGTTCTGTCGATGGTTTTGTGTTTGCTGCTTGTTTCCGCTTCGCTTGTTGCCTGCAACAATAATACAGACGACACTTCGAAGCCCAATCCCGATGTAACACCGGCTACATACAAGCAGGCTGAATACAACACCACCACAGCAACCATGCCCAGCAACTGGAACGAACTCACATACGCCGATAACAATGATACCCAGATCATGAACTACATCGGCTCTTCGTTCTTCGACTATGACTACAAGTTCAAAAACAACAAGAAGTATAACGACGACGGTTCCATCAACAAAGCCGGCGTAGTTCCCGGTGCATACACCACCAACTTCTCCGCAGCAACAAAGCTGGAGGATGTCACCTCTTCCGTTGATGCAAAATGGGGATATACCGACGCTCAGAAGAAAGAGGGCGGCTATGCCTGGAAGATCACTCTCCGTGACGATCTGAAGTGGGATGACGGCACAGCTATCAAGGCTGCAGATTTCGTTTATTCAATGAAGCAGCAGCTCGACCCCGCTTTCATGAACTTCAGAGCAAACACCTTCTACGATACTCTCAAAATCAAGAACTCCAAGGTTTACTTCTTCCAGAACCAGGAAGGAACCTATGAAACGGTCGCCAGCCTCGGCTATGCAACCAACGCCGATGCAATCGCAGCCGGCAAGACAATTTACATCGATGTACACGGCTTCTACGGCGCCGAAGGCTATGTTGACGCCCAGGGCAACGCATGCCCTCAGTGGGTCTCCATCGAGGATGAAACCGTTTACGATACCGCAGCTGCATGGGCAGCCGGCACTGCAGAGGACGCTTTCTCCGGTAAGTCTCTTTGGGAAAGCTACGCTGCTCATCTCGAAGTCGGCGGCAACTATGCTCAATATGCAGGCATTTATGTCGAGAACACCGCCCGCAACGTAGAATGGGACACCGTCGGTATCTACTCCGTCGATGACGAAAACGCTATCGTTGTCTGCCTTGATAAGGCATTTGCATTCACCAAGGAAGACGGCGCTCTCTCCTATCTCGCAGCATACTACATGCAGAGACTTCCCCTTGTTCACCAGACCAAGTATGAGGCTTCCAAGATCGCACCCAAGGAAGGCGCAACTCTCTGGACCTCCAATTATAACTCTTCTCTTGCTTCCACCGCAAGCTGGGGCCCCTACAAGCTCTCCGAGTTTGAAGCAGGTTCTCACTACAAACTCGTCAAGAACGAGAACTGGTACGGCTGGAACATGGAACAGTACAAGAACCAGTACAACATCACCGCAATCAATTGCCGCAAGGTCGAAGAATGGTCCACCAAATGGATGGGCTTCCTGAACGGCACATATGATGACGCTACTCTTGCAACCGAAAACGCAGCCGAGTATGTCGACTCCAAGTATGTTTACTATACTTCCAACGACACCGGCACATTCGGTATGCAGCTTTACAGCAACCTCAGCGTTCTCAAGGACAGCGGCAACAACAACGGCATCCTTGCAATTCCCGAATTCAGACAGGCATTCAACCTCTCGCTCAACAGAAGCGACATCGTTGAAAAGATCTGGCCCGGCAGCGCTATTCCCTGCTTCGGTCTTCTGAACGTCGCATACTACTATGACATCGAAAACGCTCCTACCCTTGAAGACGGCGGTCAGTACCGCAACACCAAGCAGGCAAAAGAGGGCATCCTCCGTGCTTACGGCTTCACTCAGGGCGAGGACGGCAAGTGGTCATCCGGCGACCTCAAGAACCTTGAGCTCGATGAAGCATACGAGACTCTCACCGGCTACAACCCCACTCTTGCAAAAGAAAAGATCGCTGCAGCTATCGAAGAGCTCACAAACAATGCCGACAAATACGGCTATGACGCAACCAAGAACATCACCCTCATTTACGGTTCTTCCAGTGATAACGATAAGCAGAGGTTCAGAGCCAACTACATTCAGGATGTCCTCGATAACCTTACCAAGGGAACCGCTCTTGAAGACAAGATCGACGTCGTATTCGACGCATCCGCAGGTGCCGAATGGTCCAGCGCGTTCAGAAGCGGCAAGACCCAGATCGGCTTCGGATACGGCTTCTCCGGCAACCCCTTCAACCCCTTCGATATCGTCGGCGCATTTGTTAATCCCAATGACAGTCTCAACTACCATATGTATTGGGATACTTCCGCTATCGATATGACGCTCACAATGCCCGCAGGCAACTATGAGGGTGCCGGTGAAACCATCACCATGAGCGTTGAAAACTGGTTCTTCTGCCTCAACGGCCTTGCAGAGACCGAAAACCAGCCCAAGACCTATAACTGGGATGCAGGCTATGCTCCTGTTGAAGCAAGACTTATGATCCTCTCCGCTCTTGAAGAGCTGACAATCAAGGAAAGCCGTTCCGTTATGCTCATTGCATCTTCCGGCGGTTCGTTCCTCGGCGCTAAATTCTCCTACTTCTCCGACGTTGAGAACGTGTTCATGGATTTCGGCGGCATCAGATACATCCAGGTCAACTACACTGACTCCGAATGGACCGACTATGTCAAGTCTCACAACAACGACCTTACCGAGGAATACAAAAAGTCCGAGTAATTTCTGTCATGGCTGATAAGTACAATCTGAACAGGACTGTATAATGCTAAACAATCGGCGGTGAGTCATCTAC
>FR892240.1:15082-40284 GCA_000433115.1 Ruminococcus sp. CAG:382
AGGGATCGCCGGCAGGTCCGGCGATCTCCCAACGCATCTTCCAAAAGAACAAACACCTTTTGCAAAAACAAACCGAATCTCATTTTGTACCGTACTTCCGAGAGCGCACACGGGCGCTGTGTACGATCGCGCATATTCCTAAACTCTGAACCCATAAATCGGAGAACAACAAAACAGAGGAGAAAAAACCCATGTACATGTTTAAATACGTTATGAAACGCCTGGGCTTGATGTTCTTCACATTCGTAATCATCTTTACGATGTGTTTTGCACTCATCAAGCTTCTGCCTATTCCCACCAATGTTCTTCCGGGTCAGGATCCTGAAATCGTCATGAAGACACTGGAGGGAAGAGGCTGGATCACCAACATTCAAAAAGGTGAAAACGGCGTTTATACTTACGACCGCGTTCCGATACTGCTTCAGTACGGTAACTATATAAAGAGAGTTATCACCCAGGGCGATTTCGGTATCGCAACCACCTACGGTGAATATCTCAACATGAATCTGCGCGAGGTGTTTGTCAGTCACCTTCCGCCCACAATCCTCATCAATATCTATTCTACTCTTATCGGCGTTCCGATCGGTCTCGGGCTGGGCATCATTGCCGCACTGAAAAAGAACAAGTGGCAGGACCAGATCATCAACGTCATCATTATCTTACTGATATCCGTCCCTGCCATTGTTTTGGCTCTTATGATCCAGTATGTTTTCTGCTTCAAGCTGGGCTGGTTCCCGTTAACCATGTCTACAAGCAAAGACTACTTCTCGGGACCGGTATTCCATTCAATGCTTCCTGCCGTATTTGCGCTGTGCCTCGGTTCGATTGCCAGCTATGCACGTTATACGCGCGCGGAGCTTTCCGAGGTCCTCACCGGCGAATTCATGCTGCTTGCAAGAACCAAGGGTCTTACCAAACGCCAGGCGATCTTCCGCCATGCGATGCGTAACTCCATGGTCGTCATTTTTCCCTCTATTTTGAGCGAATTCGTGTCGGTTCTTTCGGGATCGCTTATTATCGAAAAAATGTTCGGGATCAACGGTGTCGGCGGGCTTTACCTGAATTCCATCACGTTCCAGGATTACGATTTCTTCATGCTCCTGTCCGGGTTCTATACCCTTGTCAGTCTGACTGCAGGTATCGTTATCGACATCAGCTACGGCTTCATTGACCCGAGAATCAGAATGGGGGCAAAATAAAGATGGCAACGAACAATGTGAATAATATCCCCAATATCCCCGCGGACAAATTCAAGTTCGCAACCGGAAGGGATTTCAAGCACGACAGCAAATTCGATACAAAGCCCGTCAGCTATTTTCAGGGCGCGCTCAAGCGCTTCAGCAAAAACAAGGGCGCGGTCGTCGGCGGTATCGTCATAGCCGTTCTGGCACTTTTTGCAATTATTGCACCGTTTTTCACCCCATTCACACCGGCATACTATGACATGGTGTATGCTTACGTAACCCCCAAGTCGCACCTGTTTGCAGACAACGGCATAGATTTCTGGGATGGCTGCAAGACGAAAAACACAAATTACCTCGGCTACATCAAGGATGTCGCTCTCGCTGCCGAAACGGGCAGAGAGGTCATCAAGCGCGGCGAATATACGGTGAGCGAGGATGGCACAAATTATTCCTATCGTTATGATACATATTACGGCGTTGGCTTTGGTAAGTACAAGGTCATTTCGCAGGAAGAATTTGATAACATTCAAAAATATCAGAACGAAACGGGCAGACAGGTTCTTTATCCGATAGTCAAGGCAACCGACCGCCCGACGCTCGAAAAGAATAAATACGATGCGAATATCTACTACAAGGTCGCGGATCCGAATGCGTCGACAGTTCGCCCCAAGCTCGACTATGACGGAAATATTATTCCGAATTATTGGAAGTACGAGGTCGGCTCCGCGTCTTCCCTGATCCCGGAGTACAATTCTCTCAGGATCGAAGGCGAGAACGGCATTTCACAGAACGGTACCACCTACTACTATGCGTACGGCAGAAGAGTTGACGGCGGTATTGAAGTCAGAGCCGAATACTACGAGTATTATTCTTACAATCACTCGCAGGTCAAAAAAGACGGAATTGAAGAGCCTATCTTCTTCTTCGGCACAACAGATACGGGCAAGGATATATTCGCTTGCCTTGCATACGGCGCAAGATTCTCATTCATGTTCTCCATCGTTGTTGCGGCTGTCAACTTCATTGTCGGCGTCATCTGGGGCTCGATCTCCGGATACTTCGGCGGAAGAATCGACCTCTTTATGGAAAGATTTTCCGACATTCTCGGAGCTGTCCCCACGATGATCGTTATTACGCTTCTTAAATATCACATGGGTACATCAAGCCAGGCACTCGTTCTCTTCATCGCGTTCTTTGCAACGGGGTGGATAGGTATGGCGAGCAGGACGCGTATGCAGTTCTACCGCTTTAAAAATCAGGAGTATGTTCTTGCGGCAAGAACGCTCGGCGCCGGCAATCTGAGAATCATGTTCAAGCATATTTTCCCGAACGGTCTCGGCACCATCGTCACCAGCGTTGCTCTGGTAATTCCTTCGATGATCTACTCGGAAACCAACCTGTCTTACCTGGGAATCGTCAACCTTGAGGCGGGAAACACCACCAGTGTCGGTACGCTTATTTCCGCAGGACAGAAATCCATTATGGCAGGCGCGGGCTATGTGGCGCTGTTCCCCTGTGCGTTCCTTGTTCTGTTAATGCTCAGCTTTAACTTGTTCGGCAACGGCTTGCGCGATGCGCTGAATCCGTCGCTCAGAGGCTCGGAGGGTTAAGTATGAATAAAGAAATAAAATTATCCGTCAATAATTTGAGAGTCAGCTTCCGCACGGATGCAGGCAAAGTTCAGGCTGTACGTGACATTTCGTTCAATCTGTATAAAGGAGAAACGCTGGCAATCGTCGGTGAATCGGGTTCGGGTAAGTCTGTTACATCGAAAGCGATTATGGGAATTTCCGCAGTGAACTCCATTTATGAGGGCGGAGAAATCCTTTACGACGGTCATGACCTGCTGCGTATTCCCGAAGAGGAAATGCACAAGATCCGCGGCGACAAGATCGCAATGATCTTCCAGGACCCGCTGTCCTCCCTGAACCCGATCATGCGGATCGGTAAGCAGATCACAGAGGCGATGCTCCTTAAAAACAAGGCGAATCGCAAAGAAGGCCGCGAAGCCTTCAACAAAATGCTTGCCACTCTGCTTGAGACGATAAAGGTCGCTCTTTCGGAGAATAACGACGCGAACATTTCCATCCAAGAGGTGGAAAAATATATCAAGACCTTTGATGATTTCAACATTCAGGCGCTCAAGCTGGAAAACAGCTATAACGAGTCGCGCACGGCGGCTGAGGAAATGATTACGATCGTTGAAGACTTTCTCTTCCTTACGGAAAAGAAGCAGAAGGTTGACGTCGTGGCAACGCTGAACCGCGTGATGGGTCATCTGAAATCCGTCAACGACAAGTATTTTGTTACCGGATATGAGGAAACGCTGAAGGCTCAGAACACGGCACTCGCCGCTGCAAAATCAGCGGAAAGGTCCAAGCTGACAGTCGCTGACGTTGCAAAGAAGCTGTTTGCGGGAAATGCATATAAAAACGAAGCATCTTCCGAAACCGTCGATACACTCAAGCAGATCAAGAAAACCGCCGAAGAGATGCTTGCACGACCCAAATACGACTTCTTCAGAATCGGCTACTACGTATATAAGCATCCCGGCGAGGAGCTTTGCAGGATGCCTGCCCCCGAAGCAAACGAAATGGCTGTGAAATTCCTCAATGAGGACTTCATGGAGAAGTTTATAAGCTATGAAAAGATCGCGGTCAGGTATTCGTTCAACAAGACTCTGGAAAACAAGAAAAAGGCGATTCGGGAGCTGAAGGCGGCGATGGAGTTCTTCAAGGAAGGCAACTTTACCGCGCAGAATGCCGCCACACTTGCCAAGGACCTGAACAAGAGCGTTCTCGCAGCAATCGATCCGTTGGCTGTTGTCAAGGACAGCGTTGCTTATACATTCGGCGGAGCGCTTGACAGAGAGATTGAAAAGTACTTCTTCTATCTGAAGAACAACCCCAAGGAGGAGGCTGACTATGCACGTCAGGTTGCAAAGAGAGATGCCATGCTCGCAAAGGGAAAAACGGGGGATAAGGTAAACTGGAAGGTCGTCCCCAAGTCACTTGTGACGCCCGAAGAACAGATCCGCAACATCGTTTCCGTCCTTACACACGTGACGGACAAGTTTGAGGCAGATGTTCAAGCCGATAATAAGGTTGACCTGGATAAGCGCTGCATTGAAATCATTGATTATCTCAAGGAAAAGGCTTCTCAGGTTGTCTATAAGCTCACAAAGCGTATCGCAAAAGAAAGAGCAATCAAGCTCATGGACGAGGTCGGTATTCCCGAGGCGAGACTTCGTTTCAGACAGTATCCGTTTGAATTCTCCGGCGGTATGCGTCAGCGTATCGTAATCGCGATCGCGCTTTCCGCAAACCCCGATATTCTGATATGCGATGAGCCTACCACCGCACTTGACGTTACCATCCAGGCTCAGATCCTTGAGCTTATCAACCGCCTGAAACGCGAACGCAATCTTTCCATCATCTTTATCACACACGATCTGGGTGTTGTTGCAAACATGGCAGACAGAATTGCCGTTATGTATGCAGGCAAGATCGTGGAATACGGCACTGCGGAGGAAGTGTTCTACAATCCGCAGCATCCCTATACATGGGCGCTGCTCTCCTCTATGCCCGACCTTGATACAAACGAGAAGCTGGATGCTATCCCCGGCACTCCTCCCAATATGATATATCCGCCTGTCGGTGATGCATTTGCGGAGAGAAACAAGTACGCACTGGAGATAGATTATGAAATGCAGCCTCCTATGTTTGAAGTTTCTCCCACGCACTATGCTGCCACATGGCTGCTCCATCCCAATGCGCCCAAGGTTGAGGTCCCCAAGATCATAACCGAACGAATTAAACGAATGAAGGAAAGAGGAGGCAATTATGGAGAACAATAATGAAGTATTGTTGAAGGTAGATCATCTTTGCCAGTATTTCCGAATGGGACATAAGGATCTCAAAGCGGTCGATGACGTAAGCTTTGAGATAAAAAAAGGGGAGGCGTTTGGTCTTGTAGGAGAATCCGGATGCGGTAAGACCACTACCGGCCGCTCGATCATAAAGCTGTACGATATTACCTCGGGCACTATATACTTCAAGGGTCAGAAGATAAGCGCGGGAACACGCTCTTATAAGGATGCGATCTCAAAAGCCCGCTCGGAAGCGAAAAAGAAGATCAAGGCGCTTCGTGCCGAAAAGAAAGACAACAGCGAAATATCAGCCGGGATCGAAAAGATCAACAACGAGCTTCGCGCCGTTGTCGCTGATAACAGATCGAAGATCAGAAACGCAAAGGTTGACTGCAAAGAAGTCGACAGACAATATTCCAAGTCGCGCGTCGAGGCGCTTCACGCAGAATATAACGAGAAGCTCAGGACTGCAAACGGCAATCATGCGGCAATCAAGGCGCTTGATAAAGAATATAAGCAGAAATACCGCGTTGCGAAGCAGAGCAAGCTGATCACAGAGATCCAGATGATATTTCAGGATCCTATTGCATCGCTCGATCCGCGTATGACGGTACGTGATATCATTGCCGAAGGATTGGTCATCAACGGTATGACCGACAATGATCTGATAAATCAGAAGGTATATGATATTCTTGAAACCGTCGGTCTTGTGCGTGAGCATGCAGATCGCTATCCTCATGAGTTTTCGGGCGGTCAGCGTCAGCGTATCGGTATCGCGAGAGCCGTTGTCATGCAGCCCGAAATGATCATAGCAGACGAGCCGATTTCAGCGCTCGATGTGTCCATTCAGGCGCAGGTCATCAACCTGCTGAATGATCTCCGTCAGAGCATGGGACTCACGATCATGTTTATTGCGCATGACTTGTCCGTTGTCAAATACTTCTCGGACAGAATCGGTGTTATGTATTTCGGTAAATTGGTTGAGATCGCGGACTCTGACGAGCTCTTCAATCATCCGCTGCACCCCTATACGAGGTCACTGCTGTCTGCAATTCCTTTGCCGGATCCGGTATATGAAAGGCAGCGTACGAGAATAACCTACAATCCTTTGGCGGAGCATGATTATTCGGTTGACCAGCCCTCTTTCCGCGAGATTACTCCGGGTCACTTTGTATATTGCAACGATGCCGAAGAAAAGAAATACAGAGAGTCGATCAAATAACAGGACAGGCGGGTTAAATCATGAAAAAGGATAACAAAGCGTTATTGTTGAAGTATATCACCTGCTTTGCTATCGCCTCTTTGATTGCGATTGCTGTGTTTTGGTCAAAAGGCTTTTTCGGGCACTCGACAGCTGTTAATATTCAGATCCTGGCAGACGGATTCTTCGTTTCAGGCATTCTGCTGACTTTGTTTGCGGGAATGATGTTCGTCAGCCGCGAAGGCGCTCTTATAGGAATAAGCTTTGTTATGAGAAACGTCGTACTGGCTTTTATTCCCATGGGCAGGAAAAAGCACGAAGTATACCGGGATTACCGGGAGAGAAAGCTCAAGGAGCTGAAAAAAACAAACGACAAGAGTATTCTTGTGACAGGGCTGTTCTTCCTTATGATCGGAATCGTTTTTACCGTTATCTGGTACAAGAATTACTACAACGTGGTCTGAGCCTTCGGCTTTATTGGTTCAAGGCTAACCCCGCAATCCTCTTTCCGAACTGCACACGGAAAATCCACACGTATAGCCTGTCATGCCGGTGCGGAGCCTGAGCACAGCCTTCGCTGATGAGCTTGCTCTGTAAGACAAAAGAATAATAGAGGACTGCTTCCGAAATGCGGCATAACCGCCGCTTTTGGTGTCTGTTTCGAATGAATGCCCGTTTCACGGGCTGTTGTACGCCGCAACGAATCTTGTCCGTTCCCTGATTCCGACGACGTACCTTCGGGAGGCGCGAAAAGTTCGACGATTATGTCCGCCGCAGGCGGTATCTGAGGTTACGCCTCCTTATTCGGTTGCTGCTTCCTTGATTTATCTGTCGGTTTTTACGGCTTGCTTCAACTGATTTGTGCAGAATTCAAAAAGCGCTTTCTGTCCGGATCGCACATCCGAGCGGAAAGCGTTTTTTGGCGCTTTGAGCATTGACCAAGCGGCAGATTTGTATTATTGTATTATAAAAGATATCTGATATTGAGGTGCACATGAGACCGCTTGTTTCTGTAATCATTCCGACTTATAACAACGAAAGACAGCTTCCGAGGTGTATTGACAGTCTGCTGGCGCAGACATACGGCAATTTTGAACTGATTGCCGTCGATGACGGTTCAACCGACGGCAGCGGCAGTGTGCTTGACGCATATGCGGAGCGCGATGCGCGGATCAGAGTCATACACAGGAAAAACGGCGGCGTTTCGTCGGCACGCAATGTCGGTATCGACGATGCAAAAGGGGAATACGTAACTTTTGTTGACGGTGACGATGCGGTCGATCCGTCTTATATTGAATACCTTGCCGGAGCCTTGCGGCAGGACGGTACGGCGATTTCGTCATGCATAATCAGCAGAGAGACGGAAAACGAGACGGTCACGTTCTCCGAGGTCCGTAAAATCGGCGAGCATATCACGACCCGTGTTTTCGGGCTTGCCGACTGTGCGGAACGTGTCAGATACGGCTCGTTCAACAGCTGCGGCGTTATGTTCCGGGCTGACGCGATCGGGGACACGCGTTTTGACTGCAATGCGCACTTCGCCGAGGATTCATTGTTTTTCTTCGAAGTGTTCTCGAGCGTCGGGAAATTCAGTTTTGTCGGGCTGCCGCTTTATTTTTACATCACCAATCCCGATTCGGCAATGAATAAGCCTTTCGGAGAAAAGAGGCTTGCGGAGATAACGACGTGGGAACGAATTCATACGCTTGTCGCGCCGCTGGGTGAGCCGCTTGAGAGTGCTGTCAGGCAGAAGATAGCGACGGTGTGTATGCATTTGTTTTACGGGCTTTACCGCTCGGGAAATCTGACCGACGAAACAGCGCGTATGCTGAAAAGCAAAGCCAAAGAAGGCGGCGCGACGCTGTTCCTCACCGATCATCGGCTTGACCGCAAGGCAAAGCTGAAAATGCGGGTTTTTTTGCTGCCGTCGCCGATAAGGCGGATATGCATGGCTGTTATGTGAAAAAGCGGACTGCTTCGGAAAATTCCGCAGCAGTCCGGTTTGTTTTTTATCTGCCGATCGTGCTTTTCAGTTTCGGGAAGCGGGGCGTCGGATCGAAGATACGGTCGAGGAGCTTGCCGAGCAGTGCGATGATCGGTGAATTTATGATGACGGTGACGATCGTGCCGAGTCCCATGCTGTGGAAGCTGGAGGTGGCAAGACGCGAGAGGTCAAGTGTATCGGCATCGCCGAAAAGTATGAGAGCGAGTACTACCGAAATGACGAGCAGGCTTATGTCAAAGGTCCATTTCACTTTGTTGATGTTCAGGCGGAAGCGCGACGCGATCTCGGCGACAAACAGCTCGTATACCTGAAGGGGCATATATGTGCGGAAGAAGCAGGCAACGCCGAATGCGGTCACGATATCGCCGACGATGAGCATGACCCACCTGAGCCATACCGCGTCATACGGCGCGTCGCCGATGAGCCACAGAAAGAAGTTCAGCGTGTAGCCGTACAGCACTGCGGTGGCAAACGCCAGAAGATAGCGCCAGCTGAAGTGCCTGACGGCAATGCAGAGGATTATCAGAAGGAGTCCCTGAAACAGGTATTCAGCCATGCCGACACTAAAATCCTGCCATACCTTTGACACCGCTTCACGGATTACGAATGCGGGCGCGGCGATCATTGATACGCCGAGGTCGGCTTTGCTGCAAATTGCGACGCCGAACGCCACGAAAATCATTCCGAAGAGCCAGAGAAGCTCAGATGATCTGCTGATTTTTTTCATATTCAATCTCCATATTATTATTCAGACTCAGATATTTTAACACACAAACCGCCGGTTTGTCCATGCCGATTTGTAATAAAAAAATGCGTTGTCAGTGCGTTTTTGAAGTGAAAACGGGCAAAAAATATCCATGGGACACGATTTTCCGTGTTCCATGGATATGCTTATTTTTCGTCTTCCTCTTCCTCTTCGTCTTCGGGAATTGTGTTGACCGTGACCTTTACGTCGATGATACGTTTCTGTGTCAGGCGATTGATGCTGACGGTGAGGTTTTTGTATTCAAAGGACTGCGATTTTTTCGGTATTTCACCTATTTCGGCAATTGCCCAGCCGCTGACCGTCTGTGCGTCAAAATTATCGGCGGTATCTTTGTCAAGACCGAAGGTTTCAAAGAATTTGTCGAGCTTTGCTCTGCCGTCGACGATATAATGCGTGTCGTCGATCTGCGTGAAATAATTGACCACCTCGTCGTGTTCGTCCCATATCTCGCCGACAAGCTCTTCAAGGATGTCTTCAAGTGTTACGATGCCGAGCGTTCCGCCGTATTCGTCAACGACCGCAGCCATATGGACCTTCTGGCGCTGCATACTCTTGAGGAGTGCCGATATTTTCATATGCTCTGTTACGATCGTGATGGGCGTTATGTAGTCGGTGATGGATTTTTTTCCGTCTTCAAGCGCGGCAAAGAAGTCGATGTTGTGGATCATACCGACGATGCTGTCGATAGTTCCGTTATAAACGGGCATACGCGAGAAATTGTGCTCCAGAAACAGCTTCTTGATCTTTTCCATCGGCATATCAAGCGGTACCGCGATGACATTGACACGAGGTACGTATATATCGCCGACCTCCATGTCGTCGAATTCGATCGCGCTTGAGATCAGCTCACGCTCCTGGTCGTCAAGCGAGCCGTCTTCCTGCGCTTCCTCAACGATAGAGAGAAGCTCCTCTTCGGTTATCTTGTCGTCGCCGCTTGATTTGATGATCTTGCGGAGAATGAACTTCAGACCCGAAAAAAGGAAAGTTATGGGGAAGAGAACATACGAGATCGCCTTGATGGGATATCCGAAAGCCAAAGCGACACGTTCGGAGTTTTCCTTCGCAATCATTTTCGGGGTGATTTCGCCGAAGGTGAGAACGATCACCGTTGAGACGGCAACGGAGACCGCGCCGCTGAGTGATGGGTTGGGAATTGCTTTTTCAAAGATGTTGTTGAACAGAACCGAGAGGGTTATGTTCACGATGTTGTTGCCCACGAGAATCGTGGAAAGGAGTTTGTCGAAATTTTCCGACAGTGCGAGCGCGTTCTTGGCGGCTTTGTTGCCGTCCTGCGCTTTGAGCTTGAGCTTTGTCCGGTTCAGAGAGCTGAATGCCGTCTCCGTCGCGGAAAAGAATCCGGAAAATGCCACCAATATTATTATGAAAATTATTGAGGCGAAAAGACTGTCCGGCTCAGGTTCAGGGTTGGGTTGCATATGGATCCTTTCATTCAGATATGCGGCGTATGCCGCAGAATAACAGAAAAAAGCCGTTTCAACAACGGCTCTTCTCTGGCGCGCCATGAGGGATTCGAACCCCCGACCTACTGGTTCGTAGCCAGGCACTCTATCCAGCTGAGCTAATGGCGCATGTTCTTTTTGCACTCTTTTCACCGTGCCTGAATAATATACCACATTAAAAGCACTTTGTCAAGGGATTTTACGAAATTTGTTCGATTTTTTTGCTGCATTCAGCTTTCTGAGGGTATCGAAGCTATATCAGGTTGCTCGGGATAAAGCAGTTTTCACTGTCGATCGGGATCGGTGCTTCACACATACATACGATTCCACCGTTTCCGCGAACGAGCTGTGCTTTGTCAAGCAGCGAAAACTTTTTTATTTCACGGCGATCGGGATTTGCGGATTTTTTGATCTCAAGCGGATGAACGGTATTGTTTTCTTCGACAAATATGTCGATTTCATTTGAACCTGCGTCTCTGTAATAGGTGAGGTTTGTTTTTGCGCCGGAATATGCGTAGCTCTTCACAAGTTCCATAACGACATGATTTTCGAAATAATGACCGCTTGCCGCTCCCAGCATAAGCACGTCGGGCGTCAGCCACATGGAAAGATATGCGCAAAGTCCGGTGTCACAGAAATAGAGCTTCGGCGTTTTCGAAAGACGCTTCATTGCATTGTTGGAATACGGTGCAAGGAGATATACGATGCCCAGTCCCTCAAGTATCCGAAGCCATTCTTTGGCGGTCGGCTCCGAGACATCAGCCGATTCGGCAAGAGTCGCATAATTGACCTGCTCGGCAACAAGCGCCGCGCATCCGCGCAGAAATCTCCAGAACCGTACCGTATCGGTGATCCCGCCTGCTTCGGCAATGTCACGCATGAGATATGTGTCTACGTACGAATTGAAGTATTCCTGACGCAGCTCGTCGTCAACGCCCTGAACCTGCGGCATACCGCCTTCCCATATTTCGCGGAAGGTTTCGAACACATCGTTTTTCGGGAGCTTTTCCTGCCTTTTTGTCAACGCTTCAAACGAAAAATCAAGCCCGTTTTCAAATGTGATGCCGTGTTTTTCGTGCGATGAAAAGCCGTACAGATTCAGAATGCCGATTCTCCCGGCAAGTGTTTCGCGGATATTCTTCATCATATTGAATTGCTGAGAACCCGTAAGCCAGATAAGTCCGGTCTCTTCGGTGTTGTCGCAGATGATTTTTATTTGTTCGAACAGTTCCGGTGCTTTCTGAACCTCATCAATGAGAATCGGCGGCTTGTAGGTCTGAAAAAACAATACCGGATCGCTTTGTGCAAGTGCGCGGACCCTGCTGTCATCCATGGAGACGTATTTTCTGTCCGTGCCGTCGGACAGATGTCTGAGCATCGTTGTTTTGCCGACCTGTCTTGCTCCCGTTACGAGAACAGCTTTGAAAAAACCGTTCATTTTCAGGAATTTACGTTCCGCTTCACGTTCGATATAGTTCATTATGTCCTCCGATTTTTTGTAAAATCTAAAGTATACTTTATTTTATCACGCTTTTGCGCCGTTGTCAAGCGGAGCACGTATATTTTCTGCAAAATAAAGACAGGAACAGCGCTTCCGTTTAGGGCAGAAGCGCTGTGCGGTTAATTCTTTTCGATTTGTTTTACCTTATAACCGGCATCTTCGACCGCCTTTTTTATGTCGCCGTCGTTGATATCGCCTTTCGGTGTGAGAATGGCGGTGCCGCTCTTATGGCTGACATCGGCGCTTTCGACGTTCGGAAGCGCTTCAAGCGCGGCTTTTACACGGTTTTCGCAGTGTTCGCACATCATTCCTTTGATGTGCACCGTAATTTCATTGCCGTCTGCGGACTTTGAAGCGGGTGCTTTGACCTTTTTGTCGTGTGCCGGGTTGTACAGCTTGCAGAGGTTGAGTCTCAGTGCGTTTGTCACAACGCAGAAGCTGGAAAGGCTCATCGCCGCCGCGCCGAACATAGGGCTCAGCGTCAGTCCAAGGGCGACAAAGCAGCCTGCGGCAAGCGGAATTCCGATTGAATTGTATATGAATGCCCAGAAAAGGTTTTCGTGAATGTTTCTGAGCGTTGCGCGGCTCAGCCTTATGGCGGCGGGAACGTCGATGAGCGCGCTCTTCATGAGTACCACATCGGCGGCGTCGATTGCCACGTCGGCACCCGCGCCGATTGCAACACCGATGTCGGCGCGTACGAGTGCGGGAGCGTCGTTGATGCCGTCGCCGACCATGGCGACCTTGCCGTGACGTCTGAGTCCGCGTATGACCTCTTCCTTGCCGTCGGGTAGAACGCCTGCGATTATTTCGTCAACGCCTGCCTGACTGCCGATCGCTTTTGCGGTGCGCTCGTTGTCGCCGGTCAGCATTACAACGCGGATTCCCATGTTTTTGAGTTGCTTTATCGCTTCAACGCTGTCGGGCTTGATCGTATCGGCTACGGCAATGATTCCGGCGGGTCTGCCGTCCGCGGCAAAGAGAAGCGGAGTTTTGCCCTCGCCCGCAAGCGCTTCCGCACGGGTTTTCATGTCTGCGGGTATTTCAAGCATTGAGGAAATGAATTTCAGGCTTCCCCCGAGGAGCTTTTTGCCGTCAAGCACTGCGGAAACGCCGTTTCCGGGCAGAGCTTCGAAGTTTTCGGTATCTTTTGCGGAAAGATTCAGCTCACTGCCCTTTTTCATGATCGCCTTTGCGAGCGGATGCTCGCTTTTTGCTTCAAGGGAAAGTGCGAGAGAAAAAAGCGAAGCCGTGTCGAAGCCGTCTGCCGGAACCGTATCAGTTACGACCGGTTCGCCGCTTGTGACGGTGCCTGTTTTGTCGAGCGCGACGATTCTGATCTTGCCGGTTTCTTCAAGCGAAGCTGCTGTTTTGAAGAGTATTCCGTTTTTCGCGCCGATGCCGCTGCCCACCATAATCGCGACTGGGGTCGCAAGCCCGAGCGCGCATGGACAGCTTATGACAAGCACCGAAATGCCGCGTGCCAGCGCATATGCGAAATCTCTGCCGATGATGAGCCATACGGCGAGGGTCAAAAGTGAAATGCCGATCACGACAGGTACGAAGACGCCGGATACACGGTCGGCGATCTTTGCGATCGGGGCTTTTGTCGCCGCGGCGTCGCTGACGGTTTTTATGATCTGCGACAGCGTCGTATCTTCGCCGACACGCGTCGCTTCACAACGCAGGAAGCCTGATTGATTTATCGTTGCAGCCGAGACGCGGTCGCCTGCCGCTTTATCGACGGGGATGCTTTCACCGGTCAGAGCAGATTCGTTGACCGCACCGCTGCCGTCGCGTACGATGCCGTCAACGGGGATGCTTTCGCCGGGGCACACGACGAATATGTCGCCGATCCTGACCTGCTCCGCTGCGACCGTTTCCTCCTTGCCGTCACGTATCACAACGGCGGTTTTGGGCGCAAGCTTTATCAGACCCTTCAGCGCGTCGGTCGTTTTGCCTTTTGAGCGCGCCTCCAGCATTTTACCGACGGTTATGAGCGTCAGTATCATTGCGGCTGATTCAAAATAGAATTCGTCCATGTATGTCATCACCGCTTCGCTGTCGCCGCGCATTACCGCGTCGGTCATCAGAAACAGCGCGACCACGCTCCATACAAACGACGCCATAGAGCCGAGTGCGACAAGCGTGTCCATATTCGGAGAACGTTTTATGAGCGCTTTGAAGCCACTGATGAAGAATTTTTGGTTTATTACCATGACAATTCCCGCAAGCAGAAGCTGGATAAGCCCCATGGCGACATGGTTTCCTTCAAGCCATGACGGGAGAGGTAAGCCCCACATCATGTGACCCATCGAAAAATACATGAGTACGAGCAGGAAGCCCGCAGACGCGATGAGTCTCTTTTTCAGTGCCGGCGTTTCGCGATCCTTCAGCGCATCGGCAGCCGATGTTCCGGTCGGTTGCTCTGCGCCCCTGACGGATGCACCGTAGCCCGCCGCTTCGACTGCCGCAATTATGCTTGAATCGCTCGCGCTGCCTTCGACTCCCATTGAATTTGTGAGCAGACTCACAGAGCATGAAGTCACGCCTTCGACCGTTGAGACCGCTTTTTCGACGCGCGCGCTGCAAGCCGCACAGCTCATTCCGGTGACATTGAACTGTTTCATATATTACGTTCCTTCCTTGATGATTACTGACTTATTATTGTCGCTGTTTGCACAGTATAACCGATAATTCCTGTATGATATGATATTAACCCAATCGGGGCAAAAAGTCAAGCCGAAATTCCGAAATATTTCAATGATTAAACAATGATTTAACTATGCAGAATGACGGGGCTTGACAGGATACGCGTGATGCAATATAATAGACGCATGAAAAACTTTTCGGCGAAGTGTAACCTTCGGTATCAAAAATACGGCTTTATGAGTGAAGGACTTCAAAGCACCCATGACCTGGGAAAGGATGGACAGCGTGGATAATACAACCTCGATTACCGATGCGCAGATAGTCGATATGTATTGGCAACGTAACGAAACTGCGATAAGCGAAACCCAGCATAAATACGGCAGATATTGTAACTATATTGCCGATAACGTTCTGCATAATGCACAAGATGCGGAGGAATGCGTAAACGACGCGTATAACCGCCTCTGGACCCTCATTCCGCCCGCTAAACCGGAATACCTTTCGGCTTTTCTCGGTAAGATAGTGCGCGGACTTGCCGTGGACCGCCGGCGTATGAACCGCGCCGCAAAGCGGGGCGGCGAGACGGAGACGGTTGCTCTTGAGCTTGCGGAATGCTTTGGTGCGTATGACGACGACGGCGCCGAAAACGGAGCAGTGCTCCGCGATTCGATAAACCGCTTTCTCGCCGGTCTGACAAAGGAAGCGCGTGTTGTTTTCATGCGCCGCTACTGGTACATGAGTTCTGTCGCGGACATTGCGCACGACCTTGATATGGGCGAAAGCAAAGTCAAGGTGACGCTGTTCCGTACCCGTGAGAAACTCAGAAAGCATCTTGAAAAGGAGGGCTTCACAATATGAAACAGAAAAAGGATTTCCTGCATATTATAAACGACGTTGACGATAAGTACGTCGAAGAAGCGATGCCGCCCGACCGTTCCGGTGGCGGCAAAAGCAAACGCAGCATCGGTCCGATGCTGACGAAATGGCTGTCCGTTGCAGCCTGCTTCGCGCTCGCCGTCGGAATTGCGTTTGTGACGATGAATCACAATCACAATGTGTTGCCGCCCGAAAGCTCCGATTGCGACGCCGCAAGCCGTAAAAGCACGGATACGTTCAGTCAGGGCGGCATTATGTCCGTCTCCGAACCCGAATACAGCGATGAATTGTCTTTTCCGGAAATGAGCATCGCCGCATCCGTCGATGAATATCCGCCGGAGGATGTTTCGGGGAATTCTTCTGAAGAAGTATCGGAAGAAGTGTCCGGCGGTTTTTCGGAACCCGACGACGGACCACCCCCGCAAACCTCATACGATTTCACCGTGAAACTCTACACCTGGAGTGCCGATACGATCGAAGAGCTTCGTGAGGCGATTCGCAATACCGATATCGCCGGATATTTCCCGATAAGCTCCGCTTCCGTTGAAGAGGCGAATCACCACAAGATAAATGCACAGCGCTGCCTTGAATATATTGCGGAAAACGGAATGCTGCTGCCCTCGATTGCGGGTGCCGAATGCTCTTACAGAAAGCTTTACTATGACGGATATTTCAAGGATCAATATTATATGTCGTATTCCTCACACTTCAATTACGGTCTTCCCGGAACGGTGTGGCATGCATATGTTTCCGTGTGCATACCCCGCTGTGCGCTGGATGACGGCGGCATTGGCTGTGTGCCGGATGACGAAGGTGCTGGCTATGCGCCGGGTGGCGGCGGCACGAAGCCTGACATATATGAACTGACGAAGATCGACGGCAGACGTATCGGCGAGCTTGGCAGTGATGAGCTGCTTCATCACGGGATAGGCGAAGCGTATGAAACCCGTATGAATATTCTCGGCGAGGAGCGCGATGTCGTTTGTGCGACCTATTTGCCGACGAAAAACGATTCGTCATACAGAGTTGCGTTGAAATTCATATACGGCGGCTACGCCTTGATTTATTCGTTCAGGCTGGAACAAGGCGAGACTTCGTTCCCGTATGCGGACATGGCGTCAATGCTGGGCGGCGTTTTTTACGACGACATCGAACCGCCGCTTCCGCCGAAGGAAATCACAAGGCCGCTCACGGCGGAGGAGCTTGGACTCGCGCCCGGAGAAAAAAGCACGTATGTGAGTACATTCCGCACATACGGAGAGCTTGCGACATGGGCTGACTTCTTTGAAGTTGAAGACGTCACGGCTCTTTACGGCGAGGACTGCCCCGATGAGCTGTTGCTTGATATGCCGCTTAGCATAAGATGGCTCGGTGATCCCGAAAACGACTACATCAGACCGGAGCTTTCGGGGACAGGATTTTATATCGATTCCGTTTCGGTCATCTACAATTATAAATTGGGTATGCGCACTCTTCATGCTCTGAGAGCGGAGAACGACGGCGAAATACCGGATTTCGTTGCGCTGACGCAGTACTACTATCTGAAAAACGGCGCGCTTGCTGAAATATACCGGCTCATGGGAGGCGACGACGAGGAACTGCTTGCGGAATACTGCGGCAGACGCGAGGTGCTTGATGAGCTCGGCTTTGACTCTGCGGAGGTGAAGCATATGAAGATGCTTTCCGGAGAGGGAAAGGCGATCGTATTTGAAGGGCGCGGCGACGACGGAGTTGTTCATAAAGAAATATTCTATTCGTATATTTACAACAGATGCTTTGTGAGCTTTGCATATTCCTGCGCAGAGGAAAACGAGGCGGAAGCCGATGCGAGAATGCTGAAATTCCTTGCCGAGTCAAGAGATTTGCGACAGGAAGCATTCAACAATCCGGATTGACGCAAATAAAGAAAGGCAATACAATGAAAATGAAAAAGACAATTACGGTTTTACTGATAGCGGCGATTGCCGCGGCATCGCTTGCGGGCTGCGGAAGAAACGGCGAAAACGCGTCGTCAGATCCGCCGCAGAGCGAAAACAGCAGCAGAACGGAGATATCTGCCCCCGGCGAATCGTCAAATGAGCCGACATCGGAGCCGGAGGTGCAGCTTCCGGCATCGGAAACGCTGAGCAAATATTTTGACAAGATTGTTTCGGAGCATCCCGACGCGGAGGGCGCACAGCTTGCAAACTACTTCGTGATGCACCCGTTCCTTGATACGTCGCTCTGTGAGCAGGCAACGTGGAATTACATGAAATTCCTTCAGCCCACAACGGGCTTCAGGGAGGGCGCGGAGCTTCCCGAATATAAGCATTTCACGCAGATCGATTGCTCTGAACTCGGTTCGCCGTTTGTATGCTACATATTTGAGCTGAACGAGGGTGCCGACGCCGAGTCGTTCATAACTGCGGCGCGTGAAAATGCGGACGGCGGCTTCGCTTCGGAACAGTATATTTCGGGTACGGGCAAATGGGTGTTCTTCGTCTCCTGCGGCGATGATATCCGCAAAAACGCTCCCGCAACGGACGAGCTTACCGCAATACAGATCATGAAGCGCGTACGCGCGGAAGCGGGGCTTTCGATGAGTATAAAAACTGAAAGCGTTTCGGGCGACGACCGCGGATATTTCTTCGGGATAAAGGAAAATGCCGCGCTTGTTGATGATAGCGGCGTGGTCTGCGAACCAGATATTATGGGCAGCGCGTTTTCGGTCGTCATTGTGAAGGTCAAAAACAGCGGTGATGTCGAAAAGGTGCGCTCCGAAATGGAGAAAGGACTTGATCCCGGAAAAGCGATATGCATGATTGCGGACGCGGCGTGCGCCGTCGCCAAGGGCGATTACATCATCGGCGTTATCGGAACCGAGGACGACTGCAAGACGATTCCCGAAATTTTTGCCAATATCGTGAAATGAAGTATACCCGGAAGTATTTCCGCTGTTTATGCATACGGCGGAAATACTTTTTTATTTGCGGGATATATCGTCGTAATGCACAAATTGCGAACTGATTTATTGTGGAAAATGCCGATTGACGACGGGTGATGTATATGGTAGAATGGTGTCGGAGGAAAAATAAACCAAAAAGCTGATTTGTGCGATACGGAAGGAGGAGAACGAGTTATGCACAACCGGATATTCCGTCGGTGCGACGTTAAACCGGATATTGCAGGCGGCTGCATGACCCGATATCAGCCGTCTGCGTGAATTGTCCGTTCGGGGATTTTCAAACAGGAGAAAAACATCATGAAAAAGACAATAATCATCCTTTTGATTTTATCAATATGCGTTGCATTATTTGCCTGCAACAGGCTCGAAAACGACGAAAGCAGTAGTGACAGTGACGTTCCAAAAAAAGAAGGCACTTTGATTGCAGATGACAGCTCCGCTGAAGAAAGCGTTGCTGTCGATGAATCATCCGAAATTCCGGCAGATCCGGAAAATGTACCTCTTTCTCAGTATATGTCCATGGACAAAAATACTGTTGTGGCATATGCGGAATCGCTTATCGCGATGGTAAACAGAAACATTACGGAAATACCGGAGGATTTCTTTTATCCTAAGACCGATAACGACTTCCCGTCTGCGGACGATCCCCTTTTCGCAAAGATGCGCAGCAACATCGATTACTATATGAAAGCGGCGGGGGAATATGGTATTTTCCGATACGATTATCTGGATGAAACGGAAAGCGATGACAACCAGGTAATGGATGAGCTGCAAAGTGAAAATGAAGACTTTGAGCTGATGCTTGGCAAGTATAAAGCCAGTCTTGAAAACCGTGATTATGATGATGCTCGCGGTTTGCTTGTCAGGGTACGGAACTATTACCGACAAGTCGAAGATGCGGTAGCTTCGCAAATTGTCTTCTCGGCGCGCACGATTGCTCAGGATGATACAGTTCTCCGAAGCATACCGACCTATCATCCCCGAAAATATACGGAGTCAGTCCCGTACAACTACATTAACAATGAAAAGAATTCTGATTGGGCGCGGATGGCAATCGATTGGTTCTACGGCTATACAAGCCTGACAGGCAGTAGGGGTGACGGCTATGCTGCAGCGGTTTATCCGTACGGAATTCTTTCAGTGTGCCGTTATCCGAAGTCGTATGACGTATTCGACGATCACATTATGATTGAAACCACTCTGCCGATACTTGATATGAACCTTCAATCGGCAGCAGGAGAGACCACGATTCCATTTGATCCTACCGGTGATTGCTACGGTAGTTTCTGCCGTTTCCGTGTGCGTCCGAACTGTGCGTTCGACAGCGCGGAAATACTGCCGATCGACGAGGAGAACGAGGAGGTCACGTTCGTTCTCTATGACGAAAACGGCGACGAGATCAAGCGTATCACCTTCAACTACATGACCTACGTTTTCCGCGAGACTTATCCTGCATAATAGTTCAGGTACAAGTCAAAAGCAATATTAAATACGGCGTTTCCTTCGGAGTGTGTCCGGCGGAAACGCCTTTTTGCGTCCGGATAATTGCGCGGCGACTGCGGCAGACGATTTCCGAACGATGTGCGATACATTCTTTGTCGAAAAATATTTATCGTTTTTCGATAAAAACATATTGACAAACGGAGGGAGGTGTGATATACTGCGGTCAATGAAAGGAGAGAATTCAATGCCGAAAATATCTTCAAAGCTGTCGACGACACTTTCGATGCTTCTCTGCGGAGCACTTGCCGCGGTAATCGCCGTGATATGCTTCCGTATGCCCGAATGGCTGGGCTGGCTGCTTTTTGTCTTTGGAAAACCGTCGGAGGTGTTTGTCCCGACGCTGTGTACCGTTTATTTCACCGCACTGATCGCATACGGCGCAATCGCACTGCTTTTTGTCCTGCTTTGCAGAATACGTCGCGGAGAGGTTTTCACCTCCGGAAATGTGTCCTGCCTGCGTGCGTTGTCGTGGCTCTGCCTTTGTGCCGCGGCTTGCTATGCGGCGCTGTCCGTTTGGTTTATCGCCGTCGCGCCGATCATCGCGTTCGCTTGTGCATTCATGGGCGCAATACTCCGCGTTGTCAAAAACGCATTTGAAAAAGCCGTCGAGCTCAAGGCGGAAAACGATTTGACGGTCTGAGGTGGCGGTATGATAGTTGTCAATCTCGATGTCATGATGGCAAAGCGCAAAATGTCTCTCGGCGAGCTTTGCGACAGGGTGGGCATAACCGCCGCGAATATGTCGATCCTCAAAAACAACAGGGCGAAAGCCATTCGATTTTCGACTCTGGACGCGATCTGCCGCGTACTTGACTGCGATGTGGCGGATATACTTGAATTTGATCCCGAAAAGGAGGAAGAACACAATGGATAACACAGTGAATTTCTCCGAAACGCCGCAACCGAAGCGCGAATATACCCGACGTGACGGTGTTATGGCGTGGCTGACGGTGGCACTGTTTGCCTGCTTCTTTGATGCGGTACTCAATTCGAACCTGGGGCTTTGCTCCTCGCTGTTCATGCTCGCGCTGTACGGCATGAGCGCCGTTTATCTCAGAAAATCGGGAGTGGCGCTTAAAAACATGCTGTTTCTTCCGGTGGTCGGGTGTATGCTTTCGGCTTCGTTTTTCTTCACCGATAACACGACCGCAAAGCTGCTTGTTTTCTGCTTCGACGTGTTGATATACGCGTTGTGGCTGCTTTACGCAAGCGGCAACGCCGCAGACCCGGATTTCGACACACTGTGGTACGACAGTCTCAAGGCGCTGTTCGTCATGCCGTTTTCGTCGCTTTATGCAATCTTTTTTGCTATGTGCCGCAGTAAAAACGGCAAAAGCAGGGCAAAGCTCGCGCTGTGGGTTTTCCTCGGCGTGCTCCTTGCCGTGATCCCGACCGTCATCGTCACCGGGCTGCTCATCAGTGCGGACGTAGGATTCGGGGCTCTTGTCGGGAAACTTGGCGACAGGCTTCCGGAAACGGTTTCGGATGTGTTTGTGCGGCTGTTTTTCTGTGTATCTCTGTCGGCGCTCACATTCGGCTCACTCCGGTCAAATGTGCTTCGGCTTTATCCGAGGTCGCTCTGCCGGGAAAGCATTGAGCTTCACCGCGAGCGCCGCGCCGCATTGCCCGCCGCATTGGTTTACACCGCCGCGACGCCGATGCTGATCGTGTATCTCGTGTTTTTTGCGACGCAGTTTGCATATTTCACATCGGCATTCGCATCGCTTTTACCGTCCGGCGTGGATAACTATGCCGAATTTGCCCGCCGCGGTTTCTTCGAGCTGTGCGCCGTCAGCGTCATAAATGCGGTCGTCATGCTCTGCGTTTCGTCGTTTGCAAAGCGGAATGGCGGAGAAAAGCCGCTCGGCGCAAGGATCTTCTGCGTCGTGTATGCCGTCGCTTCGCTTTGCTTCACGGGAATTGCTATATCAAAAATGCTTCTTTATATCACCAAATTCGGCCTGACGCGTCTGAGAGTATACACCACCGTGTTCATAGTGATGCTGGCAGTGCTGTTCGTGCTTGCGGTTATACGTCAGCTTGTGCGCAGCTTCCCGTTCATGAAATGTGCGGTTGTCACCGTTTCGCTGTTTTCGCTGTTGTTTGCCTTCGGGCGCTTCGACGGCTTCATCGCCGATTACAACGTTTCGGCGTATCTTGACGGCAGACTTGAAAGCATCGATACCGACGCACTTGCGGAGCTTTCCTGCGATGCGTATCCTGCGGTCAGGCGGCTCGCCGACGAGGCAGCCGACCCTGTGGTCGCAAAAAATGCAATGGCTGTAAGAAAAGCATTTGAGCTGAAAGCAAAAACGCGCCGCAGCTGCGACGCAAATATAAGCGTTATTCAAATAAAAGGAGAATGAATTATGAGAAAGGCACTGATTTTTATTCTGACGGCAATCATGCTGTTAATGACCGCCTGCTCATCCGGCGGCGACAAAATAAAGCTCACCGGCGGGTATGTCATATGGAAAACGGACAGCCGCACTGTGATCTGCGGCAGGGACAATGACGGAGTTGTCGAAAACGTCGTCGGCGATTATGTTACTGAATACCGCTATGGCGACCGCTATATTTTCGTGAAGTGCGCCGATGTACCCGAAGATCCCGAAAAGCAGATTGATTTTTCGGCTGTGACATATTACATCATCGACACCGCGGACGGTAAAACGCAGGGACCCCTTGACGAAAAGGTATTTGACGAGGTCTGCACACGTATCGAAGCAAAAAATATGACCGATTGGCGGAAAACGAAATAAGAAATAAAAAAGCGGGATGTGAAAGGCAATGTTCACATCCCGTTTTTCAGGCAGAACCTCTCGGATCGGGCGGTTCTGTTTTTATTCAATTATGTCGGCACACTGAAGATGTATGAGCTTTTTCAGATCGTCAAGCGACATTTCGACCTGCCAGCCGATCTTTCCGCCGCTGAAACAGAAGGTCGGCAGAGATTCTGCGGTGTAATGCACGGTGGTGGTGAAGAATTTCTTCATGCCGATCGGGGAACAGCCGCCGTGAATATATCCGGTCAGGGGGAGCAGATCCTTTGATTTAAGCATTTCCATGGACTTTTCGCCCACAGCCTTCGCCGCCTTTTTCAGGTCAAGTTCCTCCTTCACGGGAATCACGAAAACATAGTGATTTCCCGTTTTGCCGGTGCATACGAGTGTCTTGAACACCTTTTCCGGGTCCTCACCCATCGCCGCGGCAACATCCACGCCGCTCACAGCGTCGGTGTCGCCGTAATAATGGCTGACATAGGGCAGTTTTTTCTGTTCGATTATTCTCATTACGTTTGTTTTTTCAAGCATAAACAACATCCTTTCTTTCGGGCATCGCCTTTCCTCCCGTCACGTCCCGCACGGCAACGCACAGAGCGTCGTAGCGCTCTTCGGGACAGCAGGCGGTCACGCATACGCCTTCGCCGTATTCGGTTTCGGCGTTTTTCACGCCGTTAAGCTCAAAAAGCCGTCCGAGCTTTTGATATTCGCCGTAGCCGCAGGTGATGCCGAACCGCACAAACGGCTTGCATTCCTTGACTACTGCCGCATCGAGCGCCAGCTTTGCCGAGGCGGAATATGCCCGCACAAGTCCGCCCGCGCCGAGCAGTATGCCGCCGAAATATCGTGTCACGACAATTACCGCGTCTGTTACATCCTCCTTGCGGAGTACCTCAAGCACGGGCAGCCCAGCCGTGCCGTGCGGCTCACCGTCGTCCGAAAAACGTGAGATACTGCCGCGCAGAATGTATGCGTAAACGTTATGCGTCGCGTCGGAATGGCGTTTTTTTATCTTTGCAATGAATTCCAGTGCTTCCTCTTCTGTTGTGACCGGTGAAGCATAACCCAAAAAGACCGAGCGCCGCTCGGTCATTTCTGTTTCTGAGGGTTTCGAAAGAGTCTTAAACGGTTTCATCGCTTTCAAATTCTTCGTATATCGCTCTGATGGCACGGCTGAAATTCAGCTCATCAACACCGATTATGATGTTGATCTCGCTTGAGCCCTGGTCGATCATGCGGACGTTGACACCTGCCGCGGCAATTGCCGAGAAGATGCGCGAAGCCGTACCGGGAGCACGGACCATACCGCGTCCCACCACCGCGATGAGCGACAGACCGGTTTCGATGGATACGTTGTCCGGGTTGACCGCCTTTGAAATTTCGGCAAGAATCTTCTTTTCGTTGCCCTTGACCTCTTCGGCGTTGATTATGATGGACATGGTGTCGATACCGGAGGGGAAATGCTCAAACGAAAGACCGAGATCGGAAAGTACCTTGAGCACCTTCATGCCGAAGCCGATCTCGTTGTTCATCATATCTTTTTCGATATGGAGCACTGCAAAGCCCTTTTTGCCCGCGATACCGGTGATTATGGAGGTGTTTTTGAAATTGTGGTCGCTGGGGATGATATATGTACCTTCGTCCTCTGGACGGTTGGTATTTCTGATGTTTATCGGGATCCCGGCATACTTGACGGGGAAGATGCTGTCCTCGTGCAGTACGGTTGCGCCCATGTATGAAAGCTCACGCAGCTCGCGGTAGGTTACCGAGCGGATGGCTCTGGGGTTTTTCACGATATGCGGGTCGCACATGAGGAAGCCCGAGACGTCCGTCCAGTTTTCATAAACAGCCTCTTGCCTTTTTTCCCACCCACCCGCTTCAGCCGCTCTCGCAACGATTGCGCCCGTTATGTCCGAGCCGCCGCGGGAGAAGGTTTTGATCTCGCCGCTGGGCATACTGCCGTAAAAACCGGGAACGACTGCATTTTTGTGAAGTCTCAGCTCGTCACTCAGGGCCATATTTGTTTTGTTTGCATCGAAATTTCCGTCCGCGTCGAAGAATATGAAGCCTGCGGGGTCAATGAAATCAAAGCCGAGGAACGACGCGAGAAGCTTTGAGTTGAGGTATTCGCCGCGGCTTGCGACGTAATCGCGAGTACAGCCCTTGGTGAGGTTTTCACGGATGGTCTCAAACTCTCCGTCCAGCGTTATGGGAAGCTCCAGAGCGGCGGATATAGAGTCGAAGCGCGCCTTTATTTTTGCGAGTTGTGCGTCAAAATCATTGCCCGAAGCTGCCTTTGCATAGCAGTCGAGGAGCATATCCGTGACCTTTTCATCGGTATCGTCACGCTTTCCGGGTGCGGAAGCGACGACAAAAACCCGTGACGGGTCCGAAAGTATGATGGACGCGACCTTTTTGAACTGATTGGCATCGGCAAGCGGGCTGCCGCCGAATTTGAC
>FR892240.1:40307-41866 GCA_000433115.1 Ruminococcus sp. CAG:382
ATTTGACAACCTTTATGTTTGATAATTTATCGTTCATAGCATACGCCTCAATACTGATTTATAATATATTAATGATATCAAAATTCCGCCCGTTTTGCAATAGGAATTTTTTATAGATATTATAAGTATATTCCGACATCGCGTGTTTGGTTTAACTAACGGTGATGTCGAATGCCGCTTCAAACGTCCTGTACCACGGCAGTCTGAAGCCTGTGAGCGTAACCTTCGGAAAGGCTGTTTTTCTCATATTTTCAGCTATGAGAGAAGATTTTTCAAGCGCCTTTGTTATTCGCGCGCAGAAGCCGCCGGATGCTGTCATCGCCTTTTCAAACACCGCATTGATGTTTCTTTCGACAGCGGGAGTGACGATGGAATAATAATTCAGCGTGTTGCCGCCGAGGGAGGAAATATAGCTGTCAAGCGCGCTCTTTGCTCCGTGCTTATAGCCGATATCCTTGCAGAATGAGAAGACGACGGAGCGCACAAAGCCCGCTCTGTTTTCGTCGGTATCGGCTTCGCCGTATTTCAGGTGCGCGAGCCGGCAGGCGGCGTTTGAGAGTGAAATGCCGATGGAATTTGCGGCGGTGTTCCAGCTGCTGTATCCGAAAACGTATCCGAGGTCTGCACCCGAACCGATAAGTCGGTTTGCAAGCGTTGCGGGGTCGCCCGATATGTCGATGATCGCGACGGGCTTGCCGTCGGCGGAGTATTTTTTATATGCGTTGATGAGCTTCTGTGAATTTACGGCATTGTTGTCCGTCACGGGACGGGTCAGTACAAGCACGTGCAGGTCGGCTCCGGTGTCATCCGCGCGGACAAGACGCATTCCGTCATAATGCTTTTCAAGGCATACCGCAAGACTGTCAACATCGAAGCTGTCCGCAGCCTGATTTTCCGCGCCGCCGAAATATTCGGTGGATACCGAGAGGGTACCGAGGCGGTCGGTCGTAAGACGCGAAAAGCACATCATCGCAAGCTCGTCGGTGCCGGTGAACAGGCTGCCGTTGGCGCCGAGCAGGGAAGTGATGTAATTGATCTCGTTGGTCTGGATCGAGATCTGCGGAGTCGAATCATCAATGCCGACGAAGCAGAACATATCGTCGCCGCTGTTTCTGAAAATGTAATCGGCAAGCCTCAGTTTGCGGCTGCGCGACGAAAAGTATTTCGTGAGCGCCTTCTCCGGAAGCGAGGTGGGAATGATGCTGCCGTCGCTGCCGGTACGGTAGCCCGCAATGATGTTTTCAACGGTGAGTGCGTCTCCGGCAAGCTGTTTTCTTGCCGCTGCCGCATATGAGCGCAGCGCGCTGTATTCGTTCATGCCGTAGCCGCCGAAGCCGGTGGTGGAGGCAAGACGCATTACGGTGTCAAAAAGACAGACCTGTTTTTTCTTTGTGAGCGTAATGATGTAATCGGCGACTTCGTATTCGAATGTCAGATCGGTGTTGTCCAGCCAGCGCGAGCCGACAAGACCGCCCGAGAGCATCTGGTCGAGCGATATGACAAATATATCGGCTTTGCGCTCCACCGATTTCAGCCATTCGAGCAGCGCCTGGCGGTCA
>FR892240.1:41907-42678 GCA_000433115.1 Ruminococcus sp. CAG:382
TTTTGGGGCTGACCGTCGAGACGTGTCGCAAACAGCGGACTTTCGGGCATCAGCAGAGTTATGCCGGCAGAAGCCGCGAGATACTCAATGCGTTCGACGTTTACGGGGCGGTCGTCCAGCGGAATATACGCGACAACAGGTTGCGCTTTGCCGTCAGGCTGTTCGATGAGGCTGATTTTCAGGATATGCAGACGTATTGCGATGTAGTCTGCGGAGTTTATTGTTCCGTCGCGGTTCACGTCGGCGTATTTCATGTCGCCGTCGTCAAGAATCTTTGATTTCAGTATATGTCTGCGCAGTGCGACGTAATCGGCGGCGGAGATCTCGCCGTCAGCGTTTATATCGCCGTAAAGCCGTCCGCCCGCAGCGGAGGTATTCACCGCCAGCTCAGACGGCATAACCGTGAAAACGGTGCAGAACAGGAGTAAAAGACTTATGATCGTGTTTGCTGTTTTTTTCATGGACTTCTCCGGAGGTTGGAAGAGTTTAAGATAACACCGCCCGAATGGCACGGCGCTACTTTAATATATCACAAAACGTCGCGGAAATCAATATTAGTGGGTTACAAATTAATCCGGACGAAGGAATTTCGCATATATCGGCACTTTTCGTCTTAAAAACACCGGACAACTGTGTTTTGCCGGAATGAAAGCTTTCGTAATCCGCCCGAAACCTCATGATAATAACAAAACTGCGTTGCATTGTCGCCGTCCGGCGCAATACAACGCAGTTTTTATAATAACACATTCGTTTTCGCTCCGCGAAAACGTA
>FR892241.1:0-1201 GCA_000433115.1 Ruminococcus sp. CAG:382
ATAGATTGGGCGGAGGTTTACGGAGACAAATATCTGCTTGAAGAAAAAGCCGAAGCCTGACAACGGTTTGAAAAAATATTAACGACAGGAAAGGAACAAAACCATGAAACGCATATCATTATTTTCAGCGCTACTGATTTTATTAATGTTTTTAGCTTCATGCAACGCTGTTTCCCGGACTGATCCCGAAAAAGGCAATACCGATAATGCGGTAAGCCTTGAGGAAGGTGGCTTTGATATCGGTTAAAAGGATGTCAGCACCACCATGAACAAAAGAATCATTGATTTCACAATTAATGATATCATTCTCCTTGAAGAACTCAAAACCGCCGAAGGAACTATTGCTGCGGAATATGTATTCCCCGAAACAGAGCATCTTGACGCTCCCGAAACACGCGCCTTGTCAACAGCATCGGGAGCACAATCTCTCAACTATATTGGCTACACAAACTTTGGACGCTATTATAATAAATCGCTGACTGACGCACAGTAAAACCATCAGCCGGAGCACAAACGTGTTCCGGCTGATTCTTTTCGTAAATATTTATTTATAAAGTTCCTCGTTCGTGAGCAGCTCAAGGAGTATGTCACTGACCTTATAAAGCTTCTGCACGGGTATGAATTCGAATTTTCCGTGGAAGTTCTCGCCTCCGGTGCAGATATTCGGACAGGGCAGCCCCATGAATGACAGCCTCGCACCGTCCGTTCCGCCTCTTATCGGAATGATTTCGGGTGTGACTCCGCTGTTTTCCATTGCTCTTCTGAGCCTTTCGATTATCTCGTAATGCGGCTCCACCATTTCGCGCATATTATAATAGCTGTCGCTTATTTTGCATTCCACGATTTTCTTTCCGTATCGCTCGTTTACAAAATCACACACCGCCAGCATATGCTTCTTTTTCAATTCGAATTTTTCTCTGTCGTGGTCGCGGATGATATAACTCATTCTCGCCTGTTCAACAGCACCTTCAATCGAATTGAGATGGAAAAAGCCCTCGTAGCCCTCTGTATGCTCCGGACGGTCAAATACCGGCATAAGCGCTTCCAGCTCACACGCGACACGTGCCGCATTTATCATTTTGTTTTTGGCAGAGCCGGGATGGATCGATGCCCCTGTTATGGTTATGCGTGCGGACGCAGCATTGAAATTCTCGTATTCGATCTCGCCGATAGAGCCGCCGTCAACAGTATATCCGTAATC
>FR892241.1:1285-26404 GCA_000433115.1 Ruminococcus sp. CAG:382
GTGAATGCAATACACACATCCCCGTGCGGCTTTCCGCTTTCCCTGAGACGTATCACCGCATCCATTATCTCCGCGACACCGGCTTTGTCGTCTGCGCCGAGAAGCGTCGTGCCGTCCGTAACGATAATGTCGTCTCCGATATATCTTTCAAGTGACGGAAAATCCGCCGTTTTCATGACGATACCGAGCGTTTCGTTCAGTACGATGTCGCTGCCGTCATATTTTTCAACCGTACGCGGACTGATGTTGACATCCGACATATCTGGTGAGGTATCGACGTGCGCGATAAGCCCTATCCGCGGAAAAACTCCCTCTCCGTTTGCGGGCAGCTTTGCATAGACGTAACCATTATCGAGACGCACATCCGAAAGTCCCGCAGACTCGCACTGCGCCCTGAGAAGCTCAAGCAGTTTCATCTGCTTTGCGGTACTGGGGCATGACTCACTGCTTTCATCCGACATCGTCGGAAGCATCACATATTCGAGAAAACGTTCTTTGATATTCATTTCTGCACTCCTGTCTTTTGATATCCATTGAGGTTAGTATAACACACAATCGCGAAAAATGAAAGGTTTTTATGCAATTTTTCACTCTTTCTATTGCATTTTTTGCGTCAAGCATTTATAATGTGTGTATCACAATACATCGTAAGGAAGTATACGCTATGTTCAAGAAAATAACCGGTTCATGGTTTGAATTCACTCATCATAACATTCCCGAAGGAAAATATCTCAATCCCGTCTGCCGTCATTTCTCAGACGAACAATGGGAAGCCAAGATCGCCGAAATGGCTCATATCGGCATGAAGTATCTCGTCCTCACCTGCTCAGCGCTCGCATACGAAGACAAGGCCGAGATTTATTTTGACAGCGACATATACCCCGCTCCCGTCGATTTTGCCTGCAAGAATCCGATGGAGGTAATGTTCGGCGCCGCCGATAAATACGACATGAAAATCTTTGTTTCCGTCGGCTTCTACGGTCCCTGGACTCATTCCTACGAAAACATGACAAGCGAAACCGTCAAAGAAACCGCTTTCGGTGCAATGAAACGCATGTATGAGCTTTTCGGCAAGCATCCGTCGTTCTACGGCTGGTATTATCCCGACGAGACCTGTATCGACGGTCACTATGACGAAAACTTCATCAAATACTGCAACGCATACAGCGCCCATTCTCATGAGATCGATCCCGGACTCAAAACGCTAATTGCTCCGTACGGCACCTGCATTCTCAAAGCCGACGATCACTTCGTCGATCAGCTGAAGCGTCTCGATGTCGATATCGTTGCATATCAGGATGAGATAGGTGTCCGCAAAGCAACCACCGAACAGACCGGAGGCTTTTTCAAAGCGCTCCGCGAAGCACATGACAAAGCAGGCAGAAGCGCGCTCTGGGCTGATATGGAGCTTTTCGAATTCGAAGGAGACGTATATCATTCCGCGCTTATTCCCGCTGCGATAGAGAGACTCGAAAAGCAGATCGAAGCGATCTCACCCTACGTTGACGAGATCCTCACATATGAATATATCGGAATAATGAACGAACCGGGTACGATCGCATACGCCGGCCATCCCGATTCCGTTGATTATTACAGACAGTATGAAAAACTGCTCAAAGCCAAGGGTGTCAGATAAAATGAATCCCGACATTCCGCTTTTAACGCAAATCGAAGAGTATTCGCACAAATGCTCCAAGGGACATAAACGCATTGCCGAATACATCCTTTCAAACCATGTTTCCGCATCATATATGACAGCCTCCCGCCTTTCAAAGGCGGTTGGCGTGTCGGAATCGACTGTTGTCCGTTTTGCAATGGAAATGGGCTTTGCCGGCTATCCGGAGCTTCAGACAGCGATCCGCAAAACGCTGAAGAACAAGCTCACATCCGTACAGCGCATAGAGATTGCAAGCGAAAGAATGGGAGACGATGTCCTCGGCGCGACGCTTCAGGCTGATATCGATAATCTGAAGCATACTCTCGCGACTACCGACCGCGCGAATTTCGACGCGATAATCAGTATGATCCTATATGCAAAAACGATCTATATCGTCGGCAACCGTTCATCGACATCGCTTGCGAATTTCATGTATTTTTATTTTTCACTGATTTTCGACAAGTCGAGGCTTGTACAATCTGTCAGCGGAAGCGACATTTTTGAGCAGATGCTGAATATCGGAGAAGGCGACCTCATAATCGGCATATCCTTCCCGCGCTATTCAAAACGCACCGTCGACGCAATGCATTATGCCAAAACACAGGGCGCATTTGCCGTCGCAATAACCGACAGCGAGCAGTCGCCGATTGCAGAGCTCGCCGACCGCGTGCTGTACGCCAAAAACGAAATGAGCTCGTTTGTCGATTCGCTTGTCGCGCCGCTCTCTCTGATAAACGCACTGGTTTCGGCTGTCGGTCAGAAAAAGAAAAAGGAGCTTTGCAAGACATTCGAGCGTCTTGAAGAGATCTGGGATGAATACTCCGTATATAACAAAGACAAGGACAAATAATGTCGTAATAATCGGCGGCGGTCCCGCCGGGATGATGGCTGCGATAGCTGCGGCGGATAATTCCGACGTAACCGTGATCGAGCGCAACAGAAAACTCGGTATGAAGCTCAATATAACCGGAAAAGGACGCTGCAACCTGACAAATAACTGCGATGTGCGTACTCTCACCGAAAACGTACCCACAAACCCGAAATTCCTCTATAAAGCGTTCACTGCCTTTACTCCGGCAGATATAACGGATTTTTTCGAATCAAACGGTCTGCCGCTTAAAACAGAGCGCGGCAGGCGCGTTTTCCCGCAAAGTGACAGCGCATTTGATGTAAACGACACCCTGCGCCGCGTGATGGCTGAAAAGGGCGTTCATATCGTACAGGGCAAAGCCACTGAACTGATCATCGAAAACGGCGTGTGTAAAGGTGTCGTCACCGACCGCAAAAAAACATACCTTGCCGACAGCACAATCGTCGCAACAGGCGGCGCGTCATACCCCAAAACCGGCTCCGACGGCTCCGGTTACCGTCTCTGCGAAAAGGCGGGACACACAGTCATGCCGCTTTCACCGTCCCTCGTTCCGCTCACCTCATCCGACAAATGCTGCACGGAGCTTATGGGACTCTCGCTGAAAAACGTGTCGGTTTCGTTTTACCGCGGCGAAAAAGAGCTGTATCACGATTTCGGGGAAATGCTGTTCACGCATTTCGGCGTTTCGGGTCCCATCGTGCTTTCGGCATCCGCCTATGTAAAAAGCTTTCCGGCGCGCATGGTGATCGACCTGAAGCCGGCTCTTGACGAAAAAGCGCTTGATAGCCGCATACTTTCCGACTTTTCAGCCGAAAAGAACCGTATTTTCGCAAACTCCCTCAGCGCGCTCCTTCCCCGTGCGATGATACCGGTGATCGTAAAGCGATCGGGCATCGATCCCCAAAAGCAGGTGAATGCAATAACAAAGGACGAACGCAAAAGGCTCGTACAGCTCATGCATTCATTCGAAATAAACCTGAACGGGACACGCCCGCTTGACGAAGCGATAATAACCTGCGGCGGAGTTTCCGTTAAAGAAATCAATCCGTCGACCATGGGTTCAAAGCTGGTCAGCGGACTGTATTTTGCCGGTGAGATCATAGACGTCGACGCATACACCGGCGGCTACAACCTCACCATCGCTTTTTCGACAGGCAGACTTGCCGGAAAAAGCGCATCACTCGGCGAGTGATGTCAACGCACGGACAAGCTCCCGCGCTTCATCGTGCGTATTGCTTTCGCCGATGCTGATGCGGACACCGCCCTCGCTTCCGAGGAAACGGTGAGCAAGCGGCGAACAGTGCCATCCGCTGCGCACACATATTCCTTTTGACGAAAGATGTGCCGCAACCGCATCGCTGCCCATACCTCTGATATTGAATAAAAGCACCGGAACATAGCTTTCCGGATTCATACCCGGACATCCGTACAGAACGACTCCGGGTATTTTTTTCAGTTCTCCGACGATATACCGGAAGATTTCCTTTTCGTTGCCTTCCCTGCGGCTGCGTATCGCTTCCGCAAGTCCTGCAAAGGCAGGCGCGTTCAGCGTGCCCGCCTCCATGCGTTCCGGAAGCACACCCGGCATATCCCTTTCGAGCGACGCAATCCCGCTCCCACCGTAAACAAACGGTTTTATACGCCGCACCACTCTGCCGGACAGCGCCATAGCGCCGGTACCGAGCGGTCCGCCGAGCCTTTTATGACCCGCAAGACATATGACATCCGCGCCCGTCGAATCAAAGGTCACGTCAATATGCCCCGCGCTTTGAGCCGCGTCAAGGATAACGATCCCTCCGGCATCATGAACAGCGTCCGCGATAGCTCTGACCGGCAGTATCCTGCCGCAGACGTTCGACGCATGAGTAAACACGGCAGCAGTAATATGCTTTCTGCAAAGCTTTTTCACGCATTCGACGGTATACCGGTCGTCCTCGGTCGACATATCGAACACTTCTGTTCGGACCCGCTTCTGCTTTTCCAAAGCGTAAAGCGGACGGCAGACCGAATTGTGCTCAAGCGGAGACATAATGACCCTGCCGCCGTCGATAAGTCCGTTTATAGCCTCATTGAGTGCAAATGTCGTGTTCGGCGTGAGGACGACGTATTCCGGCGGGCATCCGACGAGCGCGCCTACAGCCTCCCTGCAGCCGTATACAGCTTCTGCCGCATGTACTGCCGCTTCATGACTGCCGCGCCCGGGATTACCGCAGATTTCCATTGCGTTCTTTACTGCGTCAATAACCGCTCCGGATTTCGGAAAACCCGTTGCGGCGTGGTCAAAATATATCATATTCACCTTTCCTCGGTGTAGCCGAGAATGCGGATACCGTTTCTTTTGAGGGTGAGTGCCGCCTCGCTGATATCCCCGTAGATACGCAGACCGTATCCGCAGCCCTTCACAGAGCGTACACCCTCCGCACGCGTCAGCGCAGAGGTTATACCGCGTTCCGAAAGTGCGCTCTGCCCTTTCATGGCGTATGTTACCGAGCTGACAATAATTACGTTTTTCATGTCATTTACCTGCATATATAAAAATTCAGGCTTTGCTTTAAGGGCTTCGCCCTCGGGAAAACGCCGATATAAACTCACCGTTTCCCTTAGTAGCATATGCTTCTGTGCTGCCGTGTGATACGCTTTATCCGCAAAAAACAATAATTATATCATTCAGGAATCCGAAAAATACACCGCCGCAGGTTCAGAAGCCCGCAGCGGCGTATTGGTTCCGTATTCATTTTCAGAGTGAGAAATATTCATCCGAAACAAGCGAATAAATATGGATTGTTCTGTATGCACCATTGACAAGCAGCAGGTCACGGAGAGATCCTTCTTTTCTGAAGCCGCATGCAAGCGCGACATTTTCAGACCTGACATTCCCGTCCATGATCCGAAGCTGCACACGATGAGCGCCAAGCTCGCAAAACGCTGCTTCAACAGCCCTCCTGAGCGCCTCGCGCGCATAGCCCTTTCCCCAATACAACGGGTTGAGCACATACCCGAGCTCAACGCTGTTGTTTTCACGGTCAACGGCGGAAAAGCCCACCGTTCCGATCATTCTGCTCTCGCTGTCAAGCGAAATCGCCCAATCGGCAACGCTGCCCTTTCGGTATTCCCGCCGCACATATTCGATGTATCCTTTTGTCTCGTCAATATTCAGATGCGGTGTCCACAGCAGATATCGTGTCACCTCGTCCAGCGACGCATAGGAATACATATCGTTTGCATCGCTCATTTCCATTTTACGAAGCGTAAGCCTCTCTGTTTTCAGTTCCGGCAGATCGCCGAAAAGCCCGCGATAGCTTCTGTCGTCCATAAATTCACCCGTCGCCCGACCATAACCGTCAGACGCTTTCAGAACGTTTTCATTCACTTAAGTATACACAAAACGGCTCTCTTTTGCAATACCGAACGCGCTTTTTCGCCCGATTCGATTTTATTTTTTCAAAATTCACAGCTTTATCGAATTTGGGTATTGACATAAAAGCGTTTTTGTTGTATGATTATAATGATATTTTACGGATGGTGTTTTTGTTTTTATAGCTGTTTTAACAATGCGCATCCGGCGGATATCGCGCGGAATTCTTCTGCCGCATCGCAATCCAAACCATCAATGGCTATTTAATTTTGGAGGTTACCCCATGAAGAAAAGAATCATAGCACTCGTGCTGTTAATCGTGATGCTTCTGCCGGTCTCCCTTGCTTCATGCAACAAGGAAACAGATCCCGCAGAAGTCGCAATCAATGTCTACACACTGTACACGATCTGTGAAGACTCAACGACCGAAGATGCAATAAAGCAGGTCGAGCTTGCTCTCAACCGTATCACGGCATACCAGCTCGGCATCGGCATCAAGCTCATAATGGTCACCGAAGACAAGTATGATGCCCTCGTCGAAGAAAAGCTCGCCGAGATCCAGGCATATAAAGAAGAGCAGGATCGCAAGAGTAAGGAAGCAAAAGAAAACAAGAAGAAAAACAACTCCGATGCCGCTTCCGATACCGCCTCCGATGAAACAAGCGATGCACCCCAGGATGTTCTGACCGCCGACAGATTCATTGAAATGCTGCAAAACGGCGAAGAATATACCTTCGAAGAACCCAGACTTGATATTTTCCTCGTCCGCGGCTTCGATAAGTATATCGACCTCGTAGGTCGCGGAAAGCTTGCCGAGCTTGACGAAAAACTCTCCAGCGAAGCAAAGCTCATCAAGGACAAAATATATCCCACCTTCCTCAGCGCCGCAAAGGTGACAAATTCCTCCGGCAAGCCGAAGACATTCGGCGTTCCCATGAATACCGCGATCGGCGAATACGAATATGTCGTGTTTGACGAAGAGCTTCTCGACAAATACGAAATCGACGCAATGACAATGAACACCCTTGAAGACCTTGAGTACTACCTCAGAATAATCAAGGAAAACGAGCCGGATGTTGTTCCGCTCGCCAATGCGTTCGATTCCACCTACTGCACTTATATCTTCTCCGACGGTTTCCCCGCAATGGTCAAGGAAGACGGCGTTGTGGTCAATCCGTATGAAGACAAAGCAGCCCTTGATTACTACACATACATCTCCCGTTACCGTTCTCTCGGCTATCTTGATGACAGCGCAACAGACAAGCGCTTTGCAGTCAAGTTTGTGAAGGGTACCTTTGAGGATCTCGAAGCCCTCGAAAAACAGACCGGTCACACCTATGTCAGCGCCGTTCACTCCTACCCCGTACCGACAAACGAAAACACCCTGCAGAACCTTTTTTGCATAAACAGCACCGTCCAGAAGGATAAGCTGACCGAAGCCGCAAAGCTCCTCGCTCTCATCGAGACCAGCAGCGAAGTTGCAAACATCCTCGCATACGGTATCGAAAACGAGAACTATCAGCTTGACAATAACGGTCAGGTCGTCCGTCTCAACGATTCCTATGTAGTCAGCAGCAATTACATCGGCAACGCCTTCCTCATCCACACAATGGCAGGCGAGAACCCGCAGAAGTGGGAAATCTTCAAACAGCAGAACCTTGATTCCGCAAAAGGTCAGAAACAGGCAAAATCTCTCGGCTTCGCATATTATCCCAACAGCTATGCTGACCCCGACGATGACAAGCTCACATATGAAGAACCCGATTACATCGCCCTCATCACACCCATCGCCGAGAAGTACTATTCTAAGATAATGACCGGCGAAGCGGGCATTGTCGATTACAGCAAACTTGAAGCTGAAATAATCGAGAAGGTCAATGCCTCACTCACAAAGCAGGTCGATGACAAATATATCGACGAGCTTACCGCAACCTATAACCGCAATATCGAAGCCAAGTACAATTCAGAAGAATATAAGGCTTCCATCCGCGACCAGGCACGTGATATTGCAATCAAATCGTATATAACCACTCCTTTCAAAAACAAGGCGAGAACCGCTCTCAAAAATGAGATCAAGAAGCAGAATCCCGATATGAGTACCGCAGATGTCGCAAAGCTCGTCGCTGAGCGTATGACCGACGAATATCTCCGCAACCGTGTTATCGAAACTGTCAGCGCCGCTGAAATAGATAACAAGACCGAAAGCACGATCTTCAACAGCATCAACGCGAAGGTAAGCGAAGAAAAGAAGAACCTTGCGAACAATGAGGAATACAAAGCAGACCTCGCAAAAGTCCTTAACTCTGCCGAATGCCTCCAGGAAAAGAACGCACTGCTTGCCGCCGATAACTATTATCTCTATCAGGATGAACTTGCAGCAATAATTCTTGCAAAGCTTACCGAACAGAGCGCCGGGCTTCACAAGGAATTTTCCGACGCAATCAAGAAGGAATACACCAAATTCATCAGCGACACTCTGAAGAAATTCGACTTCGCAGATGAGTCAAAGCGTTCTGCAAAGCTCTATAACGACGCACTCGATAACCTCATTAAAATTGAAAAGAACCTCAAGGCAATCACACGCGACATGACTAACACCGTCAGAGCTGAAATGCCCGATGCCAAGGCTGACGACATTGATGTCGAAGTCCAGAAGCGTCTTACCGACGAAGTGAAACGTCAGAAGCTCATCGAACTTAATCTTGTTACCAACGCGCAGATCAAGTCCGAATACAACAAGGTCCTTTCTGACTATGTCAATAACGCCGTCGGCTTCGTCAAGAAGAAGACCGGCACAACCACAGACACAAGCGACGCATCCGATGCCTCCGACGTATCAGATACATCCGACGTATCAGATACATCCGATGTGTCCGATGCCGAAACGCCTGTTGAAGAAGAGGAAACAGTCATCGACGAAAACTCCGACTACTTCGCACTCTTCCTCGAAACGCGTCTCAAGAAACAGTATTACCAGTTCGCTCCCCTCAAGGAAGGTCAGCAGGGCTGATAAGGCCATAACAAAAAATATAAAACCGGCGTTATTCGCCGGTTTTATTAATACAAAGGGAAAGTGATGCGGACCCGCTCGCGTTCTCCCGGAGTCAGAGGTACTCATGAAAAGAATCATCGCGCTCATCAGCGCAATTGCACTGTCACTGTCGTTTGCGGCGTTTGCAGTGTCTGCTGAAAACGAAAATATAACCTATGTCGTCAACGGAATGAATTCATACCGTGATGTTGATATGCTTATAGTATATAATACCGCCGGCACAACCGGAACAAATGAGTGGGGCTACGAAGTCACAGTCGGCAAGAACGGCAAGGTCACATCCGTCGGCGGTAACAACAACAAAATACCCGAGGGCGGTTTCGTCCTTTCGGGTCATGGCAAAGCGGCGACCTTCCTTGCCGAAAACACCAGTGTAGGCGACAAAGTCGCATTTTTGGAAGAAAGCATGATCGTCTCAATCGGCAACGGTGTCCCTTCTCCGTTTTACAGTGTTGAGGTCGCCATGAACGGCATGAACGTATACCGCGCAACGGATTACGTTGTCGTATATACCAACAGCGGTTCAAAGACCGGAACCAATGCCTATGGCTTTGAAGTTGTGGTAGAAAACGGCGTTGTCACACATTGCGGCGGCAACGATTCGCTGATACCGAACGATGGATACGTAATTTCCGGCAACGGCGCAGGTGCAAACGCACTCAAAAGCGCCGCCGTGGTCGGTATGAGCGTCAGATATGATGCCGGAAACAAAAAAATCACGTTTTCCTATGATGCCGACGCAATGATACGGTCGGACGCGGTGCGTCTTGACAAAGCGACCGCGCTTTTTGAAAACGCCGTAAACAGCTTTTATCTCATTGACAAAAATACAGTTGCTACGGTTGTCGACAAAGCCACATCCCTTTTTGATACCATGAAAACCGGATATACGGAAAGCGGCAGCGAACAGCAATACCTCGAAGCCAGAACAGAGCTTCTGAGCCTCCTTGACACCATAACCGACGGATCTGCCGAAAGCAGACCCGTGGAATACCGCGCAATGTGGATCGAACCATCCGACAAAACACCGGAGCAGGTCCGCAAAACCGTAAAATCCGCACACGACAGCGGAATAAACACAATATGCCTCGAAACTCTGTTCAATGCAACAATGATATACCCCACTCCCGAAGGCAGCCTTTTCAGGCAGAATCCCGCGCTGCACGGCTTCGACCTTCTCGCCGCATATATTGATGAGTGTCATAAACTCGGCATGGAACTCCATGCATGGATTACGGTTTATTACGTAGGAAACAAAGACGGAAAAAACGCTTCTCTTTCGGTTTTCAATCAAAAGCCCGAATGGCGTATAACCGATAACAACGGAGGATGCTACGGCGACAACGTCGCAATGTTCCTGAACCCGGCAAATCCCGAGGTCAGCGATTTCCTGATCGAATCATACCGTTACATCCTCGAAAACTACGATATTGACGGCTTACAGCTCGACTATATCCGCTACCCACACAACGGCACCGATACCGATTACGGCTACGATGACGCGACCCTGAGCGCATTTGAAAGTAAGTACGGCGTAATGCCCGAATATAAGCCATCCGAAGCATACTGGAAGGACTGGTGCGCTTTCAGGGCAAGTTACGTAACGGACTTCGTCCGCCGTGTCCGCTCCCTGATCGACGAAGTCGCTCCGGATGTCATGCTCAGCGCAGATGTATACGGCAATATGGACAACGCTATGGGCGCCGTTTACCAGAACGGCAAGGCGTGGATCGAGGAAGGGCTGCTTGATATCGTATTCCCCATGACATACGGCGAAACCGAGGAAATGAAAGCCTTCGCAAACCGCTATCTTTCGCTTGGCAGAAAGAACGTTATGGCAGTCCCCGGACTCGGTATATATATCGCAAGCCAGAACGCAGACACAATGCGTGAACAGCTTATGAGCGCCCGTGAAATGGGGAGCGACGGTTATTCGTTCTTCGAGCTGGAAGCCTTCAACACAAAAAACGTCGGCGAAAAGCTGAAAAACAGCGCTTTCGCACAGAATGCGCTTCCGCCTTTCCTGAATGTTTCCGCTTCGATTCATACATACGCGGACTTCATGTCAAAGCGCGTGAATGATATAATGCTTCCCTCGGGAGCAATATCCGAAAACGAAGCAAATGCATTGCTCATAATACTGAGCAAACTGAAAAACAACGCGCTGTCGGATGAAGATATGACTTCCCTTTCCGAAGCCATCGCAAAAATATCGGACAGCAACGCAAAGGAAGCGCTTGAAAGCGATATGAAACTGATGAATCGCCTTGCAGTTCATTATACCGATGAAACACCCGCAGACACAAGCGATAGTGCGAGCGAAGCCGCCTCGGATAATGAATCCGATACAGCAACCGCAGTCTCCGACCCGTCGGCTGCCGAAACAGATACCTCGCGCGGAAAGCTGGTTATCGCCGCCGTCGTCGCAGTTGACCTGATAATTGTCACAATCGTTGCGGCTTTCATGTCGAAAAAACGCTTCGGCAAGAAAAACGGAAAGAAAAACAAATAGTCCTCCTGTCAGCTTAAAAATGCAATAAAAGCTGTGCCTTGCTCAGCTTCATCCGTAACGCAAATCATCCCGCTCCGTGTATGCAGAGCGGGATGATTTTTCATGTTATTTTTTGTCAGCAGGCTTTTTCACGACGGGCTTCGGAATGGTTTTATAAAGCTCCTCAAAGCCGTCAGCCATTGCTTTGCTTTCCGGTTCGACAGCATTGCGGCCGGTGCATTCCGTTGCACACGCAACCGGATTTTGAAGGTATAAATCACGTTCAAATGCGGTATTTGATTGTTTTTTGCTGTTTTTCATACGTTTTCACCCCGGCATTTATTATGCCCGTAAAAGCGCTTATCAAACAACACCGATATATTTTTTCAAAGGTCGTTGTCAAGAATATCGCCGAAGGTTTCACGCCGTACAACAATATGCTCTTCGTTTTTGTCAAGCATTATTACGGCGGGGCGCGGCAGACGGTTATAATTCGACGCCATTGAATAATTGTATGCACCTGTTGTCTCGACGGCAATAAAATCTCCGCGCTTTGTTTCGGGAAGGCTTACGTTTTTCTGGATCAGGTCGCCGCTTTCACAGCATCTTCCGGCAATCGTATAAAGTCTTGCGCCTTCCTCTGCGGCGCGTGTGACGTTTCTCACCTTATATGATGCCTCATACAGCGCGAAGCGCGGATTGTCCGGCATACCGCCGTCAACGGCAACATAGCTCGTTTTTCCTGCGTTCTTGACCGATGTACAGGTGTATACCGTCAGTCCCGCATCGGCAACGATGCTTCTGCCCGGCTCCAGCATTATTGCGGGGAGCGCAACGTCGCCGAAACGGCGTTTTACCTCATCGACAATGCTTCTGACTGTTGATTTCACATCAAATTCCGGGTCTGAATCCGTATACGGAACACCGAATCCACCGCCAAGGTCAAGAATTTTCGTCTTGATACCATGGTTTCTGTAAAGACCGGCACAGAATTCTGACATAATCTCCGCCGCGTCAACAAAGGGTTGCGCGTCAAATATCTGAGAACCGATATGACAGTGGAAGCCGCAAAGCTCGACACCGTCCATATGCGACGCCGCAACGGCAAGGCGTTCGGCTGTGCCGTCACAGATCAGGCTGCCGAATTTTGAATCGATTCCCCCTGTCCGGATTTTTTTATGTGTGTGGGGATCAATACCCGGAGTCAGGCGCAGGAGTATTTTCTGCGTCTTGCGGCAATATGACGCAACGGCGGAAAGCGCGTAAAGCTCATCCTCGTTGTCGCATACGATATATCCTATTCCTTCATTTACGGCACATTCAAGATCCGTATCGGTTTTTCCGTTGCCGTGGAAAAACAGCTTTGACGGGTCAAAGCCAGCCGAAAGAGCGGTGAACAGCTCACCGGATGACACAACATCCGCTCCCATGCCTTCCTCGGTAATTATACGGTACATATCCTTGAAACAGCACGCCTTTCCTGCATAAAGGATCATCGAGCCTTCCGGCATGATATCAAGGCAGTCGGTATACCTGCGGCAGTTTTCACGGATACGCGCTTCGTCCATAAGATAAAGCGGCGTGCCATATCTGTCTGCAAGGTCAGTCACGTCATGTCCCGCGAATTTCATTCGTCTTTCTTTTATTTCAATATTATTATCAGTCATAACTATCCTCCGCTATATCTTTATTTTAACATCCGGACAGCAATATGTCAATGGCGTTCATGACAGGTTAACATTTTTGTGGTATCAATATTTTATGCGGATTTAATGAGTGCAAACGCTTATTTTTTCGACTAACATTACGGAGGGGCAAGACATGGACAACGGTGAAAGTAGCTACCGCCGTTTCCTTGACGGAGAGAACGACGCCTTTGGCGAGATACTGGACATGTATCGCGAAAGCCTGATATTTTTCATCAACCGCACGGTGAACGATTTTGCCGTCGCGGAGGATATCGCCGCAGACAGCTTTGCCGAGCTTATCATACACAAAAGACGTTTCGGCTTCAAATCGTCGCTTAAAACATATCTTTTCACGATCGCACGCAACAAAGCCGTGAGCTATATCCGTCACGCCGCAAAATACCGCACAGTTGATATCGACGGGCTTTGCGAGCTTTCGGACGAATACGCCTCATTTGAACGTGAGATCGAAAAGGATGAACAGAAAGCCATGCTCAATAAAGCGCTTTCGGCTCTGAAAGACGATTACAAAACCGCACTTCATCTTGTGTATTTTGAAGAGCTTTCCTATGCGGATGCCGCAAAGGTAATGAAAAAATCACCCAAGCAGATCGAAAATATCCTTTATCGCGCAAGGCAATCGCTTCGCTCCGAGCTGGAAAAGGAGGGATTTGTTTATGAAGAATAAATACGAATTTGAAACAGAGGTGTACCTCAAGGTATCTCAGCATAAAATGCGAACCCGCAAAAGGGCTGCGGCATTCACAGCGTTTTCGCTTGTCGCCGTACTGACATTTTCGGGCGCCGCAGTGTCACTGAGCAACAGAATGCGTAACAACAATGAAATGGCAAGCGAAACGCTTCAGTTTTCGGCTGAAAAAACGGACACAGCCAATGCAACCGAAGAAAGCGCTTCGCGCACCGGCTGCACAGCCGAAATGACACCTGACGACACAAGCGAAACGGAGGAGAGTTCATACTATCATACTGTGTTGACACACTTCGATTATCCGTCATACAGCAGCGCAGCCGAGGTCGCGAAAGCTGCTGAAAACGTATATACCGGAACGGTCACAGACATATCATTCGAAATAATCTGTATGCAGACAGGAGAGACGGTCGATACTTCGGATTCTTCAGAGGCTTCGCGTATGCTGTATACGGTATATACCGTACAGCTCAGCGACTCTTTCAAAGGAGAAAATCCTGATGAAATCAAAATATACAGAATCGGCGGACTGATCGGATACAAAGAATCAGTGCAATACAGCATGATTGAAAAAGCCGGTTTGTTTGATGAATATCATGGTATTCCCGTTACAACCGACGCCGACGCGTCCAAGCTGACTGTCGGAGCGCAGTATTTATTCTGCACGGTACGTCCCGTCGAAGGTCATGACGTTCCGATAAACCCGACTCAATTTGCTTATGACCCGGCTTCAGCTTCTGCCAACGAGATAATCGCGCAGATAAGACAATAAACAATATAAAGGAGAAAATGCAATGAAAAAAGCACTCGCGCTCATCCTCGTATTCGCACTTTCGGCAATCGCAATGTCGTCATGCGCCGTCAGCGGCGACATATCGCGCTACGGCGTTGTCGATTACATGAAAAACATCACCCCCGCACAGCAAACGCCCGAAACACTTGACAGTACTTTCCGCGACGCATATGCGGATTTTGCACTCCGCCTCTACGGTGAGGTGAAAAAGGAAAAGAATACCCTTATTTCACCGCTTTCCGTCATGCTCGCCCTTGCCATGACCGCAAACGGCGCCGACGGCGCAACTCTTGAAGGCATGGAAAAAGCTCTCGGCGGAATAAAAATCGACAAACTGAACGCATATCTCAAGTCGTATGTCGATTCCCTGCCTTCCGGCGATTCGTTCAAAATGTCTATCGCAAATTCGATATGGTTCAGAAAGGACGCATTTGAGCCATCGGAGGACTTCCTCCAGAAAGTCTGCGATTTCTATTCGCCTGACATATACGGCGCTCCGTTCGACTCCTCGACTGTCAACGCAATAAACAGCTGGGTCAACGGCAAAACCGACGGCATGATCAAAAAAATGCTTGAAGAAATCGATTACGAAAGTGTCATGTTCCTCATCAACGCTATATGCTTTGACTGCAAATGGGAAAGCAAGTTTAACCCGACCGACACGCAGAAAAACGCTTTGTTCCGCGGCAGTGAAGGTACCGTCAGCTGCGACTTGATGACATCAAAAGAAAATACCTATATAAAGGGTGAAGGCGTTACCGGTTTCATCAAAAAATACCGGGGCGGAAAATACGCATTCGCAGCGTTCCTTCCCGATGACAGCAGCATAACGCCCGACGAATGGCTTGCGGGTATGAGCGGCGACAGGCTTGTTTCACTGCTTGAAAGCAGCACAAACGGGCGCCTTCTCTGCCGTATGCCCAAGTTCGGTTACGAGTATGCATGTAATATGAACGATGCACTCAAGACGCTGGGGATGGAAGAAGCGTTCGACAGTCATAATGCGAGGTTCAGTAGCCTCGGCAAAAACATTCGCGATGGTTCAAACGTTTGCATCGGAAAAGTTACGCACAAAACATTCATCAAGCTTGACGAAGAAGGAACGAAGGCAGCCGCTGCAACAATGGTGGATATGACAGCTGAATCCGCAGAAATGCCGCCGGAAATACAGATCATTCTCGATCGCCCGTTCGCATACGCTATCATAGACACAGAAACCAATCTCCCGATTTTCATCGGCACAGTTAACACAATAGACTGATTTTAAAAAACAAAGGCTTGCGGACCGGAAACAATTCCGGTTTTGCAAGCCTTCGATTTTTGCAAAGGTGAGTTTATTCAGCTCTTCCAGAGCGAATGCAGGTTGCAGTAGGCATATGCGGCGATGACCTCATCACCGTCGCAGAGTGCGAAATATGCTTCGGGCTTTTCACCGGGCTTAAGCTCCTTGCGCTGATTACCCTGCTTTGTGTGAAGTGAGATCCACTCTATATAGTGCTCGGGAAGCATCGGGTGGGCGACACTGCCGACGGCAACCTTTACGTTTCTGCCGTCAACGGTGACGACAGGGACGTGCTTTTCGGCAGCCGCATCAGTCGTTCCCGGAATAAGCTCGCTCATCGCTTCACCGCAACAGATGACAGGGACTCCGGTCTCCTTTACGACAGCGACCATTTTGCCGCAATGCTTGCAGATCAAAAATTTCTGTTCCATGATTCATACCTCCATATGTTGTATTCTGTGATTATTATACCACAAGATTATGGATATGTCAATAGTGAGGACGAAAAAAGACGCATCCGGACGGATGCGTCAATTTCACTTACTTGTACTTGCGTTTTCTCGCAGCTTCGGACTTCTTCTTACGTCTGACACTGGGCTTTTCGTAATGTTCTCTCTTGCGAAGTTCGGCTTGTACACCGCTTCTGAGGTAAGATCTCTTGAATCTTTTAAGCGCACTGTCAATGGATTCGTTTTCTTTGACCTTGATTTCAGCCATCCTGTTTTCCCTCCCTCCGCGAATGCGAGGATTTGTTACACTGTAAAACAGCAAATGATATTATATCAGAAAATTTGCGTTTTGTCAAGAGAATTAAAGAGCTTTCTTTGCGGTTTCGACGAGATTTGCGAAAGCCTCTTTATCTGTGATAGCGAGCTCGGAGAGCATCTTCCTGTTGAGATTGATGCCGGACTTCTTGAGACCGTTGATGAACTTGCTGTAATTAATGCCGTTCTGTTTGCAGGCTGCGGAGATTCTGGTAATCCAGAGAGCACGGAAGTCTCTCTTTTTCATCTTTCTGCCGGCGAAAGCGTAGTTACCGCTCTTCATCACCTGCTGTTTCGCCATTTTAAAATGTCTGTGTTTATTGCCCCAGTAGCCCTTCGCGAGCTTCAGGATCTTCTTTCTTCTTTTTCTCGTTGTGAGAGCCGGTTTGATTCTTGCCATTTTATTTTACCTCCTGAACACGATTATGAATAAGGAAGCATACGCTTCAGATCATTCATTCTTGCGCTGGCGACATAGTTACCTTTACGGAGCGCTCTCTTACGCTTTGCGGTTTTGATACCGAGGTTATGACGATGACCGGGATGGTACATCTTGAGCTTGCCCGTGCCGGTAGCCTTGAATCTTTTCGCACTGGCTCTGTGAGTTTTAATCTTACCCATTGTGGATTTATCCTTTCGTGTTTGAATTATCGTTTTTCTCTTGTTTTTCTTTTTTGGGAGCTGCCTTTTTCGGCGTCAGGATCATGATCATGTTTCTGCCGTCGAGCTTTGCGGGCTTTTCAATCACACCGAGCTCGGACACAGAGTCGGCAAAACGCTCCATAAGAGCGACACCGCGTTCGGTATGAGCCATTTCGCGTCCCTTGAACTTGACAACGATCTTGACTCTGTTGCCGTCACCGAGGAAACGGTTGGCATGGTTGACTTTTGTTTCAAAGTCATGGTCACCTATGCTGCAGGTGAGCTGAAGCTCCTTGAGTTCGGCAATCTGCTGTTTTTTGCGGTTTTCTTTTTCTTTCTTTTCTTTTTCGAAGCGGAACTTGCCGTAATCCATTATCCTGCAGACAGGAGGAGCGGCTTCTGCGGCGATTTCAACAAGGTCATAGCCCTGCTCGTTTGCCATACGCAGTGCGGCAGAGGTTTTCATTATTCCGAGCTGGTTTCCTTCCGGACCGACCAGTCTGACCTCTGATGCGCGGATCTCTTCGTTGATAAGAATTTTCTTTGCTATTGTAAAGCACCCCCGTAAAATAAAAGAACGTGTGGGAACAGCGATCCGCACACGAAAAAAAAGCTCAAAGCCTTGTGTGTATTGACCGCGCCTGCAATTTGCGGCGGGTGAGAACGCTGTTCTTCTTTGTTAACATTCGGAGTATATCACAAAAAGCTCCTTTTGTCAATAGCTTTTCGCAAATTTTCTCTTTTTGAATACAATATCTATTGAAAGGGATGATCATATGCCAAAAATTTTCCTGTCTCCTTCGACTCAGGAGTACAACGAATACTACGACGGGAGCGGCAGTGAGGAATATTACATGAACCTCATCGCCGATTACATGGAGCCGTATCTCACCGCAAGCGGAATACAGTACACACGGAACGACCCGAGCGGAGATGTGAACCAATCGGTGGCAAAGTCCAATCAGGGAACATATGACCTGCACCTTGCGTTGCATTCAAACGCCGCGGGACCGGCAAACGCCGGACGTCAACAGGGCACGGATGTTTATTACTACGCAACAAGTGCAAAGGGCAAAAGCGCAGCCGAAATCTTTGCCTCAAATCTTCGGGACATATATCCGTATCCCGACAGAGTGAAAACCGTCGCGAATACGACATTGGCGGAGCTGAGGCGCACAAAAGCGCCCGCAATACTCATTGAGCTTGCCTATCACGACAACCCTGAGGATGCGGAGTGGATTAAAAGTAATCTGCGGAACATTGCGTATAATCTTGCGCTGTCAACGGCAGAATATCTCGGTGTGCCGTTTACCGAGCCGGAGCAGCTCAGAGAAGGCGTGGTAAGCACGGGCGGAGGCAGTCTGAACATACGCAGCACGCCATCAGAAAACGCAGCCGTGATCGGAAAAGTGCCGAACGGAGCGTTTGTCACAATAACAGGCGAAGACGGCAATTGGTACGCGATACAGTACAGCGGAATAGCCGGCTTTGTTCAGCGCAGATTCGTCAACGTGGAATGAAGCAATGCGGAGTGGCAGTGCAAGTCACTCCGCATTATTTTCCGGCGACAAAGCAGTCATATATTTCCGAAGGCTTTGCAAATATGTGATCGGCGCCGCAGGCTTCGAACTCTTCCCTGCTTCCGTACCCGAACAGTATACCCACACTCTCAAGTCCCACGGTTTTCGCACCGATGATGTCGTATTCACGGTCGCCGATCATAACACCCTCGTTCAGATCGGATATTCCGGACTGCACGACCGCATAGCGCAATACATCGATCTTCTTTGAACGGGTACCGTCAAATTCACTGCCGTATATGCCGTCAAAGTATTTCGAAAAGCCGCATTTGTCAAGCACCTTGTTTGCATAAAACACAGGCTTTGATGTCGCGACAAACAGCTTTCTGCCGTCATTTTTCAGTGAAATGAGAAGTTCTTTAATACCGTCATAAGGCGTGAACTCCAGAACACCGGTTTCCGAATAATACTCACGGTAAATCTTCACAGCTTCAGACGCCTGTTCATCGTTAAAGCCGAAGAAACGCCTGAACGAATCGTCAAGCGGAGGTCCCATGAATCCACCGAGCGAAGCTTTGTCCGTCACATTGATCCCGAAGTGGGAAAGAGCAAATATAACACCGTTCAGCACTCCCTCGCCGGTATCGCAAAGGGTGCCGTCAAGATCAAAGAAAAAATATTTTTTCATGATAAAACCGCCTTTCAGGTTCTGTGATTTTTAATATACCACATTTTGTCTTCCGCGTCAAGCGGAGTTTTGCGCCATCAAAAGCAATGTGCGGACAGATTTTCGACTCTTTTCGCAACCCCGCAGCGGGTAATTCGACATATCACTTTAGTATGATAAAGTGACAACACAAAAAACGCACAACAGCCATGGTTTGTCGATGACATTCTGTTTACATTTATATAAATAGGATGTTATAATGTTAGCATCACAAATAAAGCAGAAGAAAAGGAAGTCACTCAGTATGAAAACAGTAATCAGAGACAGCTCAGTATCGGAAAACGGATTCACACTCCGCTATTTGCTTTTTGAGGTCGCGGAAAACGGCAGAACGGATTATCTGTTCAATGTCGAAATTCATTCAGATCGCGTTGACGATGCCGAACAGGTCAGTGATGTCTGCGAAACCAGAGATGAAGCGATATCGCTTTTTGTCAAAATGGTTGAAGGCTGCGCAACGCCTGCCTCTCTTTCTGAAATCGCCGAGGACTACATATTCGAAAAGACCTTTGTACCGTACGGAACCGTCATCGGATCCGCCCCATTACAGAAAAAATCGTAACGCTTAGGAATCCGAGCGGAAATTCCGTTCCGACATCATATACCGACTCCCCGTACGGAGTCGGTTTTGTTTTTGCAGTTGAGATTCAGCAATTAAAATCCGCCGTCATACGGCTTTTTCACAAATTTACTATTTACATTTCAGCCGTCTGGTGATATACTGTATAGTAGTGATTTATAATTTTGTGAGGTAACACACGTGAAGAAAAACGTTTTGATTTTATTCGGCGGCGTTTCCACCGAGCACGAAATCTCATGCCTTTCCGCCGGTTTTGTCTTTGACAACACCGACAGTGAGAAGTACAACATATACCGTATAGGAATAACAAAAAACGGCGCCTGGTGGCTTTACTCCGGCACATCCGCAAAAATGCGCGACGGTTCATGGAATGAAGATACAGAAAACCTCCGTCCGGCAATTCTTTCTCCATGCTCTGCGCACCAAGGGATACTCGTTTTCAACAAAGAAAAGAAAACTTACGAAGCAATACATATTGATACCGTTTTCCCCGTACTTCACGGCAAAAACGGTGAGGACGGCACAATGCAGGGTCTGCTTCAGATTGCCGGCCTTCCCTACGTCGGACCATCCGCGTATTCATCTGCCGTATGCATGGACAAAGCAACCGCAAAGCTTCTTTGCGAAAGGAAGCGCATAAAAACCGCGCCGTTTCTGCTCGTCCGCAAGACACCCGATTTCGACATAAACCGTACTGTCTGTGAAACAGAGGAAGCGTTCGACTATCCCGTATTCGTCAAACCTTCAAACAGCGGCTCATCCGTCGGCATAACAAAAGCGAAAAACCGCGCGGAGCTTATGAAGGGCATAACCGAAGCGTTTGAAAACGACCGCAAGATACTCATTGAAAAAAACATTTCCGGCAAAGAGATCGAGACTGCCGTTTTCGCCTCCCACGGTAATATCACAGTATCCGTACCCGGCGAGATCGAACCGTGCGCCGATTTTTACGACTACGACACAAAATACAAAAATGACACCGCAAAGACTTTCATCCCCGCCCGGATCAGCGAAAAAGCAACGGAAAAGGTGCGCGAATGGGCAAAAATCATTTTTGGAGAACTTGATTGCGACGGACTTTCCCGCGTCGATTTCTTTGTTGACGGAGATGACGTTGTTTTCAACGAGATCAACACAATCCCCGGCTTCACTTCAATATCGATGTACCCTCAGCTCATGAACGCAATCGGTCTCGGTGGGAAATCGCTTGTGACCGCACTCATCGAATCTGCCGAGAGACACTGATCATGAGAATAGGCATTTTTGATTCCGGTCTCGGCGGACTTACCGCCGTGCGTGAGCTTGAGCTTCGCCGTCCCGATGCCGGATATGTATATTTCGGTGACACCGCGCGTGTCCCCTACGGCGGCAGAAGCAAGGAAGTGCTCGACCGGTATGCCGTGCAGGACAGCCGCTTTCTCATTTCAAAAAAAGTCGATGCGATAATGGTCGCCTGCTGCACCGTCAGCGCCAACTGCCTTGACACACTGGAAAACACCTTTGACATACCGTTTTACGGCGTAATAGAACCGGCTGTAAGAGCCGCAGCGCAAATCGCATCCGCCGGAAACGGGAAAATCGCCGTACTCTGCACCTCCGCGACCCTCAAAAGCGGCACCTTTGAGCGCAGTATAAAAAAGCTCGACCCTTCCCTTTCCGTGACGTCAAAAGCCTGCCCCCTCCTCGTACCGCTCGTCGAAAACGGCCGTATATCCGTTGACGACCCGCTCGCGAACATCGCCGTTTCGGAATATGTATCCGGACTTGCGGAAGCCAAACCGTCGGCAGTCATAATGGGCTGCACTCATTACCCTCTCCTGTCGGCAGTACTTGAAAAGTATCTGCCGGAAAGCACACTTGTAAACTGCTCTGCCGAAACCGTGAAGGAGATCCTCTCCGAAAATGCGGTATCATCCGGTGAGCGCAGCTTTTATGTCAGCGACGACCCGATGCAGTTTGCTTCAACCGCAAAGCTGTTCCTTGAGCATGATATAACCGACAGAATAGAAAAAACAGATATAGACCGTGCATAAAATGAAAAACAAAATCCCGATGAACATATCAATACAAACCGACCAGAATATCGAAACGCCGCAGGGCGAGCCGGTTTCCGAATCGGTACATACAAACGCCTTCGGCTTCCTCAGAGAGACAAAAAACGGCATGGAGCTTGAGTACCTTGAAAGCAAGGACAAAACCTTCGGAGACACCGTGACAACCGTGTCGATGCTCAAGGACAACATAGTTGCCGTCAACCGTATCGGCGCGCTGAACACATATATGGTCTTTGAAGAAGGCAAGGCACATACCTGCCTGTACACAGGCGAACGTGTGCCCGTACAGCTCCGCATACAAACAAACCGCCTCAGAAACAGTATTTCACCTCAGGGCGGCAAGCTTGATATCGACTACACAGTCCAGATCGCGGGCAACACAGCGGAACGCAGCCATATTTTAATGTCCGTTTCGCCGCACGAAAGCATATTAACATCCTGACAAGAGGTATATAACAATGGACATTTCAAAGAGAATACAGTCATTTGCCGTAAACCACGACCTGCTTGAAAAAGGGCTTTACCTTTCAAGAATCGACGGCAACACAAAAACCTATGACCTGCGCTTCAAAAAGCCGAATGCGGGTGATTATTTCACCCTCGAACAGGCGCATACAATCGAACATCTCGCCGCAACCGTTCTCAGAAACAGCGAATTTTCCGACAAAATCGTTTATTTCGGACCGATGGGCTGCGCGACGGGTTTTTATCTCGTGGTGTTCGACGGTCTGAAATTTGACGACCTGCTTGCCCTTCTCAAAAAAACGTTTGCATTCATTTCGACGTATGAAGGGGCGATACCCGGCGCGACACGCATCGAATGCGGCAACTATAAGGCACACGACCTTCCCGGCGCAAGGCTTCTTGCGGCGGACTATGCAAAGGTCATTGAAAACTGGAGCGAGGATAAGCTGGTTTATCGCACATGAAGCGCCGTATAAACGTAAAACGCAATTTCGGCGGAATAATCCTGCCCGACGGCATATTGAAGTTGCTTCCTTCGATGGACACACCGAAGCTTCGCATGTTCATAGCACTTTGCGCGGGCGGCGAAATATCACCCGACGAAACACCTGAAGCCCTCGGTCTGTCAAAGGAAGAATTCGATTCCGCGCTTGCTTTCTGCCGCGGAACAGGCTATTTCGCCACCGAAGAAACGTCAGTACAGCCGATAGCACGTTCGCTCCAGAGCTATGACAGCGAAACCCTTGCCGGCGCTGTACGTGAAGAATCGGAGTTTGCGCTCCTTGTCAAGGAAATGGGGCGCATTCTCGGCAAAATAATCAACAAAAACGACCTCAACCTTCTTTTCAATCTGTATGATTACGAAGGTGTTTCACCCGAATATATCTGCGCCGTCGCAAATTACGCCGTCCGCCGCTCCAAGGGTAATATGTCCTATATCGTCCGGACAACGCTTTCCATACGCGACGAAGGAATAGACAGCTATGACAAGCTTGAGGAATATATCACCCGCCGCGAGCATTCCGAAGGCTCGAAGTCGAAGCTGTGGCAGTCGATGGGCTTCGGCAGCAGAACGCCGTCGGCGCGCGAAAAAGCGTATCTGACAAAATGGTTCGACGAATACGCAATGTCGCCGGAGCTGATCATGGCGGCATATGAGATCACAGTCGACGCAACCGGCGGAGTCAAACTCAGCTATATGTCGAAAATACTCGACGATTGGTTTGCAAACGGATATACCACTCCCGAGCAGGCTCTTGCATCCCGAAACAATCCGAAGAAAGTTCAAAACGTCGGAAACGGCAACAGCAGCTTCGATATTGACGAGCTGTATAACGCCGCTTTGAAGAAAGGCATGGAGGACACCTGATGAATATACTTGCCACCTGCCGCGACAGGCTTCTCACCTCGCGCAACAAAGCAATATCCGAAGCGGAATCCCGCTCCGCACTGCTGAGGAGCAAAGTTCCCGGTCTTTCCGCCGTTGACAGAGAGATAATGTCCGTGCCGATGAAGCTTATGACCGCCGCAAAAGGCGAAAACTTCGGACAGACCGCCGCCGTGATCCGCGCGAAGACCGAAGAGCTTCAGAAAAAGCGCGCCGAAATGATAACCGCCGCCGGATTCCCTGCCGACTATGACAAACCGCACTTTTCATGCGAGAAATGCGGCGATAAGGGATATGTCGGCTATGATATGTGCGACTGCCTGCGCCGGATGATTGCCGAAGAGAGCTATAACCGCTCCGGACTCGGCAACGCGCTTTCGGAATGCACATTCGACAATTTTTTCACATATTACTACCCGTCCGACCCCGCAGGAGCCGAAAAAAGTCCTCGCGACGTGATGGAAGCGGTGAAAAACCGCTGCCGCAGGTATGCCGAAGAATTCGGACGTGACAGCGGGAATCTGCTCTTTATGGGCGGAACGGGTCTCGGCAAAACGCATCTTTCCGCCGCGATCGGAAGTACGGTGATAAAGAAAGGCAAAACCGTGATTTACGAAAGCGCCCGCAATATACTGAACGAGTACCGCGCAAATGCGTTTTCCGATGCAAACAACGATACTGACCGCTTTTCAAGATGCGATCTGCTGATAATCGACGACCTCGGCGCGGAACCGAAGGGCGAATTTGCCGCGGCAGCGTTTACGGATATAGTCGACAGTCGTCTGCTGGCGAAGAAAAACACGATAATTTCAACAAATCTGACCGCCTCCGAGCTCGTTCGCGGATATTCACAGCGCTTTGCTTCACGTGTGCTCAGCTGCTACACATTGCTTACGTTCATCGGCAGAGATGTGCGTATGCTGAAAATGACAGGAGAAAAATGAAACAGGTCAATATATTCACCGACGGCGCATGCAAAGGCAATCCCGGTCCCGGCGGCTGGGGCGCGATACTCGATTACAAAGGAACGCGCCGCGAACTCTCCGACGGCGAACCGCAGACGACAAATAACCGCATGGAGC
>FR892241.1:26418-28418 GCA_000433115.1 Ruminococcus sp. CAG:382
GCTTTCCGCAGTGATTGCGGCACTTTCAGCGCTCACCGAGCCGTGCGAAGTGACGCTCACATCGGATTCAAAGTACGTCGTTGATGCTGTCGGAAAGGGCTGGGTTTACGGCTGGAAGAAGCGCGGATGGAAAAAATCCGACAACTCTCCGGCTCTCAATTCCGACCTGTGGGAAAAACTGCTCCCGCTGCTTTCGAAGCACAAGGTCACATTCGTCTGGATAAAGGGCCATGCCGGGCATCCGGAAAACGAACGTTGCGACGAACTTGCGGTTGCTGCCGCAGAGCGCAACAGATAGATAAACCGACTCACGGTAAAAAACATCGGTTCCTCATCCCACGTGCCGCAGAATCATCCATAAACAGCTAAACACCTCAAAATACAATAACAGCGCTGCCGCCAAATACCTGCGGAAGCGCTGTTTTGTTGTGCAATTTTATGTCGCCGCATATTCTTCACGCTTAAAGGCGGCAGTTTGAAAATCACGGCGTGTAAATATAGCGATAGCCATGTAAATATTATCATAATCACGTTAAGGCTTCACGGCGCAAACGTGACAGTGCCAAGACTTTCACACCGTAAATGTGAGGATTTCCAAAGTCCGCGCGCCGGACGGTTCAAAGACTTTCACACCGAAAACGTGAGGATTTCCAAAGTCCATGTGCTATAAATTTGCCAATTTCAAAGACTTTCGCACCGTAAAGTTCAAAGACTTTCACACCGTAAATGTGACAATTTCAAGAACAAAAAGGAATGCAGGGAAGCGAACAAGCCGCTTCCCTGCGTGTGGGGGTTATGAACCGGACGACCGATATGTGTCTTGACGACTTAAATCCGATTCACAAGTACAGATTATACCATTTATTTTCAATTTGTCAAGGGGTTTTGCAAAAATTCTTTTGATTTTTTTGTTTTTTTTAAATTCAAGAAAATCTCTATTTAAAACCAATAATGTCTTTAATCAATTCATCGTGTGTTGGCTCAAAATTGAACCCGATGTTTTTGCCATAGACATACCATAGCTTTAAGCACCTAATATGTTCCTTTTTATACTTTGATTGATTCGTGTTTTTCCAAACAAGGTAATCACACAACAAAGAGATAAGAAGAAGCAATGAACCGCAAGCAATATAGGCTCCATTTAGTTCCTCTGAACGTATACGCTGCACTGCTATCACTGCAATTTCCAGCACCGTCGCAAACAAAGCCGAAATTATGTACTCGCCATTCATCCTATCACGAATTTCCTTGCTGCCTTTGTAAAACATTCTTGAATCATGTTCGAACATCCTTGTATCCATGTCCATATTTGCTATTTCCCACATATTTGCATTACCCCGTTCCCTAGCCGGACAATTGCAGAAGCATGCAATATATGCAGCTATTTTTGTGATCTGCAAGTTGTTCTCTTTAAATTTCAAAGAACTTAATAAGACGAAAATCAGTGAAAAGAATAGACAAAGTGGAATAATTATTGAAAAGATAATTCCAGAATCAGCGACCTTTTCACTCAACACTACAGCAAATCCTGCAATCGCAGTCCAAATAGTAACCATTGTCACCATGAGAGAAGCAGAATGCTTGTAAAGATATATTATCCTTTGGTTTAGTTCTTCTCGCAAATACTGTTCTTCGTATATCATTTTATTTCTCCAATATATCGAGGAAGACTGCCATTTGAACCATTAACGCCATTAGCACCCCGCGATCCGCTATTGCCATTATTACCATATTTAGTTTGTTTCCAAACACCAGTGCCTGTCGTAAAGGAACCACGTTCTCCTCCGTTACCACCAGCTCCACCGTTTCCTGCACTTCCTCCCGTGCCAACGCTTTCTTGAGACTCTAAAACGAGTCCTTCAATTATTTTTGCTCTTATGACCGCATAACAGTCTCCGCCTTGGCCGCCATTGCCTCCGATACCGCCATCGCCTCCATCACCACCATTTGCTGTTTTTCCGTCGAAGAAATTGTAATTATTGTAACCGTTGCCGCCATTG
>FR892241.1:28436-33660 GCA_000433115.1 Ruminococcus sp. CAG:382
TTGCCGCCATTGCCTCCGTTGCCACCATTTCCGCCGTTACCGCCGTTGCCACCTTGACCAGAATAAGCGTGTAGCGATATGTGGCTTTCCTCGGAGCCAATGTCAATCACCTTTTCGGCAACAATTGCACTCCCACCGGTTCCGCCATTGCCTCCGTTGCCGCCATCTGTTCCTGATGTTCCGTTTTTTCCATGGTCACCATTGGCAATACCATCATCGCCTTTTCTTCCGTCAATGCCTCTCATGCCCGCAGCGCCATTACCGCCATTGCCTCCGTAGACATTCAATGTGCCTGTCATGTCAACAGTAAGTGTATCAGCAACAATGCCTGTTCCGCCGTCACTGCCGTTATCTCCGTAATTGACGCCAGCAGCACCGTTGCCGCCCTTCAAAGTGAGAGCATCATCAGCACTATAAGAACATATCAGAATATTGTTCCCCGTTAATGCCGATTGTCCCGCTCCTCCTGGCATTCCGTCGTGCGCAATTATTTCACTAACACCACTGCAGGTTATTGTCAGCAGATTAGCACCGCCAAACGCCGTTAGATCGATTACGGGCGCACTGCCTGAGCCAACCAAGCCGACATTTCTGAGTTCGAATTGCAAACCGCTGTACCAATTTCCGGATGCCAGTGCAATAGAGACGTCTTGTATCAGAGTATCAATTGACTGTCCTGCGGAATCAAGTGTTTTATACGCTCCGTTGATTATAATACTCTTAATCTGATTTCCGTTGTAATATGGCATTATTGTAAGCATTTTTTTCTCGCTGTCATATGTCACGTAGCTGTCAGAATTAAATCCTTCAATGTTACCCTGCTTCTGATATGTCGCAAAATTGATTTCAAGAGTTCCTGTTTCCTTGTCGAAGGTCACATCATCCTTCAGCTTCAAACCGTTGACCTTTGACGCGTACTGCTCATACAAGTCGGAACACTGGCTGTACATATAATCATCAAGCATTTCCTTGACATCATCGAAACTGTCGTCAAGCAGATACCAAATGCAGCAAAGGCTATTATCACCAACGTCAACAAATAAGGAATTTGCAGCAACATCACTTTCAAAATTACTTTGCCAAGTTTTATATGAAGATGCAAGCTCATCAAACGATGTGGCTGAGAATGTATTTTTTGCAGTACCTTTTATAGTCAAATGTTTAAACGCATCTTTTTCGACCGATGTCTTGATATTTGAGACATCAAGCCCTGCTTCAGCGTTTAATCCGGTTTTCGCAAAGCGATATTCAAAGGTCGCGTCCAGGCTTGCTTTATGCGAAGAATAATCTTCGATATGATGGCTTACTTCAAAATATGTTGCATTGAGCCTTGCACCGTATATTCCGGACGTGATTACGTGTGTACCCCATAACGACACAAACTTGTCCGCGCTCATTTCGCCGCTTCTGACCTTTCTCGCGTCAGCTATAAACTCAGGCGAAAGAACGCTTGCAAGCTTATCTTTATCATTGAATTCGGAGATTTCAACTCTTGTTCCGTTGAGAATGTAATTCCAATAATAAATGTACTCGCTCGTTTCACTTGCCTTCTTATGCTCATATGCGTATGAACCGCTGAGGCTGAAGGACGGCAGCTTGTTAGTCATAAAGTGACCATTGCTCTTTTTTCTGGAGCCAAACGAAACCTTTGCGTCTACGCTCGCCTGAAAATCATTTGCAAATTGGTCAAAAGTGTCATAAGACAAACCGTACGTTTCCTGATTTCCGGTGGAATAAATATTCAATCTGAACTTATAAAGCTCGTCGGTAAAGAGCTTTTTTGCACCTGACAGCGGCGAGTAATCCGAAGCGGTAATCAGATTGACTGTTTTGCCGATTTCGCTGTATTTCAGATATTCATCGTCATAGTATATTTCCTGATTCACATATCTGCAAACTGTGCAGACGTTATTCTCATCAAAATCGTGCTTTCCATAATCAGCCATATCGGTATGCCCGCAAGTAGCACTATGCCAGTGGTAATTTGCATTTGAAGACCACGCCTTTGCATAGCTGTGCCCCGTGGCAGAAAGCACTGTGCTTTCAAGGGAAATCTCGTTACTGCCAGCCTCATCAGCAAAATACTTTCCGCACTTCGTGCAGTGCCAGTATTCGATATTGCCGGCTACGGTGCAGGTGGACTTCACGGCTTCGGCTTTGACAAGATCGTGTCTGCATATTTCACCATACCAATCGATATCATACAACCCGGTAAAGGCAAAATTTATCCACCCTATCAGATATACAGCGTCCTTCATGTCAACAAGCCCGTCGTTATTGAAGTCCTTGTTTCCGTCATATACCATCGGATAAAGACCTGTGTATGAAAAGTTTATCCAACCAATAAAATGTACCGCATCCTTCATGTTAACTTCATCGTCCTGATTGAAATCACCGACAAGCCACTTCTGGACCGTTACAGACCCCGCATTTAAAGTACACGGAACGTTCTGCCCAGCAGAAACAATGGAGAAGCCAACAGAATACTTACCGTCTGCCGCCGTGTCTTTAATGCGAAACTCAGCTGTACAAATATCCCCGTCAGGCACAATTGCGGGGGAATATCCCAGTGTAATTGTTTTGCCTGAAACAGAGTCATCCTTTGTAAGACTGTTATTGATTAAATCACCATACTGTTTGAAGCCTATAAATTCAAGTGCGGTTTCATCGTACGTTATATCGTGCAAAAGAAGACCGCTGATTTCGATGTTGCCCGAAACAGATATCTTAATTTCCACGGTTTCTCCCGGTTTTCCCGAAACGTCTTCAATGGTAAACTCAATAAGTCCGTTGATTGTATCACCTGTATCCGCAATGGCATTAAGCGGAATGCACTGTATCAGCATTATCAGTGCCAAAACACATAAAGCAATATTTTTTTGAATTCGCTGTTTCATTTTGCTTTTCCTTTCAATTATTATTTTTTGATATCATGTTAGCTTGCTTTAACTTCAAGTTCACACGAAGGAGCGATGATTTTTTTCAAAGGTAATCTGTCCTTTGAGGCAGTCGCCGACATGGAAATCGTGAGCTGCGTTCCGGCAGTAGCGTCATTCTTGACTTTGAAACGCAAGTTGCATATGATTCCATTCGCAACAATGGGATTCTCATACCCCAATACAATGTTATTATTATCGATTGAAGCTTCCTTTGTAACACTGTTCGTGATAAGCTCGCCGTAATCCGAAAATCCGACAAATTCCAACTTTGAACTGTCATATTCCAAAGTGTAAATGAGCAATCCATTGACATCCGATTCGCTATCGCTTTCGACTTTCAAAGTCAGACTGAATTCTTCGCCGATTTTCGCATCATTGACTTGCTCAAAAGAAAACTTTACATTGTATTTTTCCTCATAAACCGCCGTAACGGTCATATCGCCTGTCACATTATCAAACGCCTTATCCCAGCCCTTGAAGACATAGCCGTCGCGCGTCGGGTCTGCCGGAGCGGTCGCGCCCGAACCTTTCCGAACTGTCTCTGTTTTCAGAACATCTTCATTCCAGTCAACAAACTTGACCGTAAATGTCACGGGAGCATTTTCAACATACTTTGCAGCGACGATCTCGTCCTGAGAAACCGCACTGTAATTACCTTCCCAGCCCGTAAACGTATATCCCTCGACCTCGGGTGCGGCAGGCGGTGTCGCGCTTGCGCCCTCGTCAACGATCTCGGTTTTCAGAACGTCTCCGTCCTTGTCCTTGAAAACGACGGTGTACTGTCTGATATAAACCGCTGTCACCGTCACATTTTCGGTCACGTTGTCAAACGACTTGTCCCACTTAACAAAGCGATATCCCGTTCTTTCGGGCGTTTCTGGCGCGGTCGCGCTCTCGCCCTTGTTGACGCTCTGTCTCTTCAGCTCATTGCCGTTCCAATCAACGAACACAACGGTGCAGATCTCGGACGCAACGGGCGCATATTGTGCAACGAGAGTTGTATTTGCAGTTATGTTGGCATAGCTGCCGCTCCATCCGGTGAAAACATAGCCGTCACGTGTCGGGTCTGCCGGAGGCGTCACACCTGAACCTGCGGCGACATTTTCAATGACCTTGATTTCCCTGCCGTCAAAATCGCAGAATCTGACGGTATAATATTCAGGCGCAGGCACATTGACGCCGACATAACCGGCATCGATCGTCGTATTGTCGGACAGCTTCAGGATGAGGTGCGTGTTTTCATCGATATAAGCACCGACGACGCTTACGCCATCCTTACCGTCTTCACCATCCTTACCGTCTTCACCGTCCTTGCCGTCCTCCCCCTTGGGACCTGTCGCGCCGGTTGCGCCGACAAGCGAAGTGAGCCAGTCGGCGATCGTTCCGACGTATCCGTTTTCGACCGCAAGCCGGTATGCGCTCTTGCCGTCGTTGCCGTCCCTGCCTGCCGCTCCTGCGGCGCCTGTGGGACCGATGAGAGTTGCGAGCCACTGCTCGACCGTTCCGGTATATCCGTTTTCCTTGGCGATCTCATATGCGGACTTACCTGCACTGCCCTGCTCGCCCTGTGCGCCGTTCTGTCCCGCTTCGCCGACAAGAGATGCAAGCCACTCGGCTTCCGTTCCGGTATATCCGTTCTTGACGGCAACCTGATATGCGGAAAGTCCGGTCAGCGATGCAAGCCACTCCGCTTCGGTTCCGGTGTATCCGTTTTCCTTTGCAAGTTCAAAAGCGCTCTTGCCCGCAGAACCGGTGTTGCCCTGTTCGCCCTGCGCACCCTGCTCGCCTTTTTCGCCCTTGGCGCCGGTTGCACCGACAAGCGATGCAAGCCATTCCTGGAGTGTTCCGCTGTATCCATTTTCTTTGGCAAGCTCATATGCGCTCTTGCCGTCTTTGCCGTCATCGCCCTTGGCAACCGCACTGCCGTCTTTTCCGACAAGTGATGCCAGCCATTCGGTAACGGTACCGTCAAAGCCGTTTTCAACAGCTATTTCATAGGCAGATTTGCCCTGCTCGCCTTTTTCGCCCTGCTCGCCTTTGGCACCGGCATCACCCTTTGCTCCTGCGGCGCCCACAAGCGAATCAAGCCACTGAGAAAGCGTTCCGACAAAGCCCGCGTCCTTTGCAAGCTCATATGCCGATTTACCGTTTTTGCCGTCGCTGCCGTCTTTGCCTGCCGCACCTGTGGGACCGACAAGTGACGCAAGCCACTGCGACTCGCTGCCCTTATATCCGTTTTCCTTCGCGATTTCATAAGCTGACTTACCGTCGGATCCTGCTTCGCC
>FR892241.1:33709-42968 GCA_000433115.1 Ruminococcus sp. CAG:382
TCACAGAGCCGCCGTATCCGTTTGCGACCGCAAGCTCATATGCGCTCTTCCCTGCGAGTGATGCGATCCACTGAGCTTCTGTCCCGGTATATCCGTTTTCCTTTGCGATCTCATAAGCGGATTTACCGTTATTTCCGTTTTCGCCGATGAGCGACGAAAGCCATTCGTTGACCGTACCGGTATATCCGTTTTCAACAGCGAGTTCATATGCACTCTTGCCGTCGATACCGCCTTTGCCGTCACTGCCGTTTTTCCCGACAAGAGATGCCAGCCATTCGGTAACGCTTCCGTCAAAGCCGTTTTCGACAGCTATTTCATATGCGCTTTTGCCATCGCTGCCCGAAATACCGTCAATACCGTTCTTACCGTCATTTCCGCTCTTACCGACAAGTGATTCGAGCCACTGTGCAAGCGTGCCGTTATATCCGTTTTCTACCGCAAGTTCGTAGGCTGATTTTCCGTCCGCTCCGTCCTTGCCGTTCGCGCCTGCAAAACCTTCATTACCGACGAGAGACAAAAGCCAATCTTCAAGCGTGCCTTTGTATCCGCCTTCAACAGCAAGTTCATATGCGCTCTTGCCGTCCTTGCCGTTTTCACCGACAAGCGAAATGAGCCATTCGGCTTCTGTACCCTTGTAGCCGTTTTCGACCGCAACTTCGTATGCGGATTTTCCGTCGTTGCCGCTTTCTCCCTTCGGACCTTCCGTTACGGCACACGATGTAAGCGTAGAGAGCGCCATCAATGCCGCAATCAGAATTGAAGCGAGCTTTGTCGCACCCGCTTTTCCGTTTCCTTTTCCAATCATGATGTTTCCTCCTGTTGTTTCGACGACATAATACTACATAATAAGTATTACATATAGTCAACACGCCAAGCGATGATTATAATAAATGTATTATGCATATTTTCTGCTACCAATTTGCCATCGCCGCTGACATATTTCAATTTCATTCGTCTTTTTAATATATTTTTCTCATTTTCGCTTGACAATCGGTAAAGTGTGTGATACTATAAAGGCAATATTATGCGATATAATACTTATTACATACATTGCAAAAGCAAATTTTGTCCGTTTGATACATCACATATCCTTTCTCAATTCATTTTTTGGCGTCGAACGAAGATCTTTTCCGCCGCCAGAGCAAGCTGCCGGCTCACTTTCAAAGCAAAATTTCGGTTCGCGGTTCATTATCCGTCATAATGCACAGAAATGCCCGTACTGTTTCACATTAACCATCAAAAATATAAAGCGCAGAAGCTTCGCGTTGCAAAGCCTCTGCGCTCTTTTAACAAGAATAAATCGGGTCACTCCGCAAAAAGCGGAGCGACCCGATTTATTCTTTTTATATCATTGAAGCAATAGCGTCGAGGAACTCAATGCTGCTCACGGACTTCTTGTTTGCAAGTGACGACAGCGCATAAAGGTCCTTGGTCATAATACCCTGCTCAATCGTCGCAATAACAGCGTTTTCAAGTCTGTCGGCAAACTTCATAAGCTCCTGATTGCCGTCAAGCTCACCGCGCTTGCGAAGCGCACCGCTCCACGCAAATATCGTGGCAGTCGGGTTCGTCGATGTGGTTTCGCCCTTCAGATGTGCGTAGTAGTGGCGTTGAACCGTACCGTGCGCCGCCTCGTATTCATAAACACCGTCGGGTGAAATAAGCACGCTCGTCATCATTGCGAGACTTCCGAACGCGGTTGCCACCATGTCGCTCATGACATCGCCGTCATAATTCTTGCACGCCCATATAAATCCGCCCTCGGAGCGTATGACTCGTGCCACAGCGTCGTCTATAAGCGTATAGAAATACTCAATTCCCGCTTCCTCAAAGCGTGTTTTGTATTCCGCTTCATATATATCCGCAAAAATATCCTTGAAGGTGTGGTCATATTTCTTGGAAATGGTATCCTTTGAGGAGAACCACAGTGACAGCTTCATGTCAAGCGCGCAATTGAAGCAGGCGCGTGCAAAACTTGAAATCGAAGCGACCGTATTGTGCATTCCCTGGACAATGCCCTCTCCGCCGAATGCGTGAATAAGAGTTTTTTCTACGATATTGCCGCCTTTTTCAACGGTAAGATAAGCCTCGCTTCCGGCAGGAGCCTTTGCTTCAACAGCCTTGTACACGTCGCCGTATGCGTGACGTGCAATGACGATCGACTTTTTCCATGTCGGAATGAACGGAGTGATGCCGTTCACAATTATCGGAGAGCGGAACACCGTTCCGTCAAGGATGGCGCGTATGGTACCGTTCGGAGACTTCCACATTTCCTTGAGATTATATTCCCTGACACGCGCGGCATTGGGAGTGATCGTCGCGCATTTGACCGCAACGCCGTATTTCTTGGTCGCGTTTGCGGAATCGACAGTGACCTGATCATCCGTGTCGTTTCTGTTTTTAAGCCCGAGATCGTAATACTCCGTCTTGAGATCAACAAACGGAAGGATAAGTCTGTCTTTTATCTCCTGCCAGAGAACACGGGTCATTTCGTCGCCGTCCATCTCCACCAGGGGAGTTGTCATTCTGATTTTATCCATTGCTTCTGCTCCTTGTAAGATTGATAAGTCCGCCCGCCGCGAGCATCTTCTTCTGACGTTCCGAGAAGCTGAACACCAGCTTTGCCGATGTACCCTTTGTGACGTTGCGCAATATCGCACTGCCGTGGCTGAATGCCTTTGAAAGCCCGTCTATCTCAATAACATCGCCTTCATCAAACAGATCATAATCAGCGGGATTTTCAAATGTAAGCGGCAGTATGCCGTTGTTTATAAGGTTAGCGCAGTGGATACGGGCAAAGCTCTTTGCGATGACCGCCCTGATACCGAGATACAGCGGAACAAGCGCCGCATGCTCACGCGATGAGCCCTGACCGTAGTTGACACCGCCGATAATCACACTGCCGCCGAGCTTCTTTGCCCTTTCGGCAAAGCACTCGTCGCATACCGCGAAGCAGAATTTCGAAAGATACGGAATGTTTGAGCGGTAAGGCAGTATCTTCGCTCCCGCTGGCATGATGTGGTCCGTCGTGATGTTGTCGCCCACCTTGAGCGAAACGGGTACTTTGAGAGTCTCCGGCATAGCGGAAGCGAGCGGGAACGGCTTGATATTGGGACCGCGATTTACGGTAAGGAGCGCCGCTTCGTCGGGTGATGCCGGCGAGACGATCATGTTGTCGTTGATGCTGAAGTGTTCGACCGGGGCTATGCTGATCGGCGCCAGCGAGGCAGACGGATCCGTGAGATATCCGTTGATTGCCGAAACAGCAGCGGTTTCGGGTGAAACGAGATAAACCTGTGCATCCTTTGTTCCGCTTCTTCCTTCAAAGTTACGGTTGAATGTACGCAGACTGATGCCCGCCGACTTGGGTGACTGCCCCATACCGATGCAGGGACCGCAGGCACATTCCAGAATTCGCGCGCCGGCGGAAATAATGTCGGCAAGCGCACCGTTTGCGGCAAGCATGTTGTAAACCTGCTTTGATCCGGGCGAAACGGTAAGCGAAACATTCTCCGCAACCGTCCTGCCCTTGAGGATTGCCGCGACCTTCATAAGATCGTCATACGAGGAATTCGTGCAGGAGCCGATGCAAACCTGGTCGATTTTCATATTGCCAAGCTCTTCAATTGTTTTGACATTGTCGGGCATATGCGGACATGCCGCCATAGGCTTGAGCTCCGCAAGGTCGATCACATACGTTTCATCATATTCGGCATATGGATCGGACTCAAGCGGAATATAATCCTCTTCTCTGCCCTGCGCACGGAGGAACGCTCGTGTCGTCTCGTCCGACGGGAATATCGATGTCGTAGCGCCAAGCTCCGTACCCATGTTCGTTATAGTCGCTCTTTCGGGGACCGACAGTGATTTGACGCCTTCACCGGCATATTCGATAATTTTGCCGACTCCGCCCTTGACCGAAAGCAGTTTCAACACGGCAAGGATAACATCCTTTGCCGAGACATTGGGACGCAACCTGTTTTTCAGCTCGATCTTCACCATCTTCGGCATGGTTATGTAATACTCGCCGCCGCCCATGGCGACAGCAACATCGAGACCACCCGCACCGAATGCCAGCATACCGATACCGCCTGCGGTAGGTGTATGGCTGTCAGAGCCGATGAGCGTCTTGCCCGGTTTGCCGAATCGTTCGAGATGTACCTGATGGCAAATACCGTTGCCGGGGCGTGAGAAATAAAGCCCGTGTTTTTTTGCAACACTTCTTATATATTCATGATCGTCGGCATTTTCAAAGCCCGACTGCAATGTATTGTGGTCTATATAGGCGACGGAAAGCTCAGTTTTCACTCTGTCAATACCGAGTGCCTCGAACTGGAGATACGCCATGGTACCGGTAGCATCCTGAGTCAGCGTCTGATCGATTTTCAGACCGATCTCGCTTCCGACCTCCATGCTTCCGCTCCTAAGATGGCTTGCAATGATCTTTTGCGCAATAGTGTAGCTCATTACTGTTTCCTTTCAGAAATACTTGTATATATTTTCTTGTCGCCGCAAAGTGATTTGTACCCCGGACGGATAATACGGCGGCATGTGACGGATTCTTCGATACGGTGCGCGCACCAGCCCGCCATACGTGCTACCGCGAACAGCGGAGTGTAAAGCTCTGGCGGTATTTCAAGCATGCGGTAAACGAGTCCCGAATAAAGGTCAACGTTTGCGCAGATACTGCCGCGGACGCCCTTCTTATCGCCAAGCAGTGCCGACGACAGCCTTTCAATGGCATCGAGCAGATGGAAATCGTTGCTGTATCCCTTTGCATCCGCAAGCATGACACAGTTTTCCTTGAGGATCTGCGCTCTGGGGTCCGACATGGTATAGACTGCATGACCCATACCGTAAATAAGTCCCGAACCGTCTCCAAGCTCCTTGTTCATGACCTTTCTGAGCGCCGCCGTGACCTGCTCATCGTCATACACGTCGCCGATCTCGGCTTTGAGCGCATCCATCATCTCAACGACCTTGATGTTCGCACCGCCGTGACGGGGTCCCTTCAGCGCGCCGATCGCCGCGGCAATGGCGGAATACGTGTCTGTACCCGAAGACGACAGCACACGGCAGGCAAAGGTCGAGTTGTTACCGCCGCCATGCTCTGCGTGAAGCATCAGGCATATGTCAAGCAGACGCGCCTCTTCATGCGTAAACTGGCGGTCAATGCGCATTGTCGAGAGTATATTTTCGGCAATCGAAAGACCGCTTATCGGCGCATGAAAGAACAGCGACTGATGATCGTAATAGCGTTTTTTGACCTGATACGCATTGACCATAATGGTCGAAATACGCGCGACAAGCTCGATCGACTGACGGAATATGTTTTCAAGCGAATTGTCCTCCGCATAATCGTCATAGCTGTAAAGAGCAAGCACGCTTCTGCCGAGCTTGTTCATGATATTGGGCGAAGGCGCCTTGATGATCATATCTTCGATGAAGCCGTCGGGAAGCTCGCGAAGTTCCTCAAGCATCGCCGAAAAACGTTCAAGATGAGGTTTGTCGGGCAGATATCCGAAAAGCAGCAGCCAGACAACCTCTTCAAAGCCGAAACGATCCTCCGCAATACAGCCGTTGATTATATCTTTTATATCATATCCGCGGTAAAGCAGTTCACCCTCCGCCGGAACACGTTCATATTCATCGATAAAATAGCCGTGAACATTGCTGATGCGTGTTGCGCCTGCGATGACGCCCGTACCGTCCGCATTTCTGAGTCCGCGTTTGACATTGAAATGCGTATAAACATCCTCCGGGATGTTCAGCGTACTGCGGCAGTCCTCGACGTAGCTTTTCAGCCGTTCATTGAGCCTTGCGTTGTTTTCCTGTAACATAAAATCATCCTAACTGAATCAGATGCGCATAGTATATCATACTTCTCATTCCTTGTCAAGACTTTCTGCAAGTCAAATTCAACAAAATTTCATTTTGCGCCGCTTTTCATGTTGATACACTGATTATACAGTCCAATAATGAAATACCGTCGTATCGCGTCGTTTCACTTTTTACGTCGTTCTGCGTGATTCGCACGGCAACGCTTTTTTGCATGAAAACTCATGACACACATTTCAAAACGCAAAGCAACGCCATCGGCAGATCGAATGCATAAATATGCATTCAGCTTACACCGTAACCGCATACCGTTTTATACACATTTACGTCGCATACGCGTCATCTTTTTCGTCCGATCTTGTCACAGATTGTTTCAAAACAATCGCAAACTACTTAAACTTCATTTAAGGTTTCGGCAGTATATTTATACACGAAGAGACAGATGCGAATCTCTTTTTCATAGTTGCGGAAGCAGAAATGCTTCCGTTGCCGGAGGATTTGACGCAATCCTCCGGCATCTCCTCTGACAACCACCTTTCTTCATTATATATTTCTCCATACATTTCTCCTGCCTCACTTGAAGCAAAAAAGTCACGGAACCGACCGTGACTTTTTTGTCTGTATATATTATCTTTATCTCAGATACGAAGAATAATCAATGATATAATATTTGGGGTCAACGCGGTAATAATCGCCGTTTTTATCCGGCAGCCTCACCTCGAAATGAACATGAGGACCTTCAACCTTACCGGTATTCCCTATATTACCGATTTTTTCGCCTTGTCTGACCTCGTCGCCCTTGTTTACTGTTATCTTACTCATATGAGCGTAATAAGTGCGTATTCCGTTGGGGTGCTCAATAACGACGAGCTTGCCGAAATCGCCGTGATTTCCGGCTTCGACGACAACACCGTCGCCTGCCGCAACAATCGTTTCGCCGTAACAGTTTATACCGGCAATCTTACCCGCGACATCAAGACCGCCGTGGAACACACCGCCAAGCAGATATCTTCTTCCGTATTCGGAAGAAATACCGCCGTTGTAAGGCATTATGAACATCGAAAGAGATGTCAGCGTTCTGTCGGACGCAAGCTTGACGCCACGTTCGACAACCGTATCGACCGCAGGTGTTACGACATCGCTCGAAACGATCTGCGTGTCATAAATTTTACCGTCATTGTAATAAAGCCGGTAAACCTCACTGACTTCTCCGTCCTTTCCGGGAACAACGACCTTTTCGCTGCCCTCTGTCAGGTCTGTATTATCACGGTATACAGTCTCGGATTCAAGCACCGATGTGATGCTTTTAGTCACGACACCGCAGACGGATAGCCCCGATGCCCTCACTGCCGAAGCAATGTCATCCGTGAAATCGGACACGGAAAATTCACCGTTTTTGTATTCCACGCAACTTATAATGCTGTAATCCTCGGCGTCCTTGTTTTCTTTAACCGAAAGTTCTGTTGCAGCCTTGTCCACTGCCGCTTCAAGCTCATATGAGCTTTCCGAAACAGCGACAATTGTGCCGTCTATATAAAGGGCACAACCTGTTTTTTCGGTTGTTTCATATATGGGCGGATAACCGTCACCTGCCGGGTACATCGTTATCGCAGAAGCATCGCGCTTCAGAGCGGCTGGCATTGTCGCGGCAGTTACTGCGACCGCAAGCGCCGTCACACCGACCAGAAGCGGTCCATGCTCGGAGAAAAACCGACGTAAATCAAAATTCATATGTACACCTCTCATGACATTATAACTCAAACGCAAGAAAAATGCAAGTCTTTTTTTGATATTTCGCCAATATTTCATGTGCCGGATTATTTTTAACGAGAGCCCATTGATTTTTCACATTTATAGGTATATAATAAAATTTGACGACGAATATTTATACTGCGTCAAAAAGGAAGTCAATGCAATGGAAATCACAAAAATCAGAACAAAAACGCCGAAACAGAAACCCGATTATTCAAAGCTCGGCTTCGGTAAATATTTCACAGATCATATGTTCATGTGCAACTATACCGAGGGACAGGGCTGGCACGATGCCCGCATCGTACCCTTTCAGGATATAACCCTTTCCCCTGCCGCAATGGTATTCCATTACGCTCAGGAAATGTTCGAGGGCATGAAGGCATACAAGACCGCAGACGGACGGATTCTTCTGTTCAGACCCAACAAGAATATCGAACGTATGAACAATACGAACGCACGCCTCTGCATCCCGCAACTCGATCCCGATTTCGTTCTCAAAGCAATAAAAGAAACCGTTGAGTTCGACAAGGACTGGATCCCATCCGAAAAGGGCACTTCGCTGTACATCCGTCCGTTCATCATCGCAACCGACGCAATGCTCGGCGTCCATGCTTCGAAGACATACCTCTTCTGCATCATCCTTTCACCTGTCGCTTCTTATTACGCCGCAGGTCTCAACCCCGTAAAAATCGCCGTTGAGGACGAATATGTCAGAGCCGTCAAGGGCGGCACCGGCTTCGCAAAGGTCGGCGGCAACTACGCCTCCTCCCTTATCGGTCAGCAGAAGGCTGAAAAGAACGGCTATGCGCAGGTTCTCTGGCTTGACGGCATAGAGCACAAATATGTTGACGAAGTCGGCGCAATGAACGTCTTCTTCGTGATCGACGGCGAAGTTATCACCCCCAAGCTCGAAGGCAACATCCTCCCCGGCGTGACAAGAGCCTCCGTCATTGATCTGCTCAAATCCAAGGGCTATAAGGTGACGGAACGCCGTATCGCAATCGCCGAAGTATGGGACGCATATAACGCAGGCAAGCTGGACGAAATGTTCGGAACCGGCACTGCCGCTGTCATCTCACCCGTCGGTCATCTCGACTGGCATGACAAGAAAATGACCATCAACAATAATGAGATCGGCAAGATATCACAGATGCTTTACGATGAGCTTACCGGCATTCAGTGGGGCGACAAGCCCGATACCTTCGGCTGGACCGTCGAAGTAAAATAACGAAAAATCATGGATAACAACGCAGTCAACGTTACGCCCAAAGAACCGAAAAAGCCGTTCATACAGCGCCTTCGTGAAAGCGGTTGCTTTTCACCGTTCTACGTCACGGTAATGCTGCTTTTCGCTCTGTCGCTCGTGCTTTATGTCCTTTCCCGCTTCATAACGCCTCTTGCGGAGTTTCTGTCCCGTTATCCCGCGCACGGCATACGCTTCATAATGGCAAAGCTCACGACGTGGATTCCGTTCTCCGTCGCGGAATGTATCATAATACTTCTCCCGCTGCTGTTTGTCGCCTATATGGTCTATGCCGTGCGTTTCATAAAACACAATACCGACGGCTTCGGCTCAAAGGTATTGATGCCGCTTGTTTCAATAATACTGATTATCGGCATACTGTTTTTCTCAATGTTCGCCCCCTGCTATTTCCGCAATCCTCTTTCA
>FR892241.1:43029-43859 GCA_000433115.1 Ruminococcus sp. CAG:382
GCGGCGAAGAGCTGTTTGAACCAGCCGTATGGCTCTCGGCAGAGATAAAAAATGTCACCCCGGACATAACATTTTCAGCCTCCGGAGAATCCCATATGCCCTGTGACTACGGCACAATGGCGACGCTTATAAACGACGCTTTTGATTCCTACGCCTCCGGCGTCGACTATATTTCCTCCTTCCGCTCCTCCCCGAAGCCGATCGCACTTTCCGAACCGATGACATATACTCACATTTCGGGTGTCTATTCGTTCTTCACCGGAGAAGCAAATATCAACGTAAATTATCCCGATTTCATCGTACCGTTCACCATGGCGCATGAAATGAGCCACCAGCGTGGAATTGCACGTGAAGAAGAGGCAAACATGGTGGCTTTTCTGGTTTGCCTGAACAGCAACAACCCCTATGTGCGATACAGCGGACTGTCAAATGTGCTGAGTTATGTCAACAGTGCACTTTACCGCGCCGACAAAGAGCTTTATAAAAGGTTCAGGAATTACTACTATCCGTCGGAGCTTGCAAAAGAAAACAGCGCCTATTCCCTGTTTTTTGACAAGTACCGCGAAAACGTTGCAAACAACGTGACAAACGCTGTCAACAATTCATTCCTGCAGTCGCAGGGTCAGAGTCAGGGCACGAAAAGCTACGGTCTGGTCGTCGACCTCACCGTTTCCTATTACAAGTCGCTGACGCAGTAAACCGGAATTTCACCGGAATCCTGCCGGACTGTTTTTTCTGTAAACAGCGGTGAAAAGCGTGTTGATTTCACGTTTTTCACTGTATTTCAAACGTATTTTTAACCATAAAAACATGGCGGAAGCTCGTGCTTC
>FR892241.1:43902-44672 GCA_000433115.1 Ruminococcus sp. CAG:382
TCCGGCTATGTTTTTCGTCTTCACAAATTCATTATTCGTTTGCGTCATTCGTCAGAATTGCCAGCACCTCATCGAGCGAATCGGCAGTGACACACCCGGTGTTTCTGTTTTCCTCCGGCGACTGATGTCCGTATGTGACCAGAAGCGCATCAACTCCGAGCGCCTTTGCCGTGTCGAAATCATGCGCCGTATCACCCACAAAAACGGTTTCCGAGGGTTCAAGTCCATAGTTTTCCATCAGATGAATCGCGCGCTCGGTTTTACTTTCGGCACAAAGGTTGTCTGCGCCGGTAACCGCTTCGAAAAAATGCGTTATTCCGTATCTTGCAAGCCAGTTGTTCAGAATATTCTGCTCGCAGGATGAAACGATGAATTGCCGAAATCTCTTGTCTTGCAATGCTTTTACGGTCTTGTATGTCGTATCGTTCTTCGGAAGTTCCTGTGCCAGTTCGGCATAAAGCCGCTGGTATTCGGGAAGGAGCGTGCCTTCGTCATCCTTTGTCATATCAAAGCATTTTTCGTAAAATCGGATTATCGGAGTATCCACATACGAATAATACTGCCCGATATTGATTTTCGGAAGTGAGCGCCTTTCAAGCATTATATTAACCGCTTCGAGAGCCACACCAACATCATCGATAAGTGTTCCGTTCCAGTCCCAGAGTATATTTTTATATTTCATCGTTTTTCTCCGTTAGTTCCTTTATTATATTCTACCTCGTTTTTGCAGTTTTTTCAACTCAAATCGCTTTTCAGGATTGTAAAATCTT
>FR892242.1:0-3654 GCA_000433115.1 Ruminococcus sp. CAG:382
GGGGGTAACTCTTAATGAGTATATCCAATCCTTGTTTGACTATTTACCGCTGTGGGCAAAAAAACGAATTGAATTAAATATTCCGCTTGATGCCTTTCTGTTGATTTCGGTAGGCGAACTGAACAGAAATAAGAATAACAGCGTAATTATATCCGCTATGGAAAAATTGAAGAACAAGAATGTTTACTACATTCTTTGCGGTGTTGGCGAGAAAGAGTCTGAGTTCAAAGAACAAGCTGATAAAGCAGGATTGCTTGAAAATATACGTTTCTTGGGTTACAGAAACGACGTCAAGGAATTGTATGAAGCAGCCGACTGCTTTGTTATGCCATCATTTCGTGAGGGGCTTTCGCGTTCTATTATGGAGGCTATGGCAAGCGTGTTGCCTTGCGTGGTCAGTAAAATCAGGGGCAATATCGACTTGATAACAGATAACAAGGGCGGCTTTCTGTGTGAACCGTCTGACAGCGAAGGGTTTGCAAAGGCTATCGGCCTACTCTGCGACAACAAACCTTTATGCGATGAAATGAGCCGATTCAATAAGACAAAAATAAAAGATTTTGATGCTTCGGTGTCGGAAAAAGCGATGAGGAGTATCTACACCAAAGTTTTTTAAGAGGATAAGATGAAAGTATTGCATTTACTTCAAAGCGACCGCTTTTCAGGTGCGGAGAACGTTGTTTGCCAAATAATCGACATGATGAGGAATGAGCCGGATATTGATATGGTGTATTGCAGCCGGAACGGTCAGATTTCCGAAGCATTGAACGAACGAAACATATCATTTGCGCCGATTAAGGAATTGTCGGTTAAAGAAGTAAAGCGTGTTATAAAAGAGCAAAACCCTGATATTATCCATGCTCACGATATGCGTGCAGGCTTTGTCGCAGCTTGTGCCTGCGGCAAAATACCGTTGGTTTCCCATATACATAACAACAATTTCAATTCGCGCGGTTTGTCTGTAAAGTCAATCGCATATTATTTTGCGGCACACAAAGCCGGGCATATTTTTTGGGTTTCGCAAAGCTCTTTTGACGGATATGCTTTCCATAAATCCTTGAAGAATAAAAGCACCGTCTTATACAACATTATTGACGTAAACGCACTGTATGAAAAAATGAAGCTTGACGGCAGCAGCTATAACTATGATGTCGTATATGTCGGCAGACTGACCCCCCAAAAAAACCCCCAAAGGCTTATGAAGGTTTTGCAAAGAGCTTGTGCAAATTGCCCCGATATAAAAGCCGCCATTATAGGCACGGGCGATCTTGAAGAAGAAACAAAAAAAATGTGCAATCAACTGAACCTGCAAAATAACGTGCATTTTCTCGGATTTCAGAGCAATCCCCTGAAAATGCTGCATGATGCAAAGGTTATGGTTATGACATCGAGATGGGAAGGCACGCCCATGTGTGCGTTGGAATCCTTAGCGCTCGGAACACCAATCATAAGCACGCCTACAGACGGTCTTTGCGAGCTTATCACAGACGGCAAAAACGGATTTTTAAGCGACGATGATGATGTTCTTGCCGATAGAATTACGAATGCTGTAACCGATGACAATATCCGAAAAAAGCTTTCGGAACAGGCAATTGCTTTTTCCGAAGTATACAATGATATTCAAAAATATAAAAGTGAGATTATAAGAGTATATGCGAACTTATATACAGAAAAGGGGCTCTGAAAAAGAATGAAAACGGCATTTTTAATAACAAACGGCAATATGGGCGGAACTGCGGGCGACGCCACGCTCATACTTCGCAGAGCAAAATCAATGTATGACAAAAAAGGCATATACACAAAAATTTTGCTGCTTAATCCTGTTGAGCAAGGAACTGTAAACAGAGGCGACTACTTTTATTCAATCGAAAAGTGTGCTGGCAAAAAAGCACTTACGGACAAAATTTTGAAAGAAAAACCACAGCTGATTATCTTATACGGAGATAAGATACAAATGATGACCGCTGCCATACATAAATTTGCGGAGAAAAACCATATTCCCGCAAAAATAGTTGTCGATATACAGGGAGCAATCGAAGAAAAGAAAGAGTATTCATCAAGCTTTGTCAGAAAATTTGTTATTTACCCCATTAGTCGCTATTTCTTTACAAAAGCCGTCAAAAATGCGGATGCCGCTTTTGTTGTATCGGATGAAATACGTGACAAATGCGAAAAAGCAAGAAAGAACAAACCGGGACAATTGGAGTATTATAAAGTCCGCTGCGGCTTTGAAGAGCTTGCAACGGTTGAACAAATAAAAGAATACCGTGCCGAATTCAGAAAAAACAAAAATATTGCGGAAAATACCAAAGTTTTTTGCTACAGCGGCTACCGTGCCGGATGGCAAAAGGTCGATGATATAATAAAACATTTCAGCCGTTTTGATAAATTTGATTCAAATTGTTATTTTGCGTTTTTCTGTAATACGGATGAACACTTTGAAGCACTTTTAAAAGAAACTTTTCCGCACGGAAATTATTGTTTGGAGCTTCTGAAACCGCAGGATTATTTTAAGTCCTTATGCGGCTGCGACGTAGGATATATACTTCGCGATTACAACGAAACAAATCGAGTTGCATTTCCAAACAAGTTTTCGGATTATCTCGGCAGCGGATTGATTGTCGCACTCAACAATGCTCTGCCTGAACCAATGCGCCTGATTAAACAAATGCCGACGCATTATGTGGATACGGATACAATATTGCATGATGTTGAATCCTTGTTTCAAAAACTTTTTGAGCGAGAGGAAAAGTACGACAATTTTGTAAAAGACTCGCTTGAATTCGGAAAGAAAGAATTGCTTTATAGCACCCAGATTCAAAAACTAAATATTTAAAAGGTGTTGGAATATGAATATTACTTTTCTCGTTGCAAATCTCGCTTGCGGAGGCGTTGAGCGAACAGTTTCATATTTGAGCAAGTATTTTGCAGAACATGGTCACTGCACTTCAATTGTATGTATATCCGATGAGCAGTTTTACGATATTGATAAAAAAGTCAATTTGATTAAACTCAATGTATCCAGCGAATGCAAAGGGACATTTGATCGTAGCAAAAAAATCGTTTCAAGGCTTTTAAAAATATATAGAGCATTTAAACAGACAAAACCGGACTGCGTTGTATGTCTCGACGCGGAGATGCTGCGCTTTATAAGGATGCAATATAAGCTCGGAAAGTTCAAATTGATAACTTCAGAACGAACCAATCCATTGATGAATACGGAAAAACAGAGAAAAGCCAAATTTGACGCATACCGTCACAGCGATGGCGTTGTATTCCAGACCGAAAGAGCCAAGCAATGTTTTCCTCGTGATATATCCTCAAAAGGCATTGTTATTCCTAACGCTGTCGGAAATGAACTTGTGGCAATAGCAACCACTCCTGCAGAAAGACGCAGAGCGATTACTGCAATGGGACGTTTGACCGCTCAAAAAGACTACCCGACACTTATTAAAGCTTTCGGACGTTTTTACAAACGCCACCCTGATTTTAAGCTTGAAATATATGGTTCGGGAAATGACAAGGATTTTCTTTGCCGTCTGACACAGGATATGGGACTTGATGATTGCGTAATATTTGAAGGAGCCGTCAAGGATGCTATTCTTAAGGTAGCATCATCGTCTTGCTATGTTATGAGTTCAACTTATGAAGGAA
>FR892242.1:3672-26645 GCA_000433115.1 Ruminococcus sp. CAG:382
TGCCGAACGCCCTTATGGAAGCGCTCGCAGTTGGTACACCCTGCGTTTCAACGGATTGTCCTTTCGGGCCTGCAGAATTGATATGCAACGGTAAAAACGGGATTTTGGTGCCGGTAGGCGATGATAAAGCTCTTGCGGATGCAATGTGCAAAATGATTGAGAATACTGAATTTGCAGAGAATTGTGCAAAATGTGCAAAGGACATTCTCGCAAAACAAAATATAGAAAATATTTCGCAAAAATATTTAGAATATATTATCAGTGTGGTCGAAAATAAATAATTATGGTGAACCTTTCAAAGGAGGGGGGGAAAATAATTGAATGCACATAAAATAAAAGCATCGGCATTTATCCCGTGTGTATTGAGTTTAAATGTTCTGCTTTTCTTACGTGATTTTGCGAATATAGCCGTCCCGTCAATAATTTTCCTTGTTATTGCTGTTTTGGCAGCACTTTTTTCGGATAAGACGGAGGTCATAGCATTTTGTTTTTGTTGTATTCCAGTGCTTAATGCATTTCAAAGCAAATACGCATTGTGGATATGTATGCTCATATATACCATGCGCTTTGTAAGAAATCCTAAAATTCATATGCACTTTTTACCCGTGCTTTTTCTCGCTTTTTGGGAGATTTTACATGGATTTGTGTGGGAGTTTTCTTTCATAGAAGTGATTCGGCTATTTACAGAACTTTTATTCTGTTGCTTCATCGGTTGCCTTTCAGGGGAAGATTTCGATTTTGAAAAAACGATCAGAGCGATGTCATTTACTGCGGTATGTGCTTGCTTTATTATACTTTTAAGCCAACTAAAAGAGTATGGATATAATGTAAACCTTTTGTTCTCGGGTGTATTTAGACTGGGGTATGGAACAGATGAAACAAAAATGTCCGTCGGATTTAACCCCAACTATCTTGCATACATTTGTCTTTCTTGCATTATGGGGCTGGCGTGTATAATTTATAGGAAAAAGCACAATTTATTTGACGCCATACTTATTGCAATGCTCAGCGTTTTTGGACTGTTGACCATGTCAAAAAAATTCGTTCTGTGTTCGCTTGTTTTTCTCATGATATTCTTCTTTTGCAGAAAAGGAAAAATCAAAAGCCTCATGCTTACACTTGCAATAATCATACTTGTAACGGTGGTAATGAAAAGGATATTCCCGACTGCATTTGACTCGTTGATTTTGCGTTTCAGCGAAGGGGACATATCGACGGGAAGAAATGACATTTTTGTCTATTACTCAGAAAAGTTGCTTGCAGACTTTGGTTTACTGCTGTTTGGCGTGGGACTGCAGGGGTATGAAACAAAATTGCTTACGCGTTATGTATTAAGTATTCCCCACAACGGGTTTCAGGAACTGCTTGTTATGTGGGGAATACCGGGATTTATCGCGTTTATTGCTTTTTTGATTCTTTTGACGAACCGAGCACGCAAACTCAATCATAATATACGTTTTGTAAACTACATTCCGCTGATTATTATGCTTGTAAATGTACAGGTTTCACAAATGGCTTCGTCGAGTGTGGTTACTGTATTGATCGCTTTCGTGTATATGTGTCTTGTTACAGAAATGAAACCATCGGTAGGCAAAGCAGATGCAATGCCGCATAATCAGGAGTAATCAAAAAAATGTCAACAAACGAAAATCGATTGAAAAAGGCGTTTTACAGTTCGATAACGTCAGCCGCTTATCAGGTAGTAGTTATAGTGTGCGGCTTTATTACTTCACGACTTTTGGTCGAAACATACGGATCTACATGGAATGGCGTGATAGCAGCTATCACTAAATTCTTAAGTCTATTTGTTATTGTTGAAGTAGGAGTAAATGGCGCCACACGCGTGGCACTTTATAAATCTTTTGCAAACAATGATGACCGTCAGACAAGTGCGATAATTAACGCAAATGACAGATATTATCGTAAAATTTCATTATTCCTCATAATTTACGTGCTGGTACTTGCATGCGGTGTTCCTTTAATAATTAATGCAAATATTTCATATTGGTCTGTGTTTTTTATGGTGCTTATAATAGGCACAAGTAAGTTCGCAGAAAATTGTTGGGGGATAAACAGCAGAATATTACTTGCTGCAAGTCAATCGAATTATTTGACAAACATTATTCAAACCATCGCCACGATTACAAATGCAATATTGCTGTTTGTTATCATAAAATCAGGTGGAGATATATTTGCAGCAAAGTTCGGAAGCAGTACGATACTGGTATTAATACCCATAGTGCTTTTTATATTGTCTCATAGAATGTTCCGCATTGATAAAAGAGTTGCACCGGACAATACTGCGCTTAAAGACCGGTGGAATGTGTTAGCGAACTCGCTGTCTAACATTGTTCACGAAAATGTTGACGTTTTTTTTATCACAGTATTCTGTAGTGCCAAGGAACTGTCTGTGTATTCTATGTATTACATTGTAGCTGATGGTCTGACTAAAGTCTTTCAGGTTATCACTAACGGACTTGAGGCAGGATTCGGAAACATGTGGGCGAGAAGACAGTATGATACGCTAAATAAAAATCTAAGACAATATGAATACATAATATATGCGCTTTCCGTGCTCCTTTTCGGTTGTATGATTGTGCTTGTGGTTCCGTTTATGTCAGTGTATATGCGAGATGTTACTGACGTCAATTACATAAGAACCTCGCTCGGAGTTTGCATTGCCATTGCCCAGATATTGATGAGTTTGCGAACGCCATATGTTTTATTGGTTCAGGCTGCAGGTCATTATAAGCAGGTCAAGGTTGCCGGTTATGTGGAGGCGGGAATAAATGTAATTCTTACGGCCATCTTGGTTATAAAACTCGGGATAGTCGGCGCTATCATAGGAACAATTGTCGCAAATGCTTTTCGAACCATTATGTATGGCAGATATGTTTCAAAATATATGCTGAGCAGAAGATTTTCCGAAATCGTGAAGCGATTTGTCTGGCTTGTAGCCGCTGTGAGTGTTTCCGTTGGATTGTCATATGGTGTTTTAACTCGTATCACTGTAACCAATTGGGCTTCGTGGATACTTGCCGCAGTCATAACGTTTGCAATTCATACGATGGTTGTTCTGCTTCTATCGGTTATTTTCTATCGCAATGATCTGAAAAATTGTACTATGCTTTTCAAGCGGCTTTTAAAAGGATAAGCAAACATGGTTGAAATAAGTCTAAAATAAACAAACCAATCCCGCGTGCCAAGCGAAAAGCACAGAAAAAAGCAGCCGAAGGGCAGCTGAAAAAACAGATTCAAGTAATATTTTATCACATAAATTTAAATGCTGCGTGACCACAAGCGGATTTATGTTTCTTTTGTGCCTTGTAACGTAGCGGAAAGGAATGGTTATATTTATGAATGATAAAGAACGCCGAGGAATCGGACTTTGTCTCGCATTTAAGGGCGCAAACTATGGCGCTCTGCTACAATCCTTTGCTACGCAGTATGAATTGGAAAAACGGGGCATATATACTGAGATATTGGACTATACAAGAGGAAAAACTAATAAGTATATTTTTTCTCCTGAGGCATTTGTGTTTCTTGCAGTAAAAAAACTGTATCTGACGTTCGATACCAAATTTGGTCAAAAAGTCGTGCCGGATGAATTGCATGTCATTAATAAAAAGGGGCGCAACGAAATTGCCGATGATTTTAGGCACAGGAGACTGCACAATATAGTTCAATTAAACGGGTACGACGCGCTTGTCGAGCGTGCGAAAACATACAACGCAGTCATGGTGGGAAGCGATCAGCTTTGGCCGCCGGATGTGTCATTTTCAAATTATCTTTCACTTATGTTTGCCCCGGAGGGGGTCAGAAGAATTTCGTATGCTACAAGTACAGGCGTGGAAAAATATCCGTGGTTTGTTTATCGCCAGGCAAGAAAGTTCTTGAATAAAATTGATTATCTCAGCGTACGTGAACAAAAAGGATATGAAATTATCAAAAAGATAACTGGCAGGGATGCAAAAATTGTGTGTGACCCTACATATCTTATATCCAAAGAAGAATGGGAGAAACTTATTCCAAACGAGCAGGTGACAAAAAAAGGATATGTGTTCGGATTCTTTTTGGGGTGTAATGCAAAAATGAAAGCCTTAGTGAGAAAATACGCGGATTTGCATAATTTGAGGGTCGTCTGTATATTGAGCAATGAAGTTTCAGAAGACGACACTATATATGCCGATGAAATATTAACCGGACAAACACCCGAGGATTTTATTAATCTAATTCGTAATGCAGAATGTGTTTTTACCGATTCATTCCACGCTTTCACATTTTCCGTAATAAACGAAAAAGAGGTTTATGTTTCCTACCGGGTAAAAAAGGGCGTAAGGCCACGGAATCAAAGAATTGATAACATTGTTGCGAAATTCGGGGTTCAAAATCGTCTTGTAAAAGACCCGGATAATTATGTGTTTGACGAAAATCCGATTGACTACGGGCGAGTAACGGAAATTGTGAAAAACTTCAGCAAAGAATCAGCCGAATTTCTTGATAGCGCAACGAAGGGATGCTAAAAAATCGGTGAGTTTATGAGAAAAACAATGTTGTATGAATTCAAAAGTGATTGCTGCGGTTGCGGTGCTTGTTCATGCGTCTGCCCAAGCAATATAATTGATATGGAATACGATTTAGAAGGCTTTCTGTATCCCCAAATCAAAGATAATGCTAAATGCGTTGGATGCGGTATGTGCGAAAAGGTTTGCCCAATGCGTCATTTTAATGAAATCGACTCGCATTTCAGCAAGGCGTTTGCGGGTTGGCTTTCGGACGGAAGTTGTGTGAAATCTGCATCTGGCGGTGCCTCATACGCTTTAGCCAAAAGTGTCATTTCGGAGAACGGAGTGGTATACGGCGTACAATATACACAGGATTGCAAGTCTGCCGAATACATCAGAATTAAGAATATTAACGAAATAGAAAAAATACGCTCGTCAAAATATATACAAGCACGGAAAAACGACGTGTACAAGGACATAATCTCTGACTTGAAGTCAGGAAAGACGGTTTTGTTTATGGGACTTCCGTGTGACACGTTCGCTGTAAAAAAGTATACCGAAAAATGTAATGACAAACTTATTACAGTATCACTAATCTGTCATGGACCAACTTCCGAAAAAGTCCATGCATCATTTTGCAAAGAAATTGAAGATAAGTATCACAGTGAAATGACTGAGATGAATGTCCGCTTTAAGATGAATGGACAGTGGAAACCATATTATATACGGGCGTTTTTTAAGAACGGAAGAGAATACATAAAAAAGTTTCAATCAACGTGCTATGACATTGCTTTTCAAAATTTTAAGCGCCCATCCTGCTCGGAGTGCCGCTTTAAAAACAATTCATTTTGTGCCGACATTTTAATAGGCGATTTTCACAGTGCACAAAAGGGAACGCTTGAGTATAACGAGGGCGGCGTATCAACCTTGCTCCCTCTGACAGATAAGGGAATGGCACTGTTGAATATGATCTGTGAAAATTTTATACTGTTTCCAGTGGATTTGCAACGTTCAATTGGGCAAAAAGCCGTACATAGTTCGGTTAAATCCACAATCTGCCGAGACAAATTTTCGCAAGTATTGACTGAGAAAGGATTAACAAAAGCATGCCAAAACCGTGATGTTAGAAAAGCAAAAGCAATAACCGGGAAAAGACGGTTGATATTTTTAATTAAAAACAAAGCATATAGACTACTTAGAAGATTTAAACTTGTTTAACAAGTATTTAATTTGGAGGTCAGTTTATGAAAACAGTAATGCTTGTATTCGGAACACGTCCGGAGGCAATAAAGATGTGTCCGCTTGTAAATGAGCTGAAAACAAGACAAAACATAAATACCGTTGTGTGCGTTACCGGACAGCACAGACAGATGCTCGACCAGGTGCTTGAGGCTTTTGACGTAGTGCCGGATTATGACCTTTCGGTAATGAAGGATAAGCAGACGCTTTTCGATATAACGACAAATATACTGAACCGCATAAAGGGCGTGCTTGAAGAGGTAAAACCCGATGTCGTGCTTGTACACGGCGACACTTCGACGACGTTTGTCACGGCGCTTGCCTGCTTTTATCTGCAAATACCCGTCGGACATGTCGAGGCAGGACTGCGCACTTATAATATCTATTCTCCGTATCCCGAAGAATTCAACCGTCAGGCGGTAAGCATAATATCAAAATACAATTTTGCGCCGACAGAGCTTTCAAAGCAGAATCTGCTTAAAGAGGGCAAAGATCCCGACAGCATTTTTGTCACGGGAAACACCGCGATAGACGCGCTCAAAACGACGGTGCGCGCAGATTATACCCACCCCGAACTTGAATGGGCGTCGGGCAGCCGTCTTATAGTTATAACCGCGCACAGACGCGAAAATCTCGGCGAACCAATGCACCATATGTTCAGGGCGATACGCCGTATAATGGACGAGCACCCCGACGTAAAGGCGATATATCCGATACATATGAATCCCGTCGTAAGAAAAGCCGCCGATGAAGAACTCGGAGGCTGCGACAGAATACATATAATCGAACCCTTGGAGGTGCTTGACTTCCATAACTTCCTCTCGCGCAGCTATATGATACTCACCGACAGCGGCGGAATACAGGAGGAGGCGCCGTCACTCGGAAAACCCGTGCTTGTAATGCGCGATACGACGGAACGCCCCGAGGGTATAAAGGCAGGAACCTTAAAGCTTGTCGGAACAAACGAGGACGTTATATATAAGAACTTCAAGCAGCTGCTTGAGGACAAAGATGCGTATAACGCAATGGCACACGCAAGCAATCCATACGGAGACGGCTTTGCTTGCAAGAGAATTGCCGATATTTTAGAAGAACGGCGAGGACAGTAATGTACGTTCATGGTATAAAACGTTAACTGCGTTGAAACAAAACAAAAAAGCAAGGAAGATGCGCATGAGAGAAACAAGATACAGTGAAAGAAGAGCAGGAGGAAAAGTAATAGAAGCCTTTGAAACCATATACCGCAAAAGTCCCGAGCACACTGCGTTCACGCCGTATCGTGTCTGCCCGCTTGGCGCGCACAGCGACCATCAGCTCGGGAAGATCACGGGCTTTGCGATAGACAAGGGAATACATATCGCCTACGGACCGAAGATGAACGGCGTGGTTGAAATCTCGTCGTTGCAGTTTCCAAAGCGCGCGCAATGGCATGTTTCAGAAACTCCATCCGAAAAGCAGGGCGACTGGGCGGATCATCTTCGTGGCGCTACTATCGCGCTGAACAGCCGTTATCCGCTTCGGACGGGTCTTTGCGCCATGCTGGACGGTGAGCTTCCCATAGGTGGGCTTTCTTCCTCGGCGGCTGTCATTATTACGTTCCTTTCGGCGCTCTGCCGCCTGAACGGAATTACACTTTCGGCAAAGGAACTTATCGAAATATCCAAGGAAGCCGAAAATAAATATGTCGGAGTGTCCTGCGGCAAGCTGGATCAGAGCTGCGAGGTGTATTGCAGAAAAGACCACCTGCTGTACATGGATATGCGGGACGACAGCTATGAGCTGATTCCCACGGCTCCGTCGATGAAGCCGTTTGAGATTGCGATCTTTTTCAGCGGACTTGAACGTTCACTGGCAAGCTCCAAATTCAATATGCGCGTAGATGAATGCCGCAGTGCCGCATATGCGCTCAAAGCATTTTCTGGGATGGAGTACGGCAAGTTTGAAGAAACGAATCTGCGCGATGTGCCGTATGAGACATATCTCAGATATAAGGACAAGCTCCCGGAAAACTGGGCAAAGCGCGCCGAGCATTGGTATACTGAGTTTCATCGCGTGGAGGCTGGCGCCGAGGCATGGCGAAACGGCGATATCGAAGAATTCGGCAAGCTTTCATTTGAAAGCGGATATTCCTCCATACATAACTGGGAGACAGGCTCTCCTGAACTCATAAAACTCTATGAGATCATGACACATACCGACGGTATTTACGGCGGACGTTTTTCAGGCGCAGGCTTCAAGGGCTGTTGCATGGCGCTGATTGATCCTGCGTATGAAAGCAAAATCCTCGAAAAGGTAGAGCGCGAATATCTTGCCGCTTTTCCCGATCTCAAGGACAAATACAGCGCACATATCTGCCATACGGCGGACGGGGCGAGATTATAACTGTGTTAATTAATGAATGACAGGTACGTTAAATATGGAACAAATAATATCTATTTGTACTGTTTGTGTAACATTTGTGCTCGGCATTCTTGGATTGATTTTAAATTCTATGATTCAAAGGAAGAGCAATAGCATAAAAATGATTACGCAGCATCGCTTTGACAGACGAAGTGAGACGCAAAAATTGGCAAGTGTAATTATAAAATATAGTGACCCTGATATGGTTTCTTGCTTGCATACTGACGAAGAAAGAAATACCGCAATTACTGATGTCATTGAAGCCATGAGTAAATTAAGAACAATGTATTTCCGTTCCTATGAGTGCGATGTACGCCTTCTTGATAGGGCAAACGATTTGAAAGAGTGCTTGATTCCCGCAATCTACGGAGAACCCGTGAGCAAAGCTTTTTTAATTCGTCGACAAGCATTTATCAAAGAAGTCGATGTTTATACTGCTACTGAATGGCAACGGATTAAGCTTGAAACCATAGGTAAGACAAGAATAGGAAAAAATAATCTTGGAATTTGGGAAGATGATTATCAAAAGACATTGAACTATTATAATATGCACAATAAGCAAATTGGGGACGATTTATGAAATGTCTGATTCTCGCCGCAGGGTATGCAACGCGGCTTTATCCTTTGACCGAGAATTTTCCGAAACCGCTGCTGACGGTCGGGGAGAAAACAATTCTTGACTGGCTTATTGATGATATCTATACCTCAGGCGAGGTTGATGAATATATCGTCATCTCCAATCACAAATTCGCACATCATTTTGAAAAATGGGCGAAAACAAAACAGTATAAAATCACGGTCGTGGATGACGGTACGAGCACAAATGAAACACGCCTCGGTGCGGTCTGCGACATAGAGTTTACAATCGAAAAACTGCAGCTTGACGACGATATGCTGGTCATTGCGGGCGACAATGTGCTGGATTTCAGCCTGACGAAGTTCATTTCCTATTGCAAAGAGAAAAACACCTCATGCGTTATGCGCTATTATGAGCCGTCGGAGAAAAAACTGCTCAAATGCGGCGTGCTGACGGTTGACGAAAACGACCTTGTCACGAATATGACCGAAAAATCGCCGACGCCTGAAACACACTGGTGCTGTCCGCCGTTTTATTACTATACGAAAGAAGACGCAAAGCGTGTGAAAGACGCTATCGCCGAAGGTGGCGGGACAGATGCACCGGGAAGCTTTATCGCATGGATTTGCAAAAGATCACCGGTTCACGCAATGGAAATGCCGGGCAGGCGCTATGATATCGGCAACCTTGAAAGCTATGAAGTGGTAAAGAAAGAGTATAAGGGGATAACGAAATGCTGACGCCGAATATAAAACTTGAAAACAAAACAATTCTTGTCACAGGCGCTGCCGGATTTATCGGTGCGAACCTTGTGACGGAGCTTCTGAATACCGTAAGCGGTGTAAATCTCATTGGACTTGACAATATGAATGACTACTACGATGTTTCCATCAAGGAATACCGTCTTGCCGAGATTGAAAAGCTTGCCGAGACCAAGCAGGGAAGCAAATGGACATTCATAAAAGGGAATCTCGCGGATAAGCCGCTCATTGAGAAAATCTTTACGGAATCCAACCCCGAAATCGTCGTGAATCTTGCGGCGCAGGCGGGCGTGCGTTATTCGATAACAAATCCGGATGTGTATATTGAGAGCAATCTCATCGGTTTTTACAACATTCTTGAAGCCTGCCGTAATTACCCGGTGGAGCATCTCGTTTACGCTTCCTCTTCTTCGGTTTACGGTTCGAATAAAAAGGTGCCGTACTCGACAGACGACAAGGTAGACAACCCGGTTTCGCTCTACGCGGCAACCAAAAAGTCGAATGAACTTCTTGCGCATGCTTATTCCAAGCTGTATAACATTCCGTCCACGGGTCTTCGCTTCTTTACGGTCTACGGACCTGCCGGCCGGCCCGATATGGCATACTTCGGCTTTACAAACAAACTTCTTAAAGGTGAGACAATTCAGATATTCAACTATGGTAACTGCAAGCGTGATTTTACCTATGTGGATGATATTGTCGAAGGCATTAAGCGCGTCATGGAGCGTGCGCCGGAGAAAAAGAACGGCGACGACGGACTTCCTCTGCCGCCTTACCGCATATACAACATCGGAAACAGCAATCCCGAAAATCTGCTTGACTTCGTGACGATTTTACAGGAAGAGCTGATCCGCGCGGAGGTGCTTCCTGCTGATTATGACTTTGAAGCGCATAAAAAGCTCGTGCCCATGCAAGCGGGCGATGTGCCGGTGACCTTTGCCGACACCTCGGCGCTTGAAGCCGACACAGGCTTTAAACCGAATACGCCGCTCAGGATCGGGCTTCGCAGATTTGCCGAGTGGTATAAGAAATTCTATCAGGTTTGATTACCTTTCGCTTTTATGCAAGTTGCCATGGAGAAACACTCGTAGGGACTGCAAGAAAGCATATTCCATTTTCAAAATTAAGACAGGAGAAAAACGAATATGAAAATAGCAGTAGCGGGAACCGGCTATGTCGGTCTTTCCATGGCGATTCTTTTGGCACAGCACAATACGGTAAAGGCAGTCGATATCATCCCCGAGAAAGTGGAGTTGATCAACAACAGAAAGTCTCCCATTGTGGACAAGGAAATTGAAGAGTATCTTGCGACTAAGGAACTTGACCTTGAAGCGACCACCGACGGTGACAGCGCTTACCGCGATGCAGAGCTTGTTATCATCTCAACGCCGACCAACTATGACCCGTCGAAGAACTATTTTGACACAAGCTCGGTCGAAAGCGTAATAAAGCAGGTCATTGCGGTCAATCCGGATGCGGTAATGATAGTCAAGTCTACCGTTCCCGTAGGATTTACCGAGGGCGTAAGGGAAGAATATTGCTGCGACAACATTCTGTTCAGCCCGGAATTCCTTCGCGAAGGACATGCGCTGTACGATAACCTTTACCCGAGCCGCATCATTGTCGGTGTCCCGGTCAAAAATGCAAGACTCCATAAGGCTGCCGAAACCTTTGCCAACCTTCTTAAAGAGGGGGCGATCAAGGAAGATATCGAGGTCCGCTTCATGAACCCGACCGAAGCGGAGGCAGTGAAGCTGTTTGCAAATACATATCTTGCGCTCCGCGTATCGTATTTCAACGAACTTGATACATACGCACAGGTCAGAGGACTTGATACAAAGTCGATTATCGAAGGCGTCTGCCTTGATCCCAGAATCGGAAATCACTATAACAACCCGTCCTTCGGTTACGGCGGATATTGCCTTCCTAAAGATACAAAGCAGCTGCTTGCGAACTATGACCATGTGCCGCAGAATATTATTTCGGCAATTGTTGCGGCGAACGGCACGCGAAAGGATTTCATAGCGGATCAGATCATTGCAAAGAATCCGAAGATTGTAGGCATATACCGTCTGACGATGAAAGCCGGTAGCGACAATTTCCGTCAATCATCCATACAAGGCGTTATGAAGCGTATCAAGGCGAAGGGGATTGAGGTCGTAATTTACGAGCCGACCATGAAAGAGGATAGCTTTTTCAACAGTCGCGTCATTCGGAATCTTGATGAGTTCAAGGAGATGAGCGACGTTATTCTCGCAAATAGGTATAACGACGACATAAAGGACGTGCTTGACAAGGTATACACAAGGGATCTGTATTTCAGAGATTAAAGAATAAAAACGAGAAAGGAAGATTGCTATGAATACAGAAACAAGCAAGGTGATGTTCGCGCTGCTTCGTTCGGCAGTTTGTGGCGGTCTTCTTTCAGGAGAAGAAATTTCACTGTACAGTCCTGATATGTTACCTGAAATCACGTCGCTTGCCCAAAAGCATGACGTCATACATTTGATTGTATTTGCGCTTAAAAAGAATGGGTTGCTTGATGAGGGCAATAAGAACCTTGAAAGCAAAATGCTGATTGCGGTTTATCGCTTGGAAAAGCTCAATTACGAGCTGACAAAGCTGTGTGCGGCACTTGAACAAGCAGAAGTCTCGTTCATACCGCTTAAAGGCTCTGTTTTACGGCAGTATTATCCCGAACCGTGGATGCGGACAAGCTGTGACATTGACGTTCTTGTTCACGAGGAAGATCTGCAAAGGACGGTTTCATATCTATCCGACAATCTCGGATACAGACGCGAATCGCAAAACTCTCACGACATTTCCATGTTTACACAAGGTGGCGTACATATTGAAGTGCATTATGATCTCGTGGAAGATGGCAGAGCCAATTCCGCTGCGGAAGTATTAAAGAGTATTTGGAATGTTGCCGTAAAGCGCGCAGAGTGTAATTATCAATACGAAATGCCAGACGAAATGTTCTATTTCTACCACATCGCGCACATGGCAAAGCATTTTGTTGAAACAGGCGGCTGTGGTATCCGTCCGTTTCTCGATATATGGGTTCTGAATCACCGAATTGACTTTGACAGAGAGAAGCGAGACAAGCTTCTTTCTGACGGCGGACTCGGCGTTTTTGCAAAGCAGGCAGAGCTTTTGAGTGAAGTTTGGTTTGGAAATGCAGAGCATACGGAAATCACAAGACAAATGGAAACATACATTCTTCGTGGAGGTGTGTACGGAACGAACACAAACAGGGTTGCCGTACAGCAACAAAAACAGGGCGGAAAAGTGAGGTATGCGCTTTCCAAAATTTTTATCCCCTATGATGTAATAAAATTTCATTACCCGATTCTCCAAAAGCATAAGTGGCTCACACCGATCATGGAGGCTCGCCGATGGGGAAAGCTCATTTTCTGCGGGCACTTAAAGCGCACAGTGAACGAACTCAAATATAACAGCACAATTTCAGATGATGCCGCGGCAGAAGCAAAGACTTTATTGAAAAATGTAGGATTATAGAATGGAAGTGTCATCATGGACAAAAAAGAGCAGCAATTACTGACTTGTTATCATTGCGGCAATACCGGACTTATGAATATTGAGGGCGTGTATAAAACAAAGTGCGGCGGAGAAGTCCGTGATGCGGACGGCAATATTGTTGACTATGATCCTGTTGAAACAATAGAATGGCGTTTGCTTTCCTGTCCGGTATGCGGTGATGTGACGCTGTATAAAGAGGGAATGAACGAAGAATGCGGCTGCATTGATTTGACCGAGCATTGTTACCCTCAGATAAAGGAATATGGCGATGCCGCTGTTCCCGAATACATTCAAAGAGCATTTGAGGCGGCTTTGAAAGTGAAAAACATTGACGCGCCTTTATGCTTGATTGCGCTCCGCAGAGTTTTGGAAGCAATATGCAAGGAAAAAGGTGCTGACGGCAATGACCTGTCTAAAATGATTAAGGACTTGGTGGACAAAAAGATACTACCTGAAATGCTTGATGATGCGTGTTGGGTAATTCGACAACTTGGCAATTGTGCAGCTCACGCGGACGATATTGACTTTTATAAATATGAGGTTGAGCGAACAACAGAGTTTGTCGGGGCTATCATAGATTATCTGTATATTCTTCCGAGTAAAATCAGCACCTTCAAGTTGAGTGTTGAGAAGAAAATAAAAAACTAATGCCAAATCAGTGCATTTGGAAAAATCGGTGGTATAACATAAAGACAGACATCGTTCTGCCTTTTTGTCGGCAAACCGAATTGAATTGAAACCAAGGAAAACTGCAAAAATGTGCGAAGAAGATAAAAAAAGCTGAACCGCCCAAAGACATAGCCGCCGAGCTGTTGAACACTCTCGTCGCAACAAATTGAACACCCACTACGGTGAGGTTGTACATTGACAAAAGACGAAAAGAATGGTATGGTAATAATGCTTTAGTCGTAACGGAGGATAGGGCAACACAGAAGTGCGACCTGAGCGCTGGATATATGGTTGGCGGGAAGAGTGATGCCATGGATGGGGCGTTTTTCTTTTGGTTGTACGAACGTTACCACTCTTCCTGGAAACACCAATGCTTTAAACTCATGCTAACGAAGTTGGGCGGTCCCGCGCAGAGCCCGACCGACACTCCCTCCCACTTGCACATGGATTCCTTGCAATCGATTATGATTGGATAATTGGTCATGATGATGATCTCCTTTATTGAATTCACGCTCTTGCGTGTGCCAATATTCTACTGTAAAATCACCAGCTATTCAACCTGTGCGACACGGGTGTTCCACTTGCGCGGCCGCGCTGTTCAGTTTAGCGCGGAATACTCAGTTTTATAAAAAATGAGCGAGTTTCAATCGAGAGCAACTAAAAAATGAGCGAGTTTGTGTCGGTAAATGCTATTTTTATGTTTGTCTATTCTGAGAATGATCGTACCGCCGAACGTATTTGTAAAGGAGGAATATGTCTCCCAAATGCTGTTTGGAATACCGCCTTGTGCTGCGTTCACTTCAACATTCACCTTTTCGGAAAACTTGAAAATTTCATTCAGATTAATCATTTCAATTCACCTTCTTTTTTCAGTTTAATATATTTTCCGCTTTTTATTCTCGCATCACGCGGCTTTTCTGCTTCCTCCGGAATAATCGATGTTGCTCCGGCTCTCTGCGCTCCATCTCTGCAACCTTCGTTGCAGAGAATTTCTGCCGCCGAGATGACAAACCCCGCTTTGCTGCCGTTTCGGAAGCTGACATGTTGGTGTATAATACTTACATCACCAACATGGTTTACGGAGGTTTATATGGATGGAAAAATGATTGCGGAAAAGCGAAAAGAAAAGGGACTGACGCAGGATGCACTCGGAGCGATGCTTGGCATATCGGGCAAAGCAGTCTCGAAATGGGAGCGCGGACTGTCGCAACCGGACGCATCACACATTGGTAAACTTACTGAACTGCTCGGTTTACCGGTTGAGCAGACGGCAGATGAAGCGGATACACGGTTGACATTTCTGTCAACTGTCAAAAGAGAGGTGTCGCGCATTTTGTCTGTCGGAGTTATGCTTGCCGCCTGCGTCTGCTACCTGATGGGTACGATTTCAACGGACTCGACCATAGTCGCCTTCGGTTTCGCGGCGGTGGTATTCTGCTTTGACACCATGATACGGGAGAAATAAGATTCCGGACAGATATTTTGCAGGTACGGACCTGCGGACAAAATCCTGGACAGAAAGAAAGGAAGGGATTATGTACACAAGGAAGCAAAAGGAAAAGGCAATTGCAATGTATGATACAACGCAATCAATCACAGAAGTCATTCGCCGACTGAGATATCCGATAAACAGAAAAAGCGGAGAAAGACGATACCGTTATCAGTATCTCTTTCTCCGCTATCGTTTTTTGGGCTATTTACAAAATAATCCACTCAACTCTTGTTCTTGTACCGGCTTTTTTAATTATCTGATGGTTTTCCAACTCTTTGATTGAACGCTGAACTGTACGAACGGTAACTCCTGTTGCCTCAGAAATTTCTTTTGTAGAAGCATTAACATGAGAAACAATAAACTCATATACCGATTTTTCCGATTCAGTTAACGTATAGCCGTTGATGACGGTCGCGACATTCACGACATCGTTGGCGACATTCGCGACATCATTTGCGACATTCTCTGTTGAAGGCATTATTTCAGAGAATGATCCAATAATTACTGCTTGCTATTTAAGTATTCCACCAGCTCCGCAACCGTTGTTGCCGGATTGCTTTGTCTGGAAATGATTTCTGTGTGTTCTTCTTTCAATACCGATACTCGGTTTTTAGCTCTTTCTATCGCAAGAGCTTGCAGCGGTTTGAGCTGATCATACACATTTTTGTTTTTCTCATACTGCTCCAAGCGTCCTTTCTGCTTCAAAAGCTTGATTGCTGCATCGCAATTTTCAACCGGTGTAATCTGATTATTGAAGTGTAACAAGAACCAAACCTCAAAAGACGGATTGGAAAATGCTAATTTATATCCCTCTTTTATAGCAACCTGTTTTGCCTTCGCCAGCATTTGATTTGTGTTATCGTCGCAGTCAAACACGCACCAAATAATGTCGCCTTCATCGGGATAATACGGATTCATTGCAATGGTTGATCTTGCTTTCTGAACAAGCTTGTCAGCCGATTTATACTGTGACGGAATAGGAACAATATCTATGTGACACTCTCTGCTGCGAAATTTCTTGAAATAGCGAATTTCGGTTTCTGAGCCTTCGCAAATCAGATACACAACGGGATTTCTTTTTCGACTGCCGAAACTCCTGCGTTCTACCTCTTTGATTCTTCCCATATCAGATACCTCCTCCGACAAACGGAATTGCCCCGTATCGTCCTTGCAGGTATCCTCGTGCGATATTTTCTTCCTTTCTCGGAGAAAATTCAGTAAGGGCATATATATCGGTTTCCATTGTTTTTTCGTTTTTCTCTGCAAACCAAATCTGATCGCGACGCAAAAGCTTCAAATCAAGCAAGCCTGTATCGTGCGTGGTAAATATCAGTTGTGCGTGCTTATCATTTATTGTCTGATCCTGAAACATTTCAATCAGATGTCTGGTTAAAAGCGGATGCATACTTGACTCTATTTCATCTACTACAAGCACAGCTCCGGCTTCAAGTGATTCAATCCAAGAACCGATTCGTGAAAAGAATCGCTGTGTTCCCATTGATTCCTGTCCCAACAGCAAAGAATACTGTTTTTTGCTCCCGTCCGCTTTTTCCAATTGGTGGACCGTTGCTATCGTCGGCTTTTCTTTTGTTCCCGACAATACCACATCACAGATGCCCAAATCAGCAAACATCATTTCTTCCAAAACACGGTTCTTGTTATCTCCACCCTTACGAATGGCATCAAGTGTAGTGTTGTTAGACACCCCTGTTGCAATAAGTCCGCGCAAATATCTTTGAAACCAAAGATATGCCTTTTCCGTTTGCGGACAATTCCACTCGTTTGAGCTTGTAAGATATAGGCGATTTTCAGAGGTGCGTCCGGCAAGCGTTAATTGCTCTTGAATACTCTCACGAAACTCGTATTTATCATTATTCCTCGAAAAGACAAGCGCCTCTCTGCCATTGGGCCAATGATAAAGATACTCGCTTATGATCCTGTCTCTATTGAAGGAATAACCGTAAGCATATTTTGTTCCCTCATAATAATAGATAATTTCAAAATCTGTCGGTCTTTCATCTTTATCATCTGTAAAGGCAAACGGTTCCCACGGAAGTTCCGCACCTTTCAACGGTTTTGCGTATTCACCGCATACCATATCACGCATTAAAAGCAAAGCTTGAATCATATTACTTTTGCCCGCGGCATTTGCACCGTAAATCGCCATAACAGGGACAAGTTCTTTTTTTCCATCTGGGCTGATCAAGCACTCTTTTAATGATTTATCAGCAGTTGCTTTCATGCTGATAACTGCTTTTTCCTTTATGGAACGATGGTTCGTTACCGAAAATTGCAACAGCATTATCGTGTCCTCCTACAATAAAAATCCTACTATATATTATACAGTGCAAAGTCGGTTTTGTCAAGATTTATTCCTATTATTTGCAGAACATTTGCAAATAATACGTGTAAATTCATTTTTCTAAGTTTCAAAATAAAAAATATGGTATGGGACAATGCTCATCACATCGTCCCATACACCAAACTGTTTACGGCAAATCACGCTCTCTTTTCTTTTCCGTATCCTCTTCTCTTGCACCCGAAATCAAAAGCTGCTGTTTTTCTTTCAATCTTTCAAAAAGCGATATTTTATCTTTACCCGGCTTTGCCTCTTTCGGTGTCTCAATGTTATTGCGCTTGCCGTCGATCATGTTATAATTTTGTTTCGCAGAAATCTCCACTGCACACAAGTACTCGCTGTTCTCCAAGTATTTCATCCAATCTTCTTCGATACCGAACAGCCGTGCTCTCGACCTCGATTCAGGCGACGCTTGCGGGCATCGGAATACGGACTCTCCAAGAGAGCGGGGACTTTTTTACAGCCCCTTTCCCTATGTAGTTTTCTTCAATTCAGTCCAATTCTCTTGGATAAATCCATCAAAGCATACAAGAATCGGGCAACGGGTGTCAATGTTGTCAGCGTCGGGTCGCCTTCGCGTATTCTCATTGTGCGGCGGATCTCCTTTGGTATGACGACTCTGCCAAGCTCGTCGATGCGTCGCACGATTCCGGTTGCTTTCATATATAATTCTCCTGTAAACGTAATTTTCGGAATCCGCCGCATAATGCGTCGGAATGCGTTAAAAAAGGTATTTCGTGAGTATTATTTGCATAATGCATTAATTTATTCCCATTTTTGCGACAAAAAACATTCAACATCGCCGTTTCATAAGAGATGCAGGAAGGACACGTGATTCAGACAGAGAATACGTATTTTTTGCTTTTCCTTTTGAGAAATTGTCCCCTAAGAGCATGGCATAGATATGACCGAAAATTGGGAAAAACTGTGCTTTATTCGTAAATTCTCAAAGTAAATGCAACAGTAGGGAAGCCCTTGCATTTAGTATGAGAAAACGGTAGCAGTAAGTATGAGAAAAGAGCGAAAATAAGCGAAAAAAGCGACTAAAACGCAGAAAAAGAGCGTGATAAAAAAGCCTGAGAGGTAGATTTCTCAGACTAAATGCAACCGTGGTTGCGTTTACTGTGAGAAGATTTTGGACAGAAGTTTAGGTGATTGAATGACCTCGTTCGCGGGAACAAGAGAAATCCCCAAAGCAGAAGTCAAGGCTTCGGAGTGGTAAAACGAAAACATATCATAGGCGCTTTTTCCATTGAATTGTTTTCTTTTTACGGCATTAACGTGCGAGAAGATCAGGTTGACCGATTCCTGAGTAAAGTCATCAAAGGAAGTGCCGGTTTTAACGATGTCTCTGAAAAGGGTATGATTTTTCGCTCTCTGCCTGTGCTTTTTTTGCGGTATACACTTGTCGTCTGCAAGGGCAATTGCTGCGGCTCTTCTTCTCGCAACCGTTACACACAAACGGAGCCTTCAGAAGATTGGGACACACCTCATCTGTCCGTACAAATGAATTGGTGTACGATCCCATATGGATTTTCACTTCTCCGGAGATCGTTGTCTGACTTTTTCCTATCCGTTCTCCTATTGCTTTAAAGAAAATCGCCGGAAGCGACCTGAAAGTCGCTTCCGGCGAAATATTTATTTCATATCAGTAAAGCGGCTTTGTGAACATACCGCAGACGGACACCGCAAAGCATATACGCGGAGCGGAAACATATTCATTCGTACCGGCAAAACCCACGACATCGCCCTGTTTCAGCTCACTGCCGACGCTGCGTTCCGTCGATTTCAGACCGTAATACCATGTCTGAAGTCCGCAGCCGTGGTCAATGACGACGACATTACCGAGCATGAGCGTCATGCCGCTGTAAACGACCTTGCCCGCTTTTGCGGCGTATACCTTTGCGCCGTCAACGCATTTGTACGTATCACCGATCGCGGTGCATGCAACGCTGTCGGTGCTGCTGTCAAGGTTCATGAGGATCTGCGTGCCGTACGTAACCTCAAGCGTACCCGTATCGGTGGGCTTGCGGAGTGCTGCGCCGGGGTCGGCGTACGCCGTTTTCGAAACGTCGGAATTGAGCGACTTTATGAGCGCTTCAAGCTCGTTTTTCGCAGGATCGCCGAGAAGGCGGTCGTAGTTTTCCGAGCTTATCGAAACACGGTGGAAATCACGGTCGGGCGCGGTTACCGTCAGCTTTTCGGTGAAGGTGTTGTCGCCGATGGTGAACACAAGCTCGTATTCTCCCGGCTGTGTTTCGATGTCAACCGCAAGGAGAGCCGTTTTATATCCGCTGTTTTCCGAGAACGCGAGCGGCGAAGCGCTGATACCGGCGCTTACCGTTACGTTTTCGGTGTCGTTCAGATGACGCACATTGACTGCCACGCTTGAACCGGCTGTGACGGTATTACTGCTCAGTGACAGCGTTGAAGGAATGTCATAAAGCGCACGGAAGCTGTAAACCGCCTTGCCGTAAAACTGGCTGCCGCCTTGCCGTAAAACTGGCTGTCGGAACTGTGCACCCACTCAGCCGTAACACGCACGTTCATAAGTGTGTCGCGCGCGAATATGAGCTTTGAAACGTCGTTTTCGGCAATGGGAAGCCCGCTTTCGTCGGTGAGCTGAACTGTCACATTCGTCGGCGGATTATCAAAGGCAAGACTGTTTTCACGGTCGGAATACATGCTGTAAACCGTAACTCCGTCGTAAACCTCGCTGTCCGTGTATTCGGTGAAATCACCGGATATGCGCTTGTATTTCCATTCATATGTCGAAGGCATGATGCGCGTTACGCTGCCGCCGGTCGAGAGCAGGAGCGGCTGAGTGAAGCGCGCCGCATAAAGATATGAATACTCCGACCGTGAAAGCAGTGCTTTTGCACTGTCACTGGTAAGCACATAATACTTTCCGTCACCCTTGCTTATCATGCAGCCGTTCAGGCTCAGCTCGGGATAGAGCGTGTATTCGAGTATCTTGTCCTTGCGGTCGCAGAGGATCTTGACGCCGTCCGTGTCGGTCACGGCTCTGAGCGGCGACGATATCTCCGTTGCGTCCATGATGGCGTTGACATAAAGCGAAATTCCGTCCGTATCCGTCAGCTCGGTTTTCCGACCGTCGGAAAATTCCAGTGTGACGGACGCAATGTCTGAGGGGTCGATGTTGTTTGAGGAATATATTACCGCGAAATACACGATGAAAACGAGCGGTATCAGCAGGAGTACGCAGATAAGGGTTTTACTCTTTGAATTCTGTTCCATGTTAAACTGCCTTTTAATACGGTGAAAAGAGGGAAGCCGTCAGTACGGACTTCGCCTCTTTACCCGAATGATTTTATTTAAGCTTTTCGCCGATGACCTTGAGGAGCGCGTCCTTGTTCGGTGACATGACGAGGTAGACATACTTGCCTTCCTGAACTACGGTTGCGTCGAGTGCGACCTGATAGTTGTCGGCATTGTAGTCCTTTTGCTGGTTGCGGGTATCGGTTACATAGGTTTCAAGACGAAGCTTGACGTTGGAAGCGGCTGTGCTGTCCGCGCATACGAAGAATGCGATGGTCTCAACGCCGGCGCTGTTGATGGGTGTGAGGAAGAAACCTTCCTGATAGTCGGTGGATTTGATAACAATGTCGTCTGCAAGTCTGTCCGCGTCGTAGGGCATAAGGTCGCCTTCGGCATTTGCTGCGGAAAGTGCGGTTTTCAGTTCATCGACCGTACCGTTCAGGACTTTTTCGCCGCTGCCGCCGCAGGCGACAAGCGAAAGAGCTATGAGTGTGAGGATAAGTGCGGAAATAATGCGTTTTGTCATTTTCATAAAATTTTCTCCTGTTTGAAATTTGTTCTCTTACGGCTCGGGCATGACTTCGATATTCTTGTATCCGCCGTTTTGCATAGCGTATGCGTAGTTACGGAGCACAGCCACCCACGAATTGTAGCACTTCTGCTGGAGGTGGCAGCCGTTACCGCTGTTGGGGTCGGGGTCAATGCAGTAGCTGGTTTTAAGATAACCGTCAACCGTGAGCGGAGTCGTAACGTCGAGGAACGCGATATTGTTCGCGTTACAGTAATCGAGCATCAGGCTGTTGAGCTTATAGATGTTTTTATTGTTGAGGTTTTTGTAATTGAAGGTGTTGACCATATAGGTGTTGGAAAGCACGACAATATTGATCCCGGGATTGACTTCTTTTATCTTGTCGAGCATTCTGACCATGTTGTCAAACGTATCCTCTGCGCAGGTTGCGTTGGGATGGAGACCGAGTTCGTTGAGCGCCATAAGACTGACATATGCCGTCTTTGCCCCCATTTTCTGAACTGCATCCCACACGTGCATGTATTCACCCTGATATTTTATCATATACTGAGTCTGCGGATTGCTGTCGAATTCAAGCTTGGGCGAGTATGCGGATGCGGCAAGGAACTTGCATTTTCCGAGGAAGTCGGAATATGTGGCGCGTTTTGCGGAAACGTAGTTGTAAAAATGAACCATTATGGAGTTGCCGATGAATACGGAATCACGGAAATATTCATCAAGCGGGTCGTCCTTGATGGTGTAGCTGTCAAGGCTTGCGATGTTCTGATATGGATAATCCTCCGGCACCACATAAGTGGGTTCGCCTTCCGAAACGGGTTCGCTTGACGGTTCTTCGGAAGACTGATCGGTTGAAGGCTCTTCCGAGGAATCCTCATAGGAAACCGGCGGCTCGTCTTTTGAGCTTGCCGCAGGCTCCGAAACTCCGGCAGAGCCGCTAACGACCTGACTGCCCGAATTTTCGCCCATACTTTCCGACGGACCGAGCGGTATTTCAACACAGGCGATTATTGAAAGGGAAACGATAACAAGCGACAGAATCAGTGCGAATATCTTTATTTTCACGGTAATACCTCATAATTAACGATTATATCATATTCCGATTATACCCCGAAAACTGCATTATGTCAATAGGGAAATGATTAATAATAGGAAAACACATAATGAATACTTAAGGCACCACCGGAATTACGCGGTGATGCCTTAAAGCGTTTTTCAAAGACGAATATAACCGTGCGAAGCTGTCGATAATCAGTCGGGTGATGAAATGTTTGAAAATATGAATTCGTTCAGGCAGTCAATGCAAAGTATATTCGCCGACTGCCCCGATTATATCTGTCGCGAACTGTCGCTTTGCGGCGCGGACGCGGTTGTCCTGACGATACGTGAGCTTGCCGACAAAGAATACATTGCCGATAGTGTGATACGTCCCATGCTTGAAAAAAACGACTGGAGCGGTTTCCGCGGAGATTTCTGCGCCGTACTGCGCTCGTCGAAAATAGCTGAGGGCGGCAATGCCGATGACATCGCTTCCGCTCTGATCTCGGGCAGCGCGGTTGTCTCAGTCATGACGGACAGGCTGTATTTCGCCGTTATTTTCGCCGACAGCCATTTTCGGCGGAA
>FR892242.1:26650-31134 GCA_000433115.1 Ruminococcus sp. CAG:382
CAGCTATTTCGGCAGAAGCGTGTCGGAGCCGTCCACCGATGTGACCGTAAAGGGCAGCAAGAGCGCGTTTGTCGAGGACATCGAAAAAAACATCGCCATGCTGCGCAAGATAGTCCGTACTCCGAAGCTTAAATATATCGATTACACACTTGGCAGTGAAACCGAAACACGCGTCTCGCTCATGTATATAGAAGGACGAGCCGATATGCGGACGTTGGAGAGGGCGAAAAAAAGGCTGTTGTCCGTCTCGCCGACCGTGATAACCGACAGCGCCTCGGTAGAGCTTATCACGAAAGAGCGCCGATGGGGTATATTCCCGTCCACGGGCAGTACAGAAAAAATCGAAAAAGCTGCCTCGCTTCTTGTCGCGGGACGTTGCCTTCTCATATGCGACGGTTCGCCGTTCGTGCTTACCCTTCCGTATGTTTTCATCGAAGCCTTTCAGTCGTCGGAGGACTATGTACGCACGCCCTATTATGCGACATTTGTCCGCTTTCTGCGTTTTTTTGCTTTCCTGCTTGCCCTCTATCTTCCGGCGCTCTGTCTGATTCTTGTCGAATATCATCCGGATGCATTGCCGTCCGATGTCTACGGTGTGATCGACCGGCTGCGCGCCGACATACCGATAAGTCTTTTTGACGAACTTCTGATAATGCTGGTAATGTTTGAAGTGATACGCGAGGTCGGACTCCGTATGCCGCGCTCCGTCGGCGACGCGGTTGGAATCGTCGGTTCCATAATAATCGGCGACGCGGCGACAAAAGCCGGCATTGCCAGCACGACGGTGATCCTTGTCGTTGCCGTTTCGGCTGTATGCAACTTCGTTGTTCCGATGTTTTCCAATCAGACGGTACTCCTGCGTTTCCTTTTCCTGTTTTTTGCCGCCGCGTGGGATTTTTACGGATTGATAGGCGGCAGTGTTCTTTTGTTCATACTGCTTTGCACAAAACGTTCATACGGTGTGTGGTATATGAAGCCCATAATGCCGTTCTCGGCATCCGGTATGCTCGATTTTCTCATCGCGGTACCTCAGATCACCGTCGGAAAAAAAGAAAATCTCCGATAATAAAACTTCAAGAGGCGCGGACAAACTCCGCGCCTCTTGAACATATCACTTTTTCTTGTAGAACATATAAATCGCGTTGCCGATTGCAGCTCCCGCGAGAACGAGCGATGCTCTGAGCAGTATATCCGCACTGACACCGCACTTTTTCTTTGCGCACGGCGCTTTAGAGGCAAGCTTTTTTGTCGCTTTTTTGACGGCACGTGCGGAATCGTCAATAATTTCCTTGCTTCTATTGCAAACCGCGTCTACCGTCTTTCTGAACTTCTTTTTGAATTTGCGCATATCCGCCGCTTTTCCGATACTCAGATTTTTCATTTCACATATTCCTTTCGTGTTTTATAAGCCATGCATAATCCTCGGCGTTTTCGATTATGTTGATTTTTCTGACGATGCCGTCCTCAAGGTATACCTCCGCGATGTCAAGCCTTGCCGACACGACTCTGCGGAGCACAAAATTGCGTCTCAGCCGTGACCATACGGGAATACGTCCGTATTTCTGCTGCTCATGCCAAAAACCTTTCGCGGCGGCGCGCAGTCTGCGACGCTTCAGGTCTCCGACAGCCTCCGCAGGCGTACCGAACGCATTGCCTGAACGCGTTTTGACTTCGACGAACACAAGCGCACCTTGCCTGTATGTCACAAGATCAAGCTCGCCGCCGGATGTTGCGTAATCCGATGCGATAACGCGAAAGCCCTTCTTTTCAAGATATCTTCCGGCTGCTTCCTCGCCGACTCTTCCGGTCTGTTTAGACGTTCTCATTCTTTTTCTTCAAAAACGACAGACGATGAAGCGGACAGGGACCGAGTCTGTTCAAAGCCGCGTAATGCTCCTTGGTGGGATATCCCTTGTGCTTTGCAAAGCCGTATCCGGGGTATTCCTTTTCCATTTCTTCGCAAAGCCTGTCACGGGTCACCTTTGCGAGTATTGACGCGGCGGCGATCGACGGAGAAAGCGTGTCTCCCTTGACGATAGGCTCGGCTTTCATCGGGAAATCGCGTGCGATGTTGCCGTCAACCAGAACAAGGTCGGGTTTCGGGTCAAGCGTTGCGACGGCGCGGCGCATTGCAAGCTGGGAAGCGTTCAGAATGTTGATTTCGTCGATCTCATGATTGTCCGCAAAAGCGATACCGTATGAGACGGCTGAATTTATTATCATATCGAAAAGCAGCTCACGTTTTTTTGCCGTGAGCTTTTTCGAATCGTTGAGACCGGGCAAATCAAGCCCCGTCGGCAATATCACCGCGGCGGCGCATACAGGTCCGGCAAGCGGGCCGCGGCCTGCTTCATCGGTGCCGCATATAACGGTATAGCCTTCGGATATCCGGTCTTTTTCGATGTTGTATTCCATTTTTATTTTTTGAGCGCAAGACCGCGTCTGACTGCGGCGGCAATACCCGCGGCGTTCAGACCGTAGTAATCGAGAAGCTCGGCAGCCTTGCCGGACTTTCCGAATTTGTCCTCAATACCGACGCGCACGAGCGGCGTGGGCAGCTTTTCACAAAGAACCTCGGCAACAGCGGAGCCGAGACCGCCGATTATCGTGTGTTCCTCCGCAGTGATGCAAAGGCGGGTGCGCGCGGCAAATTCAAGAACCGTTTTTTCGTCGAGCGGTTTTACGGTGTGTACGTTTACGACCGAAACATCAATGCCTTCCGCGGAAAGAATTCCCGCAGCCTTGATTGCGGCGTCAACGAGAATACCGGTTGCAAAAATAACAGCGTCGTCGCCCGTTTTGATCGGAACAGCCTTATTCGGATCGAAAACATAGCTGTCTCTGTCGAATATGACCGGCACTGCAAATCTGCCCAGACGGAGATAAACGGGACCGTCATGCAAAAGCGCGGCTTTTGTCGCGTGGTACGCTTCGGTCGCGTCTGCGGGGTTGAGAATCATCATTTCGGGTATGGTGCGCATGACCGCGATGTCTTCGCAGTACTGATGCGTTGCGCCGTCCTCACCGACAGTGATTCCCGCGTGGCTTGCGCCGATTTTTACGTTGAGATGGGGATAACCCACCGAATTTCTTATCTGTTCATATGCTCTTCCGCAGGCGAACATTGCAAAAGATGAAGCAAAAACGGGAGTGCCCGTTGCGGCAATGCCTGCGGCTACGGAAATCATATTGGCTTCAGCGATACCGCAGTTAATGAAGCGGTCGGGATATACCTTGCCGAAAACAGCAGTCTGCGTCGAACCGGAAAGGTCGGCGTCCATGACCACAAAGTCGTAATCCGCACCCAGATCTCTGAGTGCTTCGCCGTATGCGGCGCGTGTTGCGATATTTTTCATGACGTTTTTCTCTCCTTACGCAAGCTCGGCTTTTGCGATTTTGTAAAGCTCTTCGTTCGGAGCCTTTCCGTGCCAGTCGGCGACGTTTTCCATGTACGAAACACCCTTGCCCTTGATCGTGCGGCAGATTATAGCGGTGGGCATACCCTTTGTCTGTTCCGCTTCGGCAACGGCTTTTTCGATTTCCTCAAAATTATGACCGTCGATTACGATGGTGTGCCAGCCGAACGCCTTGTATTTTTCATCAAACGGCGTGGGATTCAGCACCCTGCGTATGTCACCGTCGATCTGGAGACAGTTGAAGTCAAGGAAAAGCGTGAGGTTATCGAGCTTGTAGTGAGAAGCGAACATAGCTGCTTCCCAGACCTGACCTTCTTCAGATTCACCGTCTCCCGTCATGCAGTAAACGCGAGCGGGATTGCCCTTGCGCTTCAGCTCCTTTGCGATGCCGCAGGCAGCGGAAACGCCCTGACCGAGCGAACCGGTGGACATATCGATTCCGGGAATCGTTTTCATATCGGGGTGGCCCTGAAGGAGTGCGCCCAGTTTACGGAGCGATTGCATTTCGGATACGTCGAAAAAGCCTCTCATAGCAAGCGCGGCGTAAAGTGCGGGACAGCAATGACCCTTTGACAGCACGAAGCGGTCGCGGCTATCCATTGTCGGATTTTGCGGATCGACATTCAGCTTGTCAAAATACAAATAGGTGATAATGTCGGCGGCAGAAAACGAACCGCCGGGATGACCTGACTGCGCTGCGTAAATACCGTCCAGCGCAAGGTTACGGACCTGCCGTGCTTTTTCAGTCAGGAATTGCTGTTTTTCTTCAGTCATTTCGATCTCCTAAGTTTTTGCAGTGTATTTATAAAGAAGTCGGGCAGCTCGCCGGAAAACTCCATGAATTCACCGGTAACAGGGTGCCTGAACCCGATGTAACGTGCAAACAGGCATTGACCTGTCAGCCCGAATGGGTTTGTTTTTCTGCCGTATACGCTGTCGCCGGTGACGGGATGCCCGATATGCGCCATATGTACGCGTATCTGATGCGTTCTTCCCGTTTCAAGCGTCAGCTCAACGTGGGTGTAGCCGTCAAAGCGCTCCAGAACACGACCGCGTGTCAGTGCATTA
>FR892242.1:31166-35277 GCA_000433115.1 Ruminococcus sp. CAG:382
TGTTTTTTGTTGTGACCGCCATCTTTTTGCGGTCCTTTTCGCTTCGTCCGATAGGGAAGTCGAGCACAAAAGTGTCGTCCTTTATGTTGCCGTCAACGACTGCTTCATAGCGGCGGACGAAGCTGTGTACCGCAATCTGCTCTGCAAGTCCGCGATGAGCCTCGTCGGTTTTTGCGACGATGAGAAGCCCCGCCGTGTCCTTGTCAATGCGGTGAACGATGCCGGGGCGGACGACCCCGTTTATTGTGGAAAGCCTTCCGGCGCAATGAAAAAGCAATGCGTTGACAAGCGTTCCGTCGGGATTGCCGTTTGCGGGGTGGACAACCATCCCCTGCGGCTTGTTGACGACGAGCAGACTGTCGTCTTCATATACAATATCAAGCGGGATGTCCTGCGGCTTCGCGTCATCCGGCTCGGGCTCCGGGAGCTCAAAACAGACGGTTTCGCCGCATGACAACCTGTAATTCTTTTTTACGTTCCTGCCGTCAACGGTGATTTTACCGTCATCGGCAAGAGATTGGGCAAACGAACGGCTGAGCTCCGTTGCCGACGCGACAAAGCTGTCAATCCGCGCACCGTCATGCTCCTGAGTCACATTAAGCGAAACGAGCTCACCCATGGGCATTTTCCGCCTTGTCCTTACGGTGTGCCTTTTCGTATTTTGTCTCAAAGAACGCAACATATATGCAAAGCAGAACCGCACCGACCGAGATAAAACTGTCCGCAACATTGAAGATGGCAAAATCCACGAACAGAAGCTCGATCATGTCGGTAACGACCTTTTCTCCGGTCGAGCCGGTCACAAACAGACGGTCGATCATGTTGCCGATACCCCCGCCGAGGATAAATGCGACCGACACGACAAAAAGCGTGTTGCGTCGCTCGGACACCGGCTGACGGTAATGATATATCAGAAGACCGACAAGGGCGACTATCGCGACAATGGAGGTCACCATGAAGACCCATCGCGCGTCCTTGAGAATGCCGAAGGACGCACCGGTGTTTTCCGAACGGGTAAGTCCCACAACGTTCGGTATAAGCGGAACTCTTTCTCCGATATCGAGATTCAGACGTGTGAAGAATTTCGAGACCTGGTCAAGAACGACAACGCCCAGAACGATCAGAAAAGCTAACATGACAGCGCTTTCTTGCATCTCGCACAGAGAACCTGACCGTCCTCATCGTGTTCGGGATGCTCGGTGCTTATCCAGCAGCGGACACACTTTTCGCCCTTTGCGGGAAGAACGTCAACGGCAATGCCGTGTTCGGTCTCTGCAAAAGCGGTCGCAGGCGCCGCGTCGTTGCTGAGGGTCGCGCCGCTTGTCATGAATATTTCGGGAAGCTCAGAGGCAAACTCCGCAAAGTGCTTCATTGCGTCGTTGTCGGCAGAACCGTAAATGACAACGTGTGCGTCGAGCGATTTGCCGATCTTCTTGTCGGCACGTGCAAGCTCCAGAGCTTTCATGACATCATCGCGGTATGCGAACATCGCTTCATATTTATCTTCGATTGCCTTGAATGAATACTCATCGCGGAATGAGGGCAGGTCGTTCAGGAACACGCTTTCGACATTGTCGGTGTCCGTATGTGGCAGATAGCCCCATGCCTCCTCGGAGGTGAACGCAAGAATAGGCGCGATCAGCCTGATGAGATCATCGGCTACAAGGTACATAACCGTCTGCGCCGCACGGCGGGATACCGAGTCCTTTGCCTCGCAATAAAGTCTGTCCTTCGTGATATCGATATAGAGCTTAGACAGGTCGATGGAGCAGAAATTGTGAATATCGTGATAAACGATATGGAACTGATATCTGTCGTATGAAGCGCGTGCATCTCTGACAAGGTTGTTCAGGCGGGAAAGCGCCCACTTGTCAAGGTCGGCAAGCTGGTCAACGGGAACCATATCGCGCTTGGGGTCAAAATCGTTAAGGTTTGCAAGCAGAATGCGTACAGTGTTTCTTATCTTGCGGTAGCTTTCGGAAAGCTGCTTGAATATGGCGTTTGAGGTGTGAACGTCAACGGTGTAGTCGCTTGCCGCGACCCAGAGACGGATTATATCCGCGCCGTACTGTTTGATGATGTCCTGCGGGTCAACACCGTTGCCGAGCGACTTGTGCATGATCCTGCCTTCGCCGTCAACCGTCCAGCCGTTTGTGAGGACAGCCTTGTAGGGCGCGCCGCTGTGCTTTGCGGCAACTGCCGTGAGCAGGGAGGACTGGAACCAGCCTCTGTACTGGTCACCGCCTTCGAGATAGAGGTCTGCGGGCCAATGCATGTCGGGGTTGTTTTCGAGAACGTCAAAATGCGTGCAGCCGCTGTCGAACCAGCCGTCGAGAGTGTCTGTTTCTTTTACGAAGTGGGTACCGCCGCACTTGGGGGATTTGAATCCGTGGGGCAGAAGCTCCTCGGCGGACATTTCAAACCACGCGTTCGAGCCTTTTTCTTCGAATATCTTTGCGACGCTGTCGATCGTTTCGCTGTTGCAGATAATTTCACCGCAATCGCAGTAGAATACGGGAATCGGCAGACCCCAGTGTCTCTGACGGGAGATACACCAGTCGGCTCTCTCCTTTATCATGGAAACAATGCGTTCGCCACCCCATTCAGGCATCCACTGAACGTGCTTGCAGGCTTCGATAGCTTCGTCGCGGAATTTGCTGACTGAGCAGAACCACTGCGGAGTCGCACGGAAAATGATGGGATTGCCGCAGCGCCAGCAGTGCGGATAGCTGTGCGTGAAAACCTCGGAGGCAAACAACGCGCCGCTTTCCTTCATATCCTCCACGATTTTCGTGTTGGATATATCATATCTCATACCGGCGTAGGGACCGGCTTCTTCTGTCTGATATCCCTTGTCGTCAACGGGGACGAGGATGGGCAGATGATATCTCATACCGGTGACATAGTCGTCCGCACCGAATCCGGGAGCTGTATGAACACAGCCCGTACCGCTGTCCATTGTGACATATTCGGCAGTGACAAGCAGACTGTCACGGTCAAGGAAAGGATGACGTGCGGTCATGCCCTCAAGTGCGCCGCCCGGGAATGTTTTGAGGATTTCGACCTTTTCAATGCCGCCCGACTTGAGCGTCTTATCGCAGAGTGCTGTCGCAACAATATATCTGTTGCCGTCGCTTGCGCTGACAAGGCAGTATTCATCCCTCGGATGAACCGCAATGGCAAGGTTGCCCGGCAATGTCCAGGGGGTGGTCGTCCAAATTATGAAATATGTGTTTGTCGTGTCGCCGAAAAAGCCGTTGTCGTTATTTACTGCGAACTTGACATAGATTGATGTGCAGGGGTCGTCCTTATATTCGATCTCGGCTTCGGCGAGAGCCGTCTCGTCGTGAGCGCACCAATAAACTGGCTTCAGATTCTTGAAGATATAGCCCTGCTCATACATTTTGCCGAATATACGGATTTCCTTTGCTTCAAAGGACGGGCGCATGGTGAGATAGCTGTTTTCCCAGTCACCGAAAACACCGAGACGCTTGAAGGAAGCTTTGTGAAGCTCCACGAAATTCTGCGCGAAATCCTGACACTTGCTTCTGAATTCGGATATTGTCATCTTGTTGCGGTCGAGCTTCGACTGCTTGATGATTGCCGATTCAATGGGCATACCGTGGTTATCCCAGCCCGGAATGAACGGAACTTTGAAGCCGCCCATGGACTTGGATTTGTTTATGATATCCTTGAGTATCTTGTTGAGTGCGTGACCCATGTGGATGTTGCCGTTTGAAAAGGGAGGTCCGTCATGGAGGACGAACAGGGGCTTATCCGCGTTGTGCGCCAGCATCTTTTCATACAGATTTTCGCTTTCCCAGCGTTTGAGGGTTTCCGGCTCTTTTACCGGCAGACCTGCCCTCATCGGGAATTCGGTTGCGGGTAAATTGAGCGTATCCTTGTAATCTTTTGCCATTTGCTCTTGTCCTTCTTTTATATACTTGAAGTTATTGTCCTGGTTATCAGTCTTTGTCGACCTTATCGAGCTTGTCGATGAAATCGAGTCCGTCGTCTTCCTCGGTAGTGTCGGCGTCAGCAGCCTTTGTTTTTTCCTCGTCCATGGTGAAGTCTGTCTCCTGAGTGACAGGCTCGGTGACATTGAGATCCT
>FR892242.1:35372-40961 GCA_000433115.1 Ruminococcus sp. CAG:382
TTATCCTCGGGTATGACAAGTTGCTCCAGTTCGTTTACCGATATCGACTGAAGCTCCTCAATGTGGTCGCGGTAAAGCTCATATACGTTTTTCTTGAAATCGAGTACGGTGTTGCGGAGCTGCCACACCTCCTTGCGCTCGGCAGAATACTGCTTGCGGAAGTCGGTTATGATCGCCTCGCAGCGTGTTTTTATGGAATCGGTGATGGCATCCGCTTTTTCGTTTGCCTCGCGGACGATCTTTTCGCCAAGCTGCTGAGCCTTGACAAGCGTGGCGCGGATGGATTCCTCCTCGTCGCGTATTTCGTCAAGGTTGGTGACGACGATTTTCAGCTTGCGCTCAAGTTCGTCGTTTTCGCGGTAAAGCTCGGTATATTTTTCGATTAAGAAATCGATGTAATCATCGACCTCGTTGGGGTTGTATCCTCTGACAGCCTTGCCGAAGGTTTTGTTTTTCAGTTCATGAGGTGCAAGCATTGTCCCGTTTCCTTTCCGTTATTGCTTTTATATACTTGTCAGAATCATCCGCACGAGCATGAGAAGTATCCATGTGAAGATACTTGATAGATCGATAGGCAGAGAGTCGAACAGCTTTGTGCGCGACAAAACTGACCGTACCGGTGATATTACCGGCTCGGTCGTCGCATAAAGGAAGCTGTAAAACATTCCGCCTTCCTCATAGAACATCTGATACAGCGAACGGACGACAATCAGCGTCATCAGCGCCATCACGAGGACGACAACCGTGCCGCAGAAAATAAGGATCAGATTCATATTGTCTCTATTGTCATATCAGCGCGGAGAAGGAAAAGCTCCTCCTCCGGCTGAGGTTTGCTCGTTTGGATTAATTAAAACAGATCTCTCGGCTTCTGCTGAGGCTGAGCAGCGGGCTGAGCCGGCTTGGGCATACCGTTCTGGTCGCCGTCGACTTCAACGTTCTTGGGAGTGATTATGTACGTGGAGCTTGCGACTCTCTTGAGGTTGCCTTCGATGGCGAAGGTGACACCGAAAAGGAAGTCGATTATACGCATGATGGTTTCTTTGTTTGCATCCTCAAGGTTGAGCACAACGGTCTTGTTGTTGAGCAGGTGCTTTGCGATCTCGGTACACTCTTCAAACTTGGAAGGACGGCATACCTTCATTTCGAGTGCAGTGGAAGAGCTGACTCCGCTGCTTGCGCGCTGAGACACGGGGGCAGCGGTGTTTTCATCTTCAACGGCATCAAATTCTTCGGTTTCGTATCCGCCGACTTCTTCGTCATCGGTGTATTCGTTGCCTTTGATAAAATCAATTATACGTCCCATGATATTTTATTCCTCCGAATTGGTATTATATATTCGTTTTCCGAAAATTCCCTCGCCTATACGGACAATTGTAGCGCCGCATTGGAGTGCTTCCGGATAGTCGTGGGTCATGCCCATAGACAATACGTCCATGCTAATACTATTATCCACTTTTTTTGCCCGATTGTCAATAAAAATTCCTCTGATTTTTCGGAAATACTCAAGTTTTTTTTCACTATCCTCACATTTGGGCGGTATGGTCATCAATCCGCGTACCTTTATATGCCTGAAAGAGGATATTTTTTCAAGGAATGACGGCAGCTCTTCGGGAGTAATGCCGCCCTTCGATTCCTCGCCGCCCGCATTGACCTCGACAAGACAGGACGTGACAAGTCCTGCCGCCTCGGAGCGGCGGTCGATTTCCTCGGCAAGCGGAACGCTGTCCAGCGAGTGGATGAGGCTGACCTTGCCGATGATATATTTTACCTTATTGCGTTGAAGCCGACCGATGAAATGAATATCGAAGCGCTTGTCCAGCGCGTCGTATTTTTCGAGAAGCTCCTGAACGCGGTTTTCGCCGATCGTGTGGATGCCCATGTCGTATATCAGGTTGATGCGTTCGGGCGCGACTGTCTTTGTCGCGGCGAGTACCGTCGCCCTGCCGTTTACGGTTGAAAGCACCTGTTTAACATTTTGCTCAAGCTCTGTCATATGTATTGAAACCACTTTTCTATGATACGATTTTTCCGACTTCGATGCCCTTGCTCGTAGTGACGACGACGTCGTGCAGCGACAGCTTTTTCGCGTCGCGCGCATCGGGCTTTGTCCTATCGGGAAGCGCGCATATGTAATATCCGTTATCTTCGTAAAGCGGCTCTGCCGTCTTGAAGATCACAACATTGCCGTCGAGCGCGTAAACGCCCTTCTGCCCGTCGACAATGCGGAGCGCCGAAACGGGAATACGAAGCCCCGTATACGTCTCACGCGTTATATTCACGGGCTGTGCCCGAGTGAAGTTGAAGCCCTCAATGGCTTCGCCGCTTGAAAAAATGAGTACCACCGTGTCAAAATCGGTCTGACTGATTTTGCGCTCAAGCTTCATGTCAACGGTTCTGTCTCCGGAGTAGGGAAAACTCACTTTGTATTTATATGAGCTGCTTTTTCCGTCTGTAAGGCGCGCCGCCTCACGCTTGTCAAGGCATACGCTGATATACCATTTTGACGATGTGACAAGCTTGCCCGTCGCGCCGCCGAGAAGGGATTGGTCCGGTGTTGCCGACGACAGCGCGTAGTAATCCTCCATCGTCATGGTGTCAACGGTTTTTTTGGTGAATATGTTTTCGTAACCGTCGACCGTCGAATAGAATATGCCCGAAACGGGAGCCTTCTGTATCGCCGAGCTGCCCGAGAGCCGGGCTTCAAGCTGCTGCTTCTGAGCCTTGTAGCTGTCGATCTGCATATCATAGCTGACGGTGACTCCGAGTACGGAGCGGCGGCGGTTCAGCGTTATGAGCAGATCGGTCTCGCCGAGCGTCGCGTTGTAGATCGAGCTGTCGTCCACCGCTTTGAGGATCGACAGTATATCGTCGGAGATAGTCTCGTCCATTCGGGATATATCGCTTGTGGAATACGTTTTCGTCACCGACGACATTTCAAGCAGCTTGATCTTACGGTTGAGCGAGTTTATCTTTGCCTGAAGACTCGCGTCAGACGAAGAAGCGTAGACCGCAACAACATCCGATCCGAGCGCGACTTTTTCGCCGTCCGAGTAAAAATATGTGTTTGTACCTCTGTACTGAGAGGTGAGGACGGTTTCCTCGCGGAAAAAATACGCGTCCGTTGTTATGTCGTCGTTTGCCGTGGCGTATGTGGCGTAGTCGATGTCGATCATCGTACCGATGTTCAGCGAAAGCTGTAATCCGAGATATGCCACCGCAGCCAGCGCGGCAAGTCCGATAAGTATCTGCTTTGAAAAATTGTTCATGTGTTTATGTCGGAAGAGAGCGCCTCACTGCATATGCGCAGAGCATCTTCTGCCGGAACGTAGATCGCGTTCCTGACGCGCCTGAAATATGTTTTCTGCCGCTTTGCATAGTTGCGGCTGTGTTGTTTTATGAGCGAAACGCAGTCATCGAGAGACGCTTTTCCTTCGAAATACGGGAAAAGCTCCTTATAGCCTATCGCCTGTGACGCCGTCGGCGCCGACGCAAGTCCGTCGCGCCACAGCTCTTCCGCCTCCGCGGCAAGTCCCGCCTCCATCATGATGTCAACACGTCTGTCGATACGTTCATACGTTTCGGCGACATCGTGTCCGATCCGGAAGATCAGCGGCTCATACTCACGCTCAAAGCTGTTGTTTTTCACATTCATTTCGGTGGGAGTCAGCCCCGTTGTGAGAAAGATTTCGAGATATCTCACAACGCGTTTGACGTTGTTCGGATGCACTTTTTCCGCAGCTTCCGGGTCAACGGTCCGCAGGTATTCCCAAAGCGACGCATTGCCCTCGCTTTCGGCTTTCATACGCAAGCTCTCGCGTATTCCTTCGTCGGGACCGGTTTCGGAAAACGCCGATGAGTCGAACAGCATTTCACTGTACATTCCGGTACCGCCCACGACAAACGGCAACCTGCCTCTCGCCGAAATATCGGCGAGAGCTGTCTTGGCTTCCGTGATGAAGTCCGCAGCCGAAAATTTTTCGTTGAAATCACGTATATCGATCAGATGATGCCGCACGGCAGCCAGCTCATCCGCCGTCGGCTTTGCCGTACCGATGTCCATCCGACGGTATACCTGCATCGAATCGGCAGAAATCACCTCTCCGTCAAACCGTTTGCAAAGCTCTGCCGCCAGTGCGCTTTTCCCCGACGCCGTCGCGCCGATTATAACAATTGCTTTTTTCACTTCCATACCTCATCAGCGTGCATTAACCATGATATCGTTTGACATGACCTGCCGATAATTACAGCAGAAGGCAGGCGTCTCCAAATGAAAAAAACCTGTATTTTTGCTCCACTGCCTGCTTATAGGCATTCATGACGTGCTCATATCCCGCGAAAGCGGAAACAAGCATAAGCAGCGTCGATTCGGGCAGGTGGAAGTTCGTGATAAGTCCGTCGATCATTCTGAACTTATAGCCGGGATATATGAAAATACCCGTTTCGCCTTCAAACGGATGCAGAATATCGTTTTCGTCGGCACAGCTTTCAAGCGTGCGGCATGAGGTGGTGCCGACCGAGATTATGCGTCCGCCGGCTGCCCGCGCGGAATTAATCGTGTCGGCGGCTTCCTTTGTCACACGGATGTGTTCGACGTGCATTTTATGGTCGCGCAGATCATCTTCTTTGACGGGACGGAACGTGCCGAGTCCGACGTGCAGACACACCCTCGCAATAATGACGCCGTTTTTCTCCAGAGTTTTGAGAAGCTCCGGTGTGAAGTGCAGTCCTGCGGTAGGCGCGGCGGCTGAGCCTTCGTATTTTGCGTAAACCGTCTGATATCTGTTTTTGTCGTCAAGTTTTTCGGTAATATACGGCGGAAGCGGCATCATCCCGATGCGGTCGAGAATTTCCATGAAATTGCCCGAATAGCCGAAATCCATAATGCGTACTCCCTCGTCGCCGATTCCGACGACCGTTGCGGAAAGCTCGTCGGAAAATACGAGCCTGTCACCGACAACTGCCTTTTTGCCGGGGCGTACAAGGCATTCCCACCTGTCGCCGCCATCCTTGGAGCGCGAAAGTAAAACCACCTCGACCTCTCCGGCGTGATCGGGATTTTTCGCAAAAAGTCTTGACGGAATGACTTTAGTGTCATTTATGACCAGGCAGTCGCCCGCCCGCAGATAATCCGTAATATCGTGAAAATGACGGTGCGTGACCTCGCCGGTTTTCCGGTCAAGGACGAGCAGACGGGACATATCCCGCTTTTCTGCCGGAGTCTGAGCGATAAGCTGCTGCGGCAGGTCGTAGTAGTATGATGAGCGCAGCATTAAATCGGGGGAATTTGACATGAAGGTCGCCTCTTGAATATACTTTATCAAGTGTATTATATCGCACACGAACACATTTTTCAATAGCGAAATTATTGATATAAAAAGAATTTATATGAAAGGAACAAGCATCATGTCAACCCCTGTATTCAAAGGAGTGGCAACGGCACTCATAACGCCGTTTACCGATAAAGGAATAGATTATGCATCGTTCTGCCGTCTGATAGAAGAACAGCTCACAAACGGAATCGATGCACTTGTTGTCTGCGGCACGACGGGCGAGGCGTCCACGATGAGCGATGAAGAACGAAAGAGCGTC
>FR892242.1:40979-41640 GCA_000433115.1 Ruminococcus sp. CAG:382
CGTCGTCGAATTTGTGATAAAGCAGGTTCATGGGAGAGTGCCGGTCATTGCGGGCTGCGGAAGCAACAACACCTCGCACGCCTGTGAGCTTGCGGCACACGCCGGCGCGGTCGGCGCGGACGCACTGCTTGCCGTAACTCCGTATTACAACAAATGTACTCAGGACGGTATCTACGAGCATTACAAAGCCATAGCCGAATCGTCGGATAAGCCGCTCATTGTCTATAATGTACCGTCCCGCACGGGCGTAAACATAGAACCGGCTACATACCTGCGTCTGTCGTCGCTCCCGCTTTTCGGCGGTATAAAGGAGGCGGGTGGCAGTGTCTCTGCCGCGGCAAAAACTCTTTCGCTGTGTCCGGAGGGGACGCATTTGTATTCCGGGAGTGACGAGCTGTTTCTGCCCATGCTGTCCGTCGGCGCAGACGGTATAATTTCCGTGGCGTCAAACGTTGCGCCCCGCCGTATGAAAGAAATATGGTCGTGCTTCAGAAGCGGCAAAAACGCGCTTGCGGCAAAAAAAATGGCGGCGATGATGCCGCTTGTCGAATTTCTGTTTTCAAAGCCAAACCCGATCCCCGTCAAGTATCTTCTCTCCTGCGAGGGCAAGTGCGAAAATATCCTCCGACTTCCTCTCACACCCATGTAAAAAAAGAATCGG